>CAYGUK010000001.1:0-84841 GCA_964352985.1 uncultured Legionellales bacterium
ATGCAATCAAAACCCGTTCCCATATCAACCCCACCATCGTAAAAACGTTTATGAAAAGGCGCCGTACAAGAAACTAAGCGTTGATGTTCTGAAAAATGTTGTGGCAGTTTTGCTGGTAACTTTACCAAGGTTAAATCCACTGTGGAACCACGTGAATGACCCGAGCGACTCGCGACATAACCTAATTGAAAAAAATATTTTTTATCGACACGCGGATAAAATTCTCGTTTCATTTTTGTTAACTGTGGATTGAATGTCCAGAATTTAAAATCATCAACCGCACGAGTTGGACGATAACAATCAAACACTTTGAGTGAATAGTGTTTTTGTCGTAAATAAGTTTCCACTTTTTTTAAAGCAAAGGCCGCTTCTTTTGTTAAAATACACTGTGGCGCATTGTAACCATGAATAGGTCTGCCAATAAAATTATGGTCACTGGCATAGCGAATATTCTGGATGATTTGCGGTGCGATATTTTTTAAGTAGACAAAATCCTGCGGTAAGGGAAAAACCGTTGTCGACATCAAAAAAAATATCGCAATCCATTTCATCTGTTACTCCATTAATTCAAATTTAGCGGTAAAGTGCCGTAAAAATTTAGGTTGCCAAGTAATTTTAACACCTTTTAATTGTTCTTTTATATTTTTTATTTCTTCACAACATTCAATCACAAAATCAACATGACTTTGCGTATAGGCTCGTCTTGGTAATGCCATGCGCACTAATTCCATGCGAGCAGGTACCTCACTACCATCGGGTTTTTTACCAAAAACAACACTGCCCAATTCACAAGCTCTTATACCACCTGCTTCATACATGGCGATACATAACGATTGCCCTGGATATTCTAAGGGTTTGATGTGAGGTAAAAAGGCTTTAGCATCAATGTAAACGGCATGACCGCCAACAGGTTTAATAATGGGAATGCCCAAAGATAATAACGCATTACCTAAATATTCAGCGGTACGTAAACGATATTGTAAATAATCTTCATCAATAATTTCTTTTAAGCCTTGAGCAATCGCATCGAGATCTCTGCCAGCAAGACCACCGTAAGTTGTAAAACCCTCACTAATGATTAATTGATTACGACACTGCTCTGCTAAATCTTCATCATTTACAGCTAACCATCCACCAATATTTGCAAACGCATCTTTTTTAGCGCTCATAGTCATGCCATCAGCATAACTAAAAATTTCTTGCACGATAGATTTTACCGATTTATTTTCGTAACCTTGTTCACGTAATTTAATAAAGTAGGCATTTTCAGCAAATCGACAACCATCGATAAACAGTTTTTTATTATATTTTTTGCATAGTGCTTTCGTTGCTTTAATATTTTCCATCGAAACTGGTTGGCCACCACCTGCATTATTGGTAATGGTTAACATCACTAAAGGAATATCTTGCTGATATTTTTCTAAGTAAAGTTCTAGTTTTTTGAGATCAATATTTCCTTTAAAAGGATGCTCACACATCGGCATGCCACCCTCTTCAATTAATAAATCATCAGCGATACAACCCACTGCTTCAAAATTTGCACGTGTAGTATCGAAATGAGAATTATTCGGAATACGCTTACCAGGACCACCTAAAATTGCAGCGATAATTCGTTCCGCCGCGCGTCCTTGATGGGTTGGGATCACATATTTAAAAGGCATTAACTCTTGCACCGCATCAAGAAAGCGATAAAAAGATTGCGACCCGGCATAACTTTCATCACCACGTTGCAAAGCAGCCCATTGTTCGGAACTCATTGCAGAAGTGCCAGAATCAGTGAGTAAATCAATAATGACCTCTTGGGAACGTAGAGAAAATAAATTATACGATGCGTTTTTAAGTAACTGTTTTCTCTCATCACGCGTTGTCATTTTTATGGGTTCAACGGTTTTGATCCGAAAAGGTTCGATAATCGTTTTAATCATTTTATTACCTATGTAAAAATTTAAGCCGCTTAGTGTATCACACTATGAGTCCTCGCCAAGAACAGGTAAAATGGCGGCTTCTTGAAAACCCGGTTAGAAGAAATTAGATATGCACATAAAAAATGTTACTGAAATCGATATCGCAAATAAACGTGTGTTAATCCGCGAAGATTTAAATGTTCCTATTAAAAACGGTAAAATCGTTGACGATCAACGCATTGTTAAAGCACTGCCCAGTCTAAAATATTTAATTGAGCAAAACGCTAAAATAATTATTATGTCGCATTTAGGACGCCCAACCGAAGGACAAATTGATCCTGAACTTTCATTAAAGCCTATCGCTGATAGATTACAAGAATATCTCAAACTCCCGATAAAATTAATTTCAGATCTCGATACTGAATTACCACTCGATGAGCATCATATAATTCTGCTAGAAAATATTCGTTTTTTTTCAGGTGAAAAAAATAATAGTGACGAACTCGCTAAAAAACTAGCATCGCTTTGTGATGTGTTTGTCATGGATGCGTTTGCGACAGCACATCGCGCGCAAGCTTCTACTGAAGGTGTCATTCGTTTTGCACCTATTTCTTGTGCTGGTCCATTATTAACAAATGAATTAAATGCGCTTGAAGCAGCCTTTGAAAAACCATTATCACCTTTATGTGCGATAGTAGGTGGCGCCAAAGTGTCGACAAAACTTAAAGTATTACAATCTTTACTCGATAAAGTTAATTATTTAATTGTCGGTGGAGGTATCGCGAATACTTTTTTAGCGGCATTAAAATATCCTATCGGTAAATCATTATACGAACCTGATCTCGTTGACACTGCCACAACTATTTTGCAACTTGCGCAAGAAAAAAATGTTAACATTCCAATGTGCCAAGACGTGATTGTTGGCAAAGAAATTTCTGATACTGCCATTTCTCGTGTTGCCACGTTAGATGATATTAAAGAAGATGAAATGATTTTAGATATTGGCCCTAAAACTTGCCAAATATTTAACGACATTATTTACAAATCCAAAACCATAATTTGGAATGGCCCCGTCGGCGTTTTTGAAGCAACACCTTTTTCTGCAGGTACTAGAGCAATTAGCCAAGCCATAGCAAAAAGTGGCGCCTATTCATTAGCCGGTGGTGGTGATACCTTAGCTGCCATTGCGAAATTTAATGTAGGCGATGATATCTCTTATATTTCTACTGGTGGTGGTGCCTTTTTAGAATTCATTGAAGGTAAATCCTTACCCGCTGTCAAAGCGTTGATCCAACATGCAAAGGAAACATTATGAAAAAACGTACAAAAATTATTGCGACTTTAGGACCTGCAACCGATGATCCCCAAGTCCTCGAAGATATGATCATGGCAGGCTTAGATGTCGCTCGTGTTAATTTTTCACACGGCAATGAAAGTGATCATGAAAAAAGAATTTTAATGGTCAGAGAAATTGCTGAAAAATGCCAACGCCAAGTTGCCATTCTTAGCGATTTACAAGGCCCTAAAATTCGCATTGCGCGTTTTAAACAAGACAAAATTAAACTCAAAGAAGGCGATGATTTTATTTTAGATGCTGATTTAGATGTCAATGCCGGCGATGAAACAACAGTGGGTATCGACTACAAAGCTTTACCTAAAGATGTAAAAGCCAATGATATTTTATTATTAAATGATGGCTTAATTGAATTCAAAGTAAATCGAATTGAAGGTAATAAAATTTATTGCCAAGTCATAGTAGGTGGCGTTCTATCAAATAATAAAGGGATTAATCGTAAAGGTGGTGGGTTAAGTGCGAAAGCATTAACAGATAAAGATAGACATGATTTAAAAATTGCGGCTAAATTAAATACCGATTATTTAGCCATTTCATTTCCGCGCAATCGTGAAGATGTGCTCGAAGCAAAAATTTTACTGAAAGCAGAAAATTCAACTGCAGCAGTCATCGCAAAAATAGAACGAACTGAAGCCGTAAAAGCCATTGATGAAATTATCGATGCGAGTGATGGTATCATGGTTGCACGTGGTGATTTAGGTGTCGAAATTGGTGATTCAGAATTACCCGCCGTGCAAAAACACATTATTCATCAATGTCGATATCGCAATAAACCTGTGATCACCGCAACACAAATGATGGAATCCATGATCGAAAATCCTATGCCAACGCGCGCAGAAGTATTTGACGTGGCCAATGCGGTATTAGATGGCACAGATGCAGTGATGTTATCAGCTGAAACCGCTACTGGAAAATTTCCGGTTAAAGCTATCGCCTCAATGGCGAAAATTTGCCAAGGTGCTGAAAATACCAGTCGCGCACAAACATCTAAACATCGCATGGAATTTGTTTTTGAACAAGTTGATTTAGCCATTGCGATGTCAACAATGTATTGCGCTAATCATAGCAAAGTAAAAGGCATTGTCGCCTTAACAGAATCTGGTTCAACACCGTTATGGATGTCACGGATTCGTTCGGGCATTCCTATTTACGGTTTATCACGTCATCAAAGCACGTTGAAAAAAATGTGTTTATATCGTGGCGTCAACCCCGTCGAATTTGATTTATCAACTTATCCCCATGATGAAGTCAATCGCGCAGCAGTAAAACTTTTAGAAGATCATAATATCGTTAAAACCGGTGATTGGGTCATCATTACGCGCGGTGATTTATTAGGCGAACATGGTCACACGAATTCATTAAAAATTGTAGAAGTTGGAAAAGTATTTTAATAGAGGAGATATACATGCCATTAATTACATTAAGACAATTACTTGATCACGCGGCAGAGCACGATTATGGCGTGCCTGCATTTAATGTTAATAATTTAGAACAAATGCGTGCCATCATGGAAGCTGCCGATGCAACACGTTCTCCGGTTATCGTTCAAGCGTCAGCTGGCGCAAGAAAATACGCAGGCCCAACATTTATTCGTCATTTAATGTTAGCTGCCATTGAAGAATTCCCTGATATTCCAATCTGCATGCATCAAGATCACGGCGCGTCACCTGCAGTTTGTCAACGCTCCATTCAAATTGGTTTTTCATCAGTGATGATGGATGGTTCATTAAAAGAAGACATGAAAACACCTGCCGATTTTAATTATAATGTTGCAGTCACTCAACAAGCTGTCGCCATGGCGCATGCGTGTGGCGTTTCTGTTGAAGGTGAATTAGGTTGTCTTGGATCACTTGAAACGAATAGAGCGGGTGATGAAGATGGCAGTGGTGCTGAAGGTGTGTTATCTAAAGATCAACTATTAACAGATCCCAACGAAGCCGCTGAATTTGTTAAACTCACAAAAGTCGATGCACTTGCCATTGCTATTGGTACCAGTCACGGCGCGTATAAATTTTCACGTCCACCAACTGGTGATATTTTAGCGATTAAACGTTTAAAAGAAATTCATGCTCGTATTCCAAACACACATTTAGTCATGCATGGTTCTTCTTCTGTACCTCAAGATTGGCTAAGTATCATTAATGAATTTGGTGGTAATATTCCAGAAACGTACGGTGTTCCCGTTGCAGAAATTCAAGAAGGAATCAAACACGGCGTACGTAAAGTGAATATCGACACCGATCTACGCTTAGCGTCAACTGGATCGATTCGCCGCGTTCTCGCCGAAAATCCACAAGAATTTGATCCCAGAAAATATCTTAAAGAAGCCCTAAAAGGCATGTCTGAAATTTGTAAAGCACGTCTTGAAGCCTTTGGCACTGCTGGTAATGCTGATAAAATCAAAGTATTATCAATGGATAAAATGTTTGAACGTTACGCCAGCGGTGAATTAGATCCAAAAGTGAATTAATTTTTTCGATCTTTTTCTAATTTCTCCTCGATAACATTTTATCGAGGAGAAAACCTTTCACCCAACAAGGAATCAGTTATGTCAGAAGCGATTATCGTTATTAATTCCGGCTCAGCCAGTCTTAAATTTTCTTTATTTCAAATTGATAATTGCCGATTATTATTTAATGGTTATATCGAAAAAATAAATGATGCCCCCGAACTCACCATTACTGATGCCAAAGGCGTGATTTGTGATAAAACTTGTTATCACTTAAGCGATAAAAAAGATGGGCATGAAGTCGCTTTAGTTATAGTGCGTGAATGGATAAAAAATAAATGTAAAGATTATAATATCACTGCAATTGGTCATCGCGTGGTACATGGTGGCAGTAAATACTTTCGTCCGACGATTATAGATGATGACGTGATTAAAGATTTAGAATCTTTTATTCCCTTAGCGCCATTACATCAAGCCGATAATTTATTACCGATAAAAGCATTACGTAAAGAGTTACCCAAAATTCCGCAAATTGCTTGTTTTGATACTGCATTTCATCATGCGCAAAAAGATATTGCAAAACTCTATGCGATTCCAAAAAAATATACTGATCAAGGAATATTACGTTATGGTTTTCATGGTTTATCTTACGAGTATATCGCCCAATCATTACCAGAATTCATCGATCATAAAGCCGATAATAAAATAGTCATTGCACACTTAGGTCACGGCGCATCGATGTGTGCGATGGAAAACAGACGATCAGTTGCCACAACCATGGGATTTTCAGCACTTGCAGGATTACCGATGGGCAGTTGTTCTGGTAATATTGATCCCGGTGTATTATTATATTTTTTAACCGAAGAAAAATTCACCGCAAATCAATTATCTGATTTCCTTTATAACGAATGTGGTTTACTCGGCGTATCGGGCATTAGCAGTGATGTAAGAGAATTATTACATAGCGATAGTGATCAGGCTAAATTAGCGCTCGATTTATTTATCTATCGTTGTAATCGTGAATTGGGATCGATGATTGCCGCATTAGGCGGTATCGATATTTTAATTTTCACCGGTGGCATAGCAGAAAATGAACCGCTCATTCGCGAAAAAATTTGCAAACTTGCAAAATGGACCGGGGTTAAATTAGATGAAAAAGCAAATCACCATCACGAAGTCTTAATCAGTCATCCTGATAGTAAAGTCGAGGTTTTAGTTATTCCAACTAACGAAGAATTAATGATTGCCATTCACACTGCAATTGCCTTAGCACAATACGAATATAGTGATGATGATGATATTTAATCGATTATAATTTTGCGAAGTAAGAAAATAAAACAGCCATTAAAGCCGGTAAAACATAAACTAAAAATATTACCCACTTTGCATGTGATCTTGTTTTTAGCGCTTTATGCTGAAAATATTCAGAGGGTTCATCTTCTAGTGGATTTTCATTTAAGACATTACGAAGAATAACATTTACTTTTTCAACGAAAGGTTTTTCAACGTAAAGAACTTGGTAATGTTCGAAAATGGGGTAATTTCCACGTTTATGTTGCAAACAGCAATTTATGCCTTCATCGAGTAAAATATTTTTAATATATTGGCCATTTTGACCGGAATATACTGGGACCATGAAACGCCTAATAAAAGACTCTAATTTAGGTAAATTATACGCTTTACGCCTTATGTATGCAAGGACAATGTAATACTCTATTTTTTTTCAATACCTTGAATTACTCACCAAACTAGTAACAAAATCGTCTATTCAAAATAAGTGTGAATCTGAGAATTTCTGAGTAAATATCTGAGTCTTATAACATTTCATCATCTAATTGACGGTAGATTATTTAGACAGATTCCAATAAATTATCGCCTTCCGCTGACTTAAGTTAGGAGAAAATAAATTGCTTAGTTCTATGTTCGGTTTTTTAAAAAGTCAAAATCAATCGAAATTTATCGTCATCGATAACACAAATTTGCAGCGTGAATTTCGCTTGCAAGATGCTTGGTTGTTATTAAACATGATGTATAGTATCGATGAGTCGCATTCTGGTTTATCTTTTTCAAAAAAATCCTATGGTTTTACTGGAAGTGATGAAGATATCGCAACCCCCAGAAAAGATCTAAGCGCATTATTTGATACTAACCGATTTACCCATTATAAAAATAATCAACTCACGACTCGTTGCCAACAAGGATATACGCTTTTTAAATTGGTAAATGAAAAAGGTCAAACGATTGCATTAATGAGCGGGTATTTAGAAAACTACCAATTGAGTGATCCCAAACATCAAGAAAAAATGCTCGCTCTTTTTCGAGAAAAAAATATCAGCCAAGTTGAATCCATGCCACACTTTCATTTTTTAAATTTAGTGATCCATCCCCATTTTCGTCATCAAGGATTTTTTAAAAAATTAATGCAACATGTTGTCACTTGGTTAAACCAAAATAATATTTTGTTAATCAGTTATACATTATCAGTAGAATCGCAGCAGACAAATTTAGCCTTTTATCATCGTATTAGAAATAAAGCCCCGGTGATTTCATGCGGAAATTTACCGAATAAAACAACCAGTATGGTCTACTCCCATGCGGTAAGTGATATAAAAAAATCATTAGAAAAATCCGCACACCCTTACTTAAAACCAGTAATTATTGGGGGAACACTATTAACAGCATTAAGCATAATATGGTTTTTATCGAAAAAAGAGATACCCCCTCAAAGAGTTCTTAAAAAATAAATATTAATTTTGAAATTCAACTTATCAGTATTACTTCTATCATTATCGTTATTCTCACAGTAGCTTGAGTATAACACCGTAGTTTATACCCTATATTTTTGCTTAAATACTATCAACATGAGAAATAAGAAGGATGTAATCATGGGTATATTTGATGATGTTTCAGATGGTTTTAGTGATTTAGACTCAATGTATCAATATGCAATTATCGCCGGTGGCTCTCTCTTAACTTTAGTATGTTGTGTTTGTTGTATTTGTAAATGTCGTCGTTCTGGCGAAGATAGGTCTGCAGAAAATAGAGATCCCTCGTTATTAGAATTACCAACTATTTCACCACACGACGAAGAAAAAAGAGTTCGAGATTTAAGCCAAAAATTTGATACAACACAATCTCAACAAATAGAGAGTAAACGATTATCTACTTTAATAGGCTTAGCCGAATTTGGTCAACATGCCTTAAATGAGGATGAGCTCAATCAAGCGAAAAGAGATTTAGCTATTTTACAAGGATTACTTGCGGGAACATTACACATTGGTGAACAAGAACTTGATTCACCACGTAGACTCGTTCCAGTTTAGAATAAAGTTTTCATTATTAAAAATAAAATCCCCGAGCTAACACTCAGGGATTTTATTTTAATCAGTGGAAAGAATTATTTTCCGAAACTTGGTCTACAGAGCATTTGTTGAAGTTGCTGCTCAGCAGACTTTTGAACATTTGCTAATTCATGACCATCACTTACCGTTAACATCCATTTCATTTCACCTTGGTGATATTTAAGTTGAATATTACAAGCTCCTTGATCAAAATAATTATTTAATATTTTATTGAGACGTTCATTAGGATTGTTTTCAACTAAACAGCGTGGAATTTCTTTTTGAGTACATGACGCTAAGCAAATTTCTTTCTGAGACGCTTTACCGCTCGCAATTAATGTGAGTAATTCTGCAGAAGCTTCTTCAAAAGTTTGTTCTTGATATTGGATTTCAGCTTCGCGCTTTACCTCTAATTCACGCTCTTGATTTTGATTATTTTGAGAGAAGTCATTTTCAACATTATATACTTCCATATCCTCATCATCTAATACTACCTCACCTTCCTCTAAAGGTGGCATTTCTTCACTATCTGAATGTAAATTTTGTTCCTCTAATTCAGGCACGTTGTCTAATTTCATTGAAAGTGAAATAGTATTAATGAGTGATTGCACTTGAAGAAGCGTAACGTCTACTTTCTCTGCAAAATAAATATCGAGTGTAATATTGTCGACATCTTCGTCATCAAGCACTCTAACTCTTAACGAAGGTATTGCATTTATTATATTATCATCTACTTCGAGATCCTCAGTCTCTCTTATTTTCCCTTTTATAGCAGCTTGTAAACTAGCGGTTAGCTTATCAATATCGTGATCAAAGTTAGACAATATTTGATTTGCATTGTCTTTAACATGAATCGACTCAGCGCCTTCTTCATTTACAATCTCACCTTCTTGAAAACCACGTAAGATTTGATCTGAATTTTTATCTTCTATGATTATTTCATCTCGCTTTTTCACCTCAGCTTCTTCGCTCACTTTTTGATGATTTTCCACTTTTTTAACCTGATAAGGTTTACCATTTGCGACATCAATAAAAGATGATAAAATATTTTTTTGCTCCTCAATTGATTTATTAGAATCCCTTAAAAAGAGAAACACGCGCATGCCTCTACCATCCATGCCAAATCCGACTAAAACCTTATTTATTGTTTCTTCTGGAATACCTTTAAGCTTAAAAAAAGTTGTCAAATTTTCTTGATATGGGACACTTGATGTAAATGAATTCGGTTTATCAAGTATAATCTCTGCTAAATCTACGCCATTGTCTACTACTTTAGCGCTAGCAAGTTTATCGACATACATTTTGACTTCAGGGTTTAACTGTTCCTCTTCTCTTTTTACTTCTGCTTCTTTGAGCGCGTTATTTTCTATTCCCTTTTGTTTTACTACATAAGGATTTCCATTCGCTACTTCTTTCAATGCGAGTAATATGTTTTTTTGTTCATCCGAAGAAATGTTATTGTCTAAACAGCTTAACGAAACTCGTGTTCCATGACCATCGAATCTAAAACCCACTCTCAAAAATTCAATGATTTTTTCAGGTACATTTCTAGACTTAAAAAATTCTTTCAAAGCATCTTCATAGGGTTGTGGTGTAATAAATCGACCATGACTTACTTTTTCTAGAATTACTTCTGGTTCGTCATATTCTCTTTCTAATATTTCACCATTCTTTAACTTATCGACATATATTTGAATTTTAGGATCTACTTCACTCGCTTTTTTACTTTCTTTTTCTACTTTAAATTTATCTTCATCTACCTCTTTTAATGCACTTTCATAATCAAGGCCACCGGCTACTTTAATTAATATCTTGAGTATTTCTTCATTTTTTATGGAAGAATTATAATTAGCACCCAATACATAAAACATATCAGCGCCAATATTGGTAACCATGACCTTGAGATTATCTATAACTTCTTTTGGTACTTTATGTTCACTGAAATATTTTTTTATTGCTGCCTCAGGTTTATATGTATCTAATTGATCTTGGCCAGGAACATATTTGATAAGAGGAACTGAGGTATTAGCACCAATAAAACTCCTACTCCTATGTATTTCACCTTGTGCTAATGCTTGTATCCATTTGTTCGGTTGCGCATTAATTTGTTTTGGTTCTGGTAGAGCCCCATTATTAAAAAGATGTATAATCTCTTCATTAATCTCGAATAAGTCCATCGCAATCATAGAAATCATATAATATTTAAATGTATTATTTTCATACTTTAATTCATTGAGAAGATTAAACAAAACAAAATGAGGGAAGTTTATTACACTTTTAATTTTTTCATTAATTTCCTGTTTCCTGGCAATTGATACATTTTCACCATCGAGCCTGTCAGGACAATAGATATTCTTTTTAAACTGTTCATATATATTTAATATCAATTTTCTTGCAAGCTTATAAGTCACTTCTGCTTCTTCAGATTTTTCAAAGCTGGATTTATTCCCTCTGCCAAAAAAGGCGGCCATTAAATTCATTGTTTCACTTATTTCGTCAGACTTGTCTGTGATTTTTTTTGTACTTTCCTCCACATCTTTTCTATAGTAATCATCACTTTTATCACCTAAAAAATCATTAATAGTCTCCGGAAAATGTTTGCTCATCGCATTGAATAGTCCAGAAAGTTTTGCTTCTATATCTGTTGAAGCTAGAGAAATAGTCACCATATTGTCCCGAGATATATCTCGATTGCGTTTTTCTTGCATCCTAATAGCAATTTGTTTAATTAAATCTTTATTCGATAATTCAGCAATTTTATCTCTACTCGCAGCCATGTTAATCTCCTAACTTTTTTATATTTGTCAAAAATTGAATTGAACGAAATTGAAATGTAGTTTAACGTTTCAATTTTATTTGATTGTTTTTTAAATACTCTTTAGCACTTTCTTTAGCTTTCTCGGCAAGGTCTTTTGATTTAAATGCTACAACTAATGCAGAGTCATCCTCAACAACTTGATTTGTTACTTCATAACCCTCTGCAAGTTTAAGTTTTTCACTCAAAAAATCATCTAAACTTAATCGCTCGTGTAAATGTTGTAATACTTTTAAGCGACCTTTTAAAAACGGAACAACATATTGCAACCGATGCTCTGGACCCAAATCGATTATGTCATCTTGGGCTAGGGCATTAAGTATTAAATCCTCGTTAGTTAAGGGTTTTTCTTCATATTGTTTTTTTATTTCTTTAACCGGCGAATTATCTGCGGAATTTTTTTGATGCGGTTGCTTATTTGGATTTGGTATGATATTTGCTAATGCTAAAAGATATTTTAAAGTATCCTTTGGTTTTTGCGTATTATTACTACATGTTACCGTAAACATTAACGATTCTTGTTCTTCAATAATCACATCAATTTTAACTGAGTTTATTAGATGTTGAAGTTTCCCCTTCATTTTATTTTTTACATAGTTATCAAGTGTTGATGCCAATATGCTTTTAATACTTTGTTCGCTAACATCTGCATCAGGTAAAAAATCGCATTCACAATGAATAACGGGATGTGGTGACCCCTCTTCATCGATTAATTGGCCTTGTTGAAAAATAGTCAGAATTATTTCATCAATAGATAAATCTTTTCTGATAGATTCTTTTTCCTTTTTAACTTCGGCTTCTTCTTTTTCCTTTTCCAACTCTGCCTGATCCAGCTCTTTCGAGAACTCATAAGGTTGGAATTTTTCCTCTGGTGCAAGACATAAATTATAAATTTGCTCCAAATAAAAATTCTCTTCAATAGGATTGTTATATGGCTTGGCAAATTTAATGTTGATTTGATCAGTAAATCCACCATCATCCAAATCCATCTGAATTTCTACGCGTAAATTCTCTAAAAGATTAGCGGGCGCGCCATGTTCATGTAAATAATTTCTTAACAAGAATAGCATGCCTGCAGGATTAGGATTATGACTATTTTCAAGACACTTAAAATTAATTTTGTTATTGATAATTTGGCCTTGTGCAATTTTTTGACGTAAATCGGTGATTGAAGGTGTTCGTTCTAATTTATCTAGTCTATATGCTAAACTATTAGCTCGCACAATACCGGTTGCTTCTAATGTTTTACAATAAGTTAATTCTGGATAGGGTTCTACTCGATTATATTTGAACATATCATTAATACGTTCTCGACAATTAAGCATATTAGTCGCTAAAATTGCAATCATGATCATATTGTCATTCATATTATCAAAATCAATCTCATCTATAATAAAATTAAATAATAATAACGAGTAATCTACTTCGCCTACTACGTTTTCACAAAGTTTATCGATAGCACTTTTAAATTGTATAAACGCTGATATCAACACATCACGTAAACTATCAAAGATTAATTTGGTTTCTTTTGTATAAATTTTTAAATCGATAAATAGTGGTTCTAACCCTTTTAAATTATCTCGAGCCGCGCCCAACAAAACCAATTTAGAATTTGTTTCTTTTAACTTATAATCCCTTAGCTCTTTTGAATCTTTTGTCTTGAAAGAATGGCAATATTTAGAAACTTCACTAAGCGCGTTAGCATGCGCGTCAATTGCCATCATATCAAATTTCCCACGATCTATTTCGCCCTTTTTTGTTAACATTGGTAATGCTAGATTAAATGGTTTTCCAGAAAAAAGCTGTTGTCTAAGTGCTACAATATTTTCTTGTAATGTAGCTTCGCCTAATTTTTTTTGTTCTTTTTCTGATAGAACTGAATACATGTTTAACTCCAAGATACATAAATTATCATTGTTAGAATATTGGGAAAGAAGTGTATCTATCACATTTACATGCTGATACCTTTCTTTTAGAAAGTTGATATAGGAATTTGGTTTTTTTTCTAGGCGATTTACATTTAAATAAAGTTTACTAGACTTTTGAGTGGGCAATTAATTGCTCACCCAAAAGTCTATATTTAATAATAGTTTAACATCTCGCTATTATTCTGGGACTCTGTTTTAAAGGTAATGCTGTTGGCATGTCTCTTTCGTCATTTAGATCATTTTTTTCTTGTTCTTGTTTTAACTCTCCTTCAATCAGCGATAAAACATCCTTATTTAATGGCGCACCTTCTTTCGCTAATCTCATGTGTAAAATTTGTTTGCGTTTATTTTGATAGTGCGATGATTGAAGCTGACATTTTTTAACTGCAACTCGGATCTGTTTTAATCCTTTATTGATTGTATCAATTTCTTCTATACAAACTCTTCTAGTATCTCTATCGAGAGTAACAGATTCTTCGACACGATTTCTTAATAAACTAAGTTGATCACGGATCTTCCCAAATAATTCATGATGCCCCTCACAAGATGGGATAGATTCTTTTGCTGTAACTTGATACTCATCAATAAGTTTTAATAAACTATCATTCACTTCATGACATTGATGTTTAGGACTAGAATATATTTGTTGATGTTGTTGAATGTGATTATGCAATAGTGTGTAAACATCTACCTGCTCATATTCACCTTGATTATAATCACCTAAATGTTGAAACTTTGAAAATTGTTGATAAGGCATTGCTGTAATTATAGTACTATTCATTATATCAACAAATTGATCAGTGACAACAACACCGGTATCTATAATCAAGCAACGTGTTTGGCCATTTGCATCATAACTACAGCAAGTTGGATCATCAAAAGTTTCTTGGAAAAAGCAAGCAAGTGCTTTAAGTTGATTTGGTGAAACTACGGCAGGATTATCATTAAAGTCAATCCTAATTTGCGATTCATTGTTTGGTATTCCTTGCCAAGCACAAGCTTGTGTAAATTGAGACTCTTGATTATCCGCTTTTTTCTGTAAGTTATGTTTTTCTAAATCCAATTTGACATTTTGCTTTAGAATATCATCTGCCAAAGCAATTAACGCACATTCAAATACGTCATCATGAAAAGTTAAACGCCCTAAACCTTCTAAATTATCTCGAAATATTTCTTTAACCTTACTGACGGCATTATCATATTCTCTTTTGGGGTTAGCCGGAAATCTATATTCTGAAAAAATATGGGGTACTTTCAAGGTTTTAATCTGGCTTATTTTTCCTAAAAGTAATCCCTGCAATGAAGGAATTCGTTTTGCTCCCAGCTGTAATTCTTTAGAAAAAGCATTATGATCAATTGTAAAATAACACCACCTTTCATCTCTTCCTGCTCGTTGTGTTTTACTCTCGTGATTTGTTAAATGTTCATCAATTGAGAAATTATCATCATCATCTTCGATTTTTGTTGAACCCTGAAGCTCCGTTAAAGCCGGACTAATCTCATGAAGTTTTTTCTTTTCAGCATCAGTTAATAATAAGGTAAAGCCAAAATTACTTTCATCATGTGGGCATGCGCCAAACCTTGCATGTTTATATCGCGAAGTTCTATCATCGTCCAAGCAATAATACAAAGATTTACACATCAAACTGCTTCCTACACTAGAGTTGATGTCTATCTTGACTTGGTTATGGACTTCACGTCTTAATTTAATAAACGTTTGTCTTCTACTTACTATATTGTTTTCTTCTAATCTAGCCGCCATTTTATTTCCTCTAATATATTTACGAATTACTTTCTCTTAAACTTGTCAAAAATGGATTGTTATAAACAGTCTCTATCATTTTCTTTCTTAAAATAGAAATATTTTCCGGTTTATAACTATCATCTTCTATTTCTTTTAATAATTCTTTTTTTAAAATTAATAATCTCTCTGGTAATTTCCCACTAATTGTTTCTGCTAAATCTAAATGATTTTTTATTATTTTAATTTGATTTTTATTTAAATTAATATCTAAAGCATTATCAAAAAAACCTCTTAACCAAATGCAAAATTCTGAATGTGTCATAATTACTATTTACCATTTATATGAATATTATCTAACGTTTCTTGAGAATGAGGCGTATCGTATGAGTTATCGATGACATGTTTAAAAATATTATTTAAATTATTTTTAATAGCACTCTCATAATGTTTTATCACCATTGAATGGTTATTTTTTTTATTAATGAAATCAACAACTTTTTTTAACCAACTGGTATATAGCCCCAATGGTTCTGAAATACTATTTAACTCAAGCTCGATTGAATCGACGATATAACTTGTGATCACTGGGGTGTGACTAATTTCAAAATAACCTTGTAACCAATAGCAAAATTCTTTATTGGTTTTATTAATCGTGAAAGTTGACATATTTTGTTCTCCTTTATGAGGGGAATGCTAGCCAAAATCACTTTGAAAAAGCACCTTTTTTTTGACTTTGTTCTTTAGGAAATGAAGAGAAACACCTAGCGTGATTTACTCATGTTGTAAAATTTTAAACCAATGCACGAATTAATTTTTTTGAAAGTTCACGTCATTAATACTTAGATTTTTACTTTCATTGATAAAACTTACCCTTTTTCATGGGCATTGTAAGCGTTAGGATCACATCTAATTTATGGACTGAGTATATGCGATGTATAATGATAATAATTTTTTAAAGGCAAGTGAAAAAACAATACAAGAAATCTGTGAACCCTTAAAATTTTTACGTGTAAAATACTTTAGTTATTATCAAATTAATGTTAACTCTTCGATTGCCACACTTTCGACAAATGCAAAACTGATTCACTTCGTTAGAGAAAAAAAGCTCTTTCAATCATTACAAGGTGTGAGTAATTTTCTGACTAATCAAATATTATTTTCTGATGATTTTTCAATTGATAGTCCTATTTATGTTAATTCAATCCTACCCATCAAAATTCATTTTGACCTGGAGCATTTTGTAACCATCATTATACCTAGTCATAATTATATAGAAATATATTCATTTGCGACTTCCCCTAGTAATACTAATTTTCGTCACGATATCATTGCAAACTTGCCTTTTATTGAAAATTTTTTGCTTTATTTCAAAAATAAAGCTCGTAACTTAATTGATGAAAGTTTAAAAAAAAATGTTTGCGTGACGCAATTACCCGTTTTTGAATATCTGCAAGATATTGCAAATCTTGTTGACAACATTGTTGATATACACGAATGGATTAAAGTGTTAAATCAAATTAATAGTAATGTTAATTTTTTAAAAAGCCATGAAATAAAACCAAAAAAGATTTTTCTCAATAAGCCGTTTGAACATATTTATTTAACAAATCGAGAATCTGATGTTGCATTGTTATTAATTCAAGGTGATACCATGAAATGCATCGCTAAAAAATTAAATTTGTCTTGGACAACCGTTCGATCGCATATAGAAAATCTGAGAGAAAAATTTCAATGTGGATCAAAAAGCGAGTTAATTAATACTTTTATCAATTATAACATAAGTCAACAATTGGTTTATCACTGTAACTATAAGCCCTATGCTAGCACCCAAATGAAAAGTTTTATTAAAAATATTCTAAAAAAGTTAACACCCGTAACAAATTAATTTATTCCGTTCTTAATGCTTCGATGGGATCTAATTGAGCGGCTTTAAACGCAGGATAAAATCCAAAAAACACACCGGTAAAAACTGAAACAGAAAAGCCAATGAGTGGTGGTAAAATAAATATTTGAAAATGCCATTGGGCAAAACGTGAAATGACATAAGAAGTGGATACCCCTAAGGTAACACCCAATAAACCACCAAATAAAGATAATGCAACCGCTTCAATTAAAAATAATAATCTGATATCTCGTCTTTTTGCGCCCACTGCTTTTCGGATCCCGATTTCTCGTTTCCGTTCGACGACAGAGACAAGCATAATATTCATGACACCTATCCCACCAACAAGTAATGAAATACTGCCGATTAATCCCAATAAAATGGTATATATTTGTCTTGATTTTACCATGGTGTCGATAATTTGTTGTGCGGAACGAATAAATGTTTTTTTGCCGGGTAAATTACCTTTAATATATTCATCAATACTTTTACGAACATCTTCAATATCAGCACGTTTTTTTAAGCGCATGATGATATTTCTTATTTCAGCATATTTACTGAGTAATTGAGCTGTCGTGATGGGAATAATAATCGCATTATTAATATCTTCGTTAAAAAAATTATTTTCTTGCCATTTTTTTGCCACACCAATTATTGTAAAGATATTTGTCCCGAGACGAATTTGTTTACCGATGGGATCAGTGAGCGTATATTGTTTTATTTGAGCGTAAAGTTGATGGCCAATAACACAATAATAAGAATAGGTATTCAAATCTAAAAAGCTAATAAATCTTCCCTTGTCCATTTCAATTTTGATACCGGGTTGTAACATTTGAGTTGCACCGATGATACTTCCTGAATTTATGGTATGACCGTTAAATGTGATTGGTAAAAAAACCGTGGTATAAGGTGCTACGAGTTCAATACCATCGGAGGCTTGTTTAATTGCCACAGCTTGAGCAACATCGAAGGGTTTCACTTTTGACGCACTAGAAGATTGATTGCCACCTTCTTGATAAATTGCTACTGACAATAAATTTGTACCAAGTGCTTTGAATTGGGCAAGTGCTGCTTCTGTTGCTAACTGGCCACTGGACACCATTGCAACCACAGATCCCGTTCCCACTAAAATACCTAAAATTGCGAGAATCGATCTTAACTTTGATGACACTAAGTTTGACAATGCTTCTCTGAGATAAGGGCCGATAAATAATATCATTCATGCACCACCTTACCATCTCTCACATGAACCACGCGTTGGCATTGTTTCGCGACATTAGGATCATGAGTGATAATCACGGTGGTCACATGGTCATTTTGATTTAAGTCTAAAAACAATTGCATGACTTCTTGCCCAATATGAGAATCCAAAGCACCTGTCGGTTCATCTGCGAGTAAAACAGAAGGGCTTGTGACTAATGCACGTGCAATCGCAACCCGTTGTTGCTGACCACCTGATAGTTGATGAGGTTTTTGTTTATAATAATCTGCCACACCCACTTTTTTTAGCAAGTCCATGCAGTGATCTCTCGGGTGGGAAAAATGTTTCGGTGAATATTGGATAGGTAACATCACATTTTGTAACGCATTTAATCGTGGTAATAAAAAAAATTGTTGGAAGACAAATCCCATTGTTTGATTGCGAATTGCGGCTAAATCATTATCTTTTAATTTAGCGACATCATGACCATCTAAAATATATTGACCTGAAGTTTGTCTATCTAACAAGCCAATAATATTCATCAACGTTGACTTCCCTGAACCTGATGATCCCATAATTGAAACTAATTCGCCGGGCTTAACTTCAAAATCAATTTCTTTCAACACCATATGATCATGTTCACCAAGATGATAAGTCTTGATGATTTTTTTCATATCAATTGTTAACAAGAATTTTATCTCCGACGTTTAATCCACTCTTAATTACAACATTACCAATACTCGGTTGACCTGTCGTTACCATCACATCTTTAGTTTTTAATGGTTTTTCACTAATGACTTTTTTCACATAAGCCATGCCATTTTTTTCTTCTACCGCTTTGATGGGTATATTAATTGCAGGTTCCCCTTTAATGACCAATTGTATTTGCGCACTCATGCCAATGTGAATGGTTTGTCTTTCTTTTTTACTTAACTGAGGCACCACAATCGTAACAGGAAAAGTGGGTAATCCACCAGATTGACTATTGACTGCTTGCACATCAATACTATTCACTTTTCCTTTAAGGGTAATACCAGGAAAAGCAACACCAGTCACAATAACTTGTTGACCCGGAATAATCGAATTAATATTAATTTCATTAATCGAAACATTTACTGATAAACCTGTAAAATCGCCAATAGAAATTAAAGTCGCATTTTCTTTTACTTCAGAACCTGGCTTTAATATTTTTGCACTACTATCACCATCACCATTATTATCTTTGATAGGCATTAATATAATGCCAAAAGTCGGCGAATGAATAGCCAATTCTGTTAACTGCACTGACAAGGCTTTTTGTACTTGATTTAAATCTTCAATAGAAAGTTTTGTTAAGTCTTCAGCGACATTAATATATCCTTTTGCACTTTTTAAAATATTATCGAGTTTCGATTTAGATTGCATGAAACTTAAATAATTATTTGCCAATTCACTGCGACCTTGATCATATTCATTTTTCGACACTAATCCTGAATTATATAAATCTTCAGTCCCTTCCATTTTCACTTTTGAATTAAGATAGGTATCTTTGGCTTTTAAAAATCCTGTTAAGGCGTCTTGATATTGTTGCATTAATTTAGAGGATTTAACCGTTAAAAGCACTTCACCTTTTTTGACACGCTGACCATAATGGAAATAAAGTTTACCCACTGTGCCTTCAACAGGTGATGGTACATTGACGATATCAATCGGTTTAATTGTACCACTTAAGTAGAGGGTTTGATTTTGTACTTGTTTAGCAACAGTAATAATATGATAGCTTGGCTGTTGATGGTGTTCTTCTTTTTTGGAACAAGCTGATAATCCGTAAACAAGGAGATTGAAACAGAAAAATATTACAAAATATTTTTTTAGTAACGCAATGTTAATTTCCATCGTTTTAATGTCGTTCCTATTTCTTGACTAAAGGATTCTAATGTATTCATTAATTGTACCTGATTACTAATGACCTGTAACTGGGCAGAAATCAAATCTGTGCGATCACGATTCATTTGATCTTGGCTGATCCGGCCATATGTATATTTCTTTTGATCATCTTGCAATACCATTTCTTTAAGTTCAGCGTTATTTTTTGAGAGTTCAATCTGTTTTTTCTGTACTTGGATGTTACGATAATCATTAATTAGCTGGTTTTCAATCGTTCTTTTTTGTTGGCGAATATTTATCAGATTTGTTTCTAACGATACTTTGGCATTAATAATTTGTTGTTCAACTGTAATTAAATCGACAGGAATGCTAAGTTGCAATGATACTGTGCGACCATAGTTCAATCCATTCACCAAACTTTCCAGTCCGGCATTTTGTCCACCGCCTGTTCCACCACCAGTGGTCGCACTCGCCGTTAAATTCAATTGCCAGCGTTTGTTATCTTCTGCAATTAATAATTGTCTCTCATTTTGCTTTTGATTAATCAACAATGTTTGGTATTGAGTACTGTAAGCTAAAGCCAAGTCAGTTGCATTTTTTAATGTCGGTAATTTTACTTTAGGGATATCAATTTTATCAGTAATGGGCACATTAAATTTTGTATCTGGGGATAAACCTAAACTATTTAAGAGTGTGAGCTTTGCTTCTTCTACAGAATTAATTCCTTGGATAACACTTAATTTCCCACTGGCCACCTGCGACTCTGCCGTGACTTTTTCAGTGCGTGAACGTTGGCCGGCTTGAATAAATTTTTCGACATTTGCTACTTGTTGTTCAGATTCTTTTAACTGTCTTTCTTGGATTCCCAACTGGCGTTTAGCAGATAAAATCGAAGTATAATTTTGGACAATTGTGACTATCGTGCTTTCAATGGTGTCGCGAAATCCTAATCGGTTTAATTTTTCAGTTTCTATTGCAGTATATAAACTATTTAATACGATATTTTCACCAAAGCCTCTTAGTAAAGGTTGCGTCACTTGGACTTCTAATGATGGATTATAATAAGCACCAGCATTATTATTCATCGTAACAGTATATTGCGCACCCGAAGCTGTGTTTAAACTAACTGAGGGTGTGAGACCCGCTGATTTAGAAAATGAACTAACCCCATTGGCTTTAGTTTGTGAATATGAAGCATTTCCATTAAGAGAAAAAATAGGTTCAAAGTTATGATAAGCAACGGCTAACGCAAATTTAGCCGATACTCGATCGAGTTCTTGAGATTTCACAGTGGGATTATTTCGCATCGCTAACATCACCGCATCATGCAATGTCAAATCACCCAGGTTAACTGCAAAAACTGTCAATGATATAAATAGTAACATGCAAACCAATATTGGCTTGCAATATTTCACAATCACCATGTACGTTGTCTATTCCACTCTCATTTAAGTGACTATATTATATTGCTTCATACTAAAGTAAAAGCGCCAAAGTAATAATATTCCAGAAATGAAAATTCCTAACACTAGTCCCCACCAAAGACCTACTCCTTGTAAATTAAAATAAAATGCCAATGTTGTTCCGCTCGCTAGTCCCACTAACCAATACGAAATCATGCCTAGCAACATTGGGATCAATGTATCTTTCATTCCACGTAAAGCACCCGAAAGAATAACTTGTAACACGTCAAAAAATTGAAATGCAACACAAATACGAAGAAATATGACCGCTTGGGAAATAACCGCAAATTCTTTTAACGTTTTCGCATTGAGATAAAAGTTGGCTAACGCTCTAGCATGAAAATAAAATAAATACGCTGCAATCATGGCAAAAAACAAACCTATTGCAATACCACTTAGCGTTGCTAACTTTGCGCGTTGTGGCTCATTCGCCCCCATGGCTTGGCCGACACGAATGGCTGCAGCTTGCGAAATACCAAGAGGGATCATAAAAGAAATAGTCGAACATTGCAGCGCAATTTGATGAGCCGCCAATTGAATAGTGCCAAATTTTCCCATCAATAATGAGGAGACTGAAAATAATCCTACTTCAAAAATTAAAGTGATACTGACTGGCCAGCCAATTTTGATCAACTCACACATGTGATTTTTAATGGGTAAACCAAAACGATGAAGTATTTTCATCGTTTTAACTTTTTTTATCGAAGTAAGATACCAAAGCAAACTTAAAAACATAAGTAAGTTAACGAGCGAACTCGCGAAACCAATTCCTGCGACACCCAAATTTGGCATGCCCCATTTCCCATACATAAACGCGTAATTGCCTAGCGCATTTATCGGGATTGCGAGAATTGAAATAATCATGACACTCCGTGCGTGATTTAACACCGCACTAAATTCACGCAAACAAATAAACCACAAACCAGGCAACAATCCCCACATGAGGGTATGAATAAAACGTTCGGCAATATCGACTAATTTAGGATCATGATTTAAGAAAATTAAAAAATGCGGTGTAAACCATAATATTAACCAACAAGGAATCGCTAAAAAGAAAGTAAACCAAATACCTTGATGTAAAATAAACACCGTTTTATTTTCATCATTTGCGCCATGCGCACCTGCCATCAACGATCCACAAGAAATCGCAAACCCCATACAACCAACAAATAAAAAAATAAAAACAGCCATGCCCAACGCACCTGCTGCAAGTGCCTCTGGTCCCAATCGTCCCAACATGATAGTATCGATTAAGTCCATGCCCATTTGCGCAAGTAAGGCTGCAACTAAAGGCACAGAGAGTAAAAATGTTTTTTTTAATTCAGTTGTGAATGTATGTTTGTTATGCATGATCTTTATATTGTTAATTATTGCCAAAATTTGCAATACTATCACGAACTATGATTAATGTTTTACTAAAATGACAGAACAAAATAAATTTCGCGAAATCCCTTATAATTATACTTCTTTTTCTGATAAAGAAATTATATTACGTTATCTCGATGTTAATGCTTTAGCGACGATCAATGCTTTGCGCCAAAAACGAAAAACAGGTCGTTCTGCACGCATGTTATTTGAAATTTTAGGTGACATGTGGGTAATAGATAGAAACCCTTATATTCAAGATGATTTAATTACCCATCGTAAAAGATGGGCATCATTAACACACGCGCTCCATCATCGTTTAGACGCGATTGTTAAAAGAGCTAATGATAATGAAACCGTTAACACACTCATCGTACAAATTAGACAAGCTATTAATGATTTTGTTAGTAAAATAGAACAACAAAAAAAGCTCAGAAAAAAAGTTAGTAAAAAATTATTCGGTTTGATTCGTAAAGATAATATTTGTTTTGATGGTCTATCTCGAATTTCACATGCAACGGATGCCTCTGATTGGCGTATTGAATATCCTTTAGTCGTGTTAAAACCTGCAGAAGATAAAAAAATTCCAGCCATTGTCAAAGCTTGTCAGGAGTTAGGTTTAACTATTATTACTCGCGGAGGCGGAACAGGATATACCGGTGGTGTTATTCCACTTTATCGTAATACCGTTGTTATTAATTTAGAAAAACTCGATCATTTACAATCAATTGAATGGAAAAATTTACCTGGCCTCACTCAAAAAATCCCCACTATTACAGTCGGTGCGGGAGTCGTCACGAGACGTGTCGCTGAAAAAGCACAAGCGAATCACTTAATTTTTGCTGTTGATCCCACGTCGCAAGATGCCTCAACGATAGGCGGTAATATTGCGATGAATGCCGGCGGAAAAAAAGCCGTGCTATATGGTACGACGCTGGATAATCTTGCTTCATGGAAATTAATTACCGCAAAAGGACAATGGTTATTAGTCGAAAGAATTAATCACAATTTAGGTAAAATCCATTTACAAGATATGGCAGAATTTCGTTTAAGTTACTTTTCTAGCAAAACAAAAAAACTTATCGGCACACCTTCCACGCTAAAAATTCCAGGCGCATCGTTACGTAAAGTGGGTCTTGGCAAAGATGTGACAGATAAATTTTTAAGTGGTTTACCCGGAATTCAAAAAGAAGGGTGTGATGGTATTATTACAGAAGCGACATTTATTTTACATCAACAACTCAAACATATTCGCACCTTTTGTTTAGAATATTTCGGCAGTGATTTAAATCAAGCTGTGTCCTCAATAGTTGAAATAAAAAAACTCCTGGATTATACCAAACATGTTGAATTAGCAGGTCTTGAACATTTAGATGAACGTTATGTCAAAGCCGTAAATTACTCAACAAAAGCACCACGTGATGAGCGTCCTAAAATGGTATTATTGGGCGATGTTGTTAGCGATGATGATAATATACTCGCCAATATCACTTCACAAATTATTCGCCTGGCAAATAATCGGAATGCAGAAGGCTTTATTGCAATATCAAGAGAAGCGAGAGATAAATTTTGGCTTGATCGTTCGAGAACAGCAGCAATTGCCGCACACACGAATGCGTTTAAAATAAATGAAGATGTCGTTATTCCACTAAACAACCTCGCCAAATATAATGATTTTATTGAACGCCTAAATATCGAACAATCTATTTTTAACAAACTTGAAATTATAAGCAACGTTGTTGAATATTTATCAAATTATCCCGTTTCACAACAAGAAGAACAAAAATCAATTTTACAAGAGAAAATCAATCTGGCTTTAAAGATTTTAAATACGACAGCTGAAAATTGGCAATTGCTCGTCACAAATTTAGATGAATCTGCAAAAAAGTTAAAATTACATATTAATGCCGAAATTAAATTCACTCGCACTGACACTATTTTTGAATTAATGCAAACTCGTGAATTGCGAATTTCTTATCGCAGAGAAATCGAAAAATCATTAAAGAAAATATTTACGGGTGAAGAGTTCAAATCTATTTGTCAAACACTAGATGATATTCATCGAAAAATACGATATAGACGAATTTTTATTGCAACCCACATGCATGCTGGCGATGGCAATGTTCACACCAACATTCCCTTGCACTCAAATGATTATCAAATGATGCAAGAAGCTGAAAAAATTGTCGCAAGAATTATGAAAAAAGCCGTGGAACTTGATGGCGTGATTTCGGGTGAACATGGTATTGGTATAACCAAAATGCCATTTTTACAACAAGAAACCATTGACGCTTTTATAAAATATAAAAATGACGTGGATCCCAATCAAGTATTTAATCGAGATAAATTAATTGATGTGAAAGCCATTAATAAAGCATTCACCCCCTCATTTAGTCTGCTCGAACAAGAAGCACTCATATTGCAAGCCTCGGAATTAGGCGAACTCAATTTTGCCATCAAAGATTGTTTACGCTGTGGAAAATGTAAACCAAAATGCCAAACACATATTCCTCGTGCGAATTTATTTTATTCACCTCGAGATAAAATATTAGGAACGGGTGCTATCATTGAAGCATTTTTATATGAAGAACAAACTCGTCGAGGAATTTCGTTACAACATTTTTCAGCGATGAATGATATCGCCGATCATTGTACGGTTTGTCATCATTGCCTTCCACCTTGTCCTGTGAATATTGATTTTGGTGATGTAACAATCAAAATGCGACAAATTTTAAAAGCGCAAGGCAAAAAAAGAGTGAGCGTGGGCACACGCTTATCTCTCGCTTATTTAAATGCAACGAATCCTTTAAGTATTAAAATATTACGTTTAGTATTACTAAGATTAGGTTTTAAAATGCAACGGGCTTTTCATCGCTTAACTTTAAATATGATAAAACCGACTAAATTACCACAAGCAACAACAGGTAAACCCAAAATCCAAGAACAAGTTATCCATTTTTTAAAAAAGCCATTACCAAGTGATATTGTCACAAAGCCTATTCGTTCTTTATTGGGCATTGAAGATAATAAAATGATTCCTATACTCAGAGATAGTAAAAAAGTAAATGATAATTCAGAAGCAATTTTTTATTTTCCAGGCTGTGGTTCTGAAAGATTATTTAGTAAAGTCGGCCTTGCCACACTAGCGACGTTATATCATCTTGGCATTCAAATAGTGTTGCCACCAGGTTATATGTGCTGTGGTTATCCTCAATCTGCTGAAGGGGATAAGGTAAAAGGAGATGCTATTTCCACACAAAACCGAGTATTATTTCATCGCATTGCGAATACGTTAAATTATTTAGACATCAAAACAGTGATCGTGTCTTGTGGTACGTGTATTGATCAATTACAAAATTATCATTTTGATAAAATTTTTTCCGAGTGTCGTTTATTAGATATTCACGAATATTTAATGCAAAAGAATTTCAAATTAGAAAATAAAGACCAGGCTTATTTATATCATGACCCGTGCCATTCACCGATTAAACAATATGAACCATTATCTGTCGCCAAAGCGTTACTCGGTGAAAATGTTGTAAAGAGTAATCGCTGTTGTGGGGATGCCGGTACGTTATCGATGTCGCGGCCGGATATTGCAACTCAATTGCGTTATCGCAAAGAAAAAGAAATTATTAAAAGCCAGCATCAACTAAATGCGCTCACGAAAACAGAACAAACCACTTATAAAATGTTAACAACTTGCCCTGCTTGTGTGAAGGGATTAGCGACCTATCAACCCAAAACAGGCATCGAAACTCATTACATTGTGGAAGAGTTAGCTTTGCAATTATTAGGTGAAAATTGGTTAAGTGAATTTTTAGCTCGTGTTCAACAAGGGGGTATTGAGCGAGTTCTATTATGAATCAATTACCTAGTATCAGAAAGCCTCGCAACTATTTTGATATCGCTTAAAAGTGACAAGAGATGACGTGACTTGTAACTAAGTTATTGATAGTTTAATTATTCTGTTATAATCTTTATTTATTATATTATTGACATTCGGCAATTTTATGTCGAATTTTAATATTTCCTTAAGATTAATCGACTAAAATATTAACTAGATAATAAGGCAAATTGTCTAAATTGATTATAGAAATAGCTCGTCGAAGCATTTGCTAGTTAGTCAGCTTGCTACTAAAACAAATGGAATAGTACTAAAAAACGGAATTTTAAAAAGGTAATGGTGGTGACTGCTGTTAAATGATTGTTTATAATAGTCTTTTCAGCGCACTTCCTTGTGTTAATTTATTGTTTAGAGAATGAATATGGCGAATAGTAAAGGTTTTTTTGGAAAATTCTTACCTCGCTCTAAAGAACATCCTCTCGTTGCAGAGACAGATAAAATGCGGCAACAAGCGAATGAATTGCTAATGGAAATGGTAAAAATCGTCAAAAGCGAAGAAATCGACTTTGAGAAATTCGAACAAACGAGACTCGAAGCGGTAGCCTTAAAAAAAGCAATTTCTGCTAAACAATATGAGTTACATCAAATGATGCGTGAGGGCAGAACAGAATGAGGTCTGATTTAGAAAAAGCAGCTCAAAATTCAGAAGCAGCTGGTGGTACATGCGATCAAGTTCTTCGTATGGTGCAACAGGTGTTCGCTGAATTATATCCTAATCAACCTCATGATGTTACACGCGCAATGGCATATTCTAGTCAAGTAGCGAGTTATACCAGAAACATTCGTTCATCCACCATTTATGATGATCCACACTCCAAAAAAACGGTTTAACATAATACATTTAATTGTTTATTAAAAAGCTTAAAACCAATTCAAGCGTTTCTTCTCGTCTTACCATAATCGATGATATTTCGGTACTAATCAAAACCCACCCAAACATCTACTATATTTAACTAAGCTAAAGTAGAATAGTTAAATGAGGAAAAAATCAGAAAAAGAGTTAATTCACTATGTTAAAAATAAATCAAAAAAAATTAACATTTTTATTTTCAAGCATCCTTTTTTTTCTCATCCCTCTTTCCTACGCTCATTCCACTTGGCATGAACCGGAATATCAAACCATTGCGATTTCAGAATTTAATCCGCTAACAAATGCCATGTTATTTCGTGGCGATGTGCCAGTTGATTACACAGGAGAAGATCCTAATCGTCATTATTTTTACAACATGCAAAATTTAATGAATGAAATTAATCAGCGCTATCATGAGCAATTTGGCCATGACTTACCAAACAATTTCGCTTTATCGATGTCACATTACTCCGTGGACAAATTCATGCGACTTATTTTGCTCATTACCCTGATGATCCGACATCACCAATTTGTATCGATACTGCTATGCCACTTAATCACGCCGTACCAAGTAATAAAACTAAAACAGTCGTTATAAACATCAATGGTCAAAAACATATTATCAAAGGCCAATTAATCTGGTGGAATCCGCAAAACGTACAAAACCCTAATGCCTATAAATTAGATTTAAATGGAATTTTAACTGCATTGGGCGCCAATACCAATTCGCAAAATCCAAAAACTTGGCAACAATTAATCCCCAATAACGATTTACAAATTAATCACGAAAATTTAAATGATCAAGGCTTAATCCCCGTGATCCACGCATTGCTTAATAATCAAAATCAAATCGGCAATGTGAATTTAAATACGATTATTCCAGGGTTAAAGGCCACATCACCAGGCTTGCCGGTAATCGTTTATATTCATTGTCAATGTGGTCGAGATAGAACAGGTTTTGTTAATATTGCGTATAAAATGGAATATAGCAAAATGTCACTTCCTAGTGCTTGGTTAGCAAGCTCAATCGTCAATGATCAACCCTATTCATCTGATCGTATTAATACGATTAGAGCTTATTGCCGTTATTTACAATTAACCCAGGATTATGAAACGAATAAACCACAAATATGTGGTATTAATTTACAAGATGATGAAAGACACACTCACCCAGATCCGAGTGCGTTAAAAAATCGATTAGTGCCTATTGCAAGACCTCGACTAATATTAAAATCACACGGCTCGAATAAAGCGAATATCATTATAAGTTGGTTACCTTTTCATAACACTTATGCAAACAATGATAAAACAAATCAAGTCACCGTGATTTCTTTATGTCAGTTAAATAATCACAAAAATTGTAAAATAATTAAAACTTGGAAGTTCAATTCAACCCAACATCAGTTGATCACTAGTCTTAAACTAGCAACTGATTTAACTTATGCAGTAAAGCAACGTGTCATCGCTGGAAATCATACTACTTCAATAAATAGCTTACCTGAAAAGTTAAAGTTCTGAATTTTGCATAATTTATGAAAAATTATGTTGGGTAGCTTCAGCCATAGAACTCAACATATTACTTTGAATATATCGATTAATAACTTCAGTTAAGGTTTTTAATCCTTTATGTAAAGCTATTGCTAACTTTTCACCACAACTGTCGCCAAAGTAATTACTTAAAAATGTCACAGATGCTTTAATATAAGTCACTGGATTAGCCGGATCACAAGCAATAAAGATCATCCCCATATCAATGACTTTATCAATTAAAGTAGATAAATAACTATCATCGGTATTTAAGCATGATTTTAAAAACTTGCCACCACTCATTAACATAAATGAAAACCAACAATTGGCTGAGTCAAAAATTTTAATCATGTTTTTTACAACACTTGCTATAAATTTCGCAGAATCTTCCTCTAAAAATTCAGCTAACACATTTTCAATAAACTTACCAATAAATCCGTAAAAAAGGCCATCCTTGAAACCTTGTTTAAAATCCCCCATTAACTCAAGTGAATTTATCATTTCTTCAAGATGAAGGTACGGACTATGATCACAAAGCTCGAGTAAAGCACTTGAATCAGTTACTTCAGGACTCGCATCAACAATATTCGTTGACTCTCCCATGATATAGCGTCTAAAACTATTTGGTGGGTAATAACACGGTCGTGCTTCATGTGAAACTTTAATAGTAGTTGGTGACGATGTAGTTGATTTAGGAAATGCAGTTGGCGAATCTATTTGTCTAGCTGCTGTTGATTCCATTGATTTTGTTGTTGTTTGCGCCAAATTCAAATAGCACTTTCTATCGCGGCTTGGTGTTGATGATTGAATATTTGCAGTAATAGCAAAAAATCTAAATCTGGGAAAGGAATGTTTAACGTCTTGACCTTTTTGCGAACTTGTTAATGGTTGTAATTGTTGATCAAGCGGTAAACTTGTTCCAACTTGTTGAGCATGTAAATCATGCTGGGATATTGTATTAACCCACAAACCAGTCTCTCGACAATAATCCGCTATTCTGACAACACGGCGGTTCCAATAAAACTCATCATCTGATTGGTAACGTATTAACAAAACCACGACTTCTTGAGAAGTCGCAAGAGTTAAGAGCGAGTCTGAATTTTCATTAGGCCGAAAATCAGCATCTGCGCCTTTATTTAAACATTTTTCTAATAAATCAGCTTGTTCAGGCAATTCAACTAATACTGTTAATATTGAACTATCATGGATTTCATCAACATAATCTAAAATTAATTCTGCATGTTCAAAGCGGTGATGACTAACAGAAGTCGTTAATAATTTTTGTAAAAATTCATCTTCGAAATCATTATTATCAAGTAAATAGTCTACCAATTGTAAATTACTTGCTTTAACTGCAGCTTTAATAACTTGGGTCACATCAGCATAGGGTTCAATAAATGTTTGATAAGTTAAAATGTCTAACTCACTAATAACATATTCAATTTCAGGTGAAGTTAACTGAATATCAGGGCCAAAATATTCTGTTATAAATGCCTGATTCTGGCTATAGTTTGTTAAGGCTACAACACATAGCCGAATCGAACATTGATTATTATCTTCACGGATAGTTAGCTTTTCCATTGCTAAAACTGGATTAGCAGATAAAATTGTTTTGGCGGTATTAATATCACCATATGCAAAAGCAAAAGCTAAAATTAATTTCGCATTAGCTAGATTACTGACCGACTTAAGTTTAGCAACAATAGAATATTCTTCAAAAAGTGATAGTAATTTTTTAGTATAAGTAACACTCGATGTAACTTGTTCACCCGTTTGATAATCAACACTTGAAACTGGATCATCAATTGACAGAAACCCCCATCGAGAAGGTATATTTTTGATATTAACTATATGAGGTAAGGGATATACACTCGAATACTGAATTTTTAATGCCTCAACAAACCGTCCCTCAATGATCATCTGACTAAAATGACTTGTCCCACCAAAATAATGAAAAGTCGAAGTAGCAAGTGGTGGCGCAACGACACGACCTATGGAGTCTGGTAATTGTGTTATTGCTTGATTAAATTTATCATGTCCTCGATGATTTTGACCCAATACTCGAAATGCTTGTGATAATGGAGAATCACTATTAGCAGTATTTTTGTAATATTCAGCCATTCTTCTAGGAGGACTCAATTGATATTTATCTCGCCATAATCGATCCTGTACGCCTACGTGAGGTAAACTTGCTGTAGAAACCAATTTAATTTCATTCGCCAAATTCTCATCAAGTAATCTATAGTTTAATTCCCATTCTTGTTTGGGACGTAAATCATAGAGTACGTAAAAAGATTGAATAAATGGTACTCCTTTAGCAAGAAGTAAATTTCCAGAATTAGGGCCTTCGATAAATGGGGGTAAGCTTTTAAATGGATTAACAGTAAAATATTCACTTATTTCTGATTGTAAGCTACCAGTTGGTAATAATACAACACTTTGCGCTGGTGTCGCTTTAACAGAATCTTGTTTAGAATCAACATTACAAATTCGAAATTTTTCATGAAACAGTAATTGCTTACGAGCAGCAAGAATATCTTTATAGTAAGGAATTTCTTTACTAAATGGCCATCTTCCTTTATTAATTACCTGGCGGATATTATATAACTCATCGTCCGTTAACTCATGTTGAACAACTAATACCATTGGTTCTTCAATATTTTCCATTAACTGATAATAACGTGCAGCCATAATTAAATTGATGAGAGTCAGTTCTCGAGGAAAATTCATGTGAACAACACGATAATGTAAACCATAAATAGATTGAATTATGATTTGACCTTGGGCTTGAGCATCTATTATCTCAGCAAGATTAGCTCTTCTTATTGGATCTTTGACATGAGTTAGTGCTTGTTGAACTTCGGTGAAGGTCGTGCCAGGATTATCAATTCCAGTAGAAATATTTACATCTTCTTCAATTACTAGATCAGAATGTCGATCTTCACTTGAAATAACGATTGGATTCATCGTACCAAACGGAGGGATCAGTAAATATTGTCTTACTTTAAATAATGTTGCATGATGCGTATGATCAAAGTTTAACTGTCCCCCTGAAAGCCCAGCATCAAGTGTTTCAAAATTAAATTTGTGAGTCATAAAGTAACTGTAACTATATATCGTAACCTGAATGCCACGATATTCGTACCAAATATCATGATTAGTCACACGTTTTGTTTTATCGATTCCTAATAAACTATATAACTTATATAAAGCAGCATCACGGCACACAAACTCTACCGCACCACGAAAGCCCATATTAATAATGTTTCTTAAAATTAGGATGGTATTGTATTGGCCACCAAATCCAGGTGTACCATCAATATTAACTCTAATTTTACGACTGTTGAGGATAAATTTTATTTTTGTATTGTTATCAGTAAACACCGAGGTTTATCCATTATTCTTGTTTTTTAAAAATTTTTTTAGTTTGAATTCAAATTACAATTCTAGAAAGATTTGCTCTCATTGAAAAATTCCCCGAATCGCTATAAGGGGGCAATAACTCATAAAGTAATATTAAATCTGGAGCAAAAAAACATTATTAAAATGTCGTAATTTGCCTTTTAGAGAAGAATGTGGAATAAAGTAAATTGAATCTAAATACAATGAACACTTTTATAGCTTTTATAAAATGGATTTTGTCTTTTGTTTTTATCATTTGTTTTTACCTTTTTATTTTTTTAAGTCACAGAACTTTATTGATACTTAAACTTTATATTATTTAAAGTTACATAAATTATTATTTAATCACTATTTTTTTATAGTGAAAATTTAAGATAATAATACATCTATTTTTCTTTCTTTTCATTAACTATTTTTTTTGAAAAAATTACCTAACCGGCTTAAAACTACTTTTTTATACGGAACGACTATTTACAAATAAATAACCAACTAAATTTTATTTATAAATGTTCGGGATTTCTTGATATAAATTATAGATACTGAAAATATCTTTCTAGATATAAAAAAATTGCTTTACACCCCGAAAAAATCGAGTAGCGAAACCACCATTGCAGCGGCTATTCAAGGGACGTGACATAACATCTACAGTTCCACTACTTTAATTTTTCTACTCAAGGTGTAAAGCAAACACGTAGAGACCGAAACGGGCAAAAGCTAATTACCCAGATAAATTATCAGCACAGAATGATTCTTGCCAATAACTTAAAACATAGAATATAATCTTTTAAAACATATGTCAAGCGCTTTAAATCGCACACTGTGAAATATCGCGACTAGACAAATATTTCACACATATTTGTTGGATGGTATCATCTCTTTTTAAGATAGTTAATTGTGAATCCACTTTAAGTCGAAGGTCTGGTTCGACATCACGAGGATATGCGAAACCTACTTCATAAAAAGCAATCGTTGCTGGTGAAAGAAATAATTTTGAATCATAGTGTTGTTCTAAATAATACTGTAATTCTAGGTAGTCACCCACAATCGCGGATACGCGTCGATATAGCAACAAACGTTCAGCCTCTTTCATTGAATCAACCAACATTGGCACACCACCATAAAGCCGACCATCCTCTGCCGCAGCTTGTCCTTTAATCGTTGCAAATTTACGATTACGTAGCACATTAAAACTAGTTAAATTTTTATTTGATAACGATAAATTAAAAGCGGATGTCACCGTACCAATAATTGTAGTTAAAAAGATGAAAGTTATAATTAACATAATTAATGAAATAATCCGTCCCAATGCAGTTTTCGGATAAACCAATAAACTTCCACTGAAAAAGATAACCGAGAATAGCCAAAAAGTATGAAAAAAAGCTTGTAACTTAGAATCGATATCATAAGGTTTTTCAGGTTTCTCAATTTTCCAATATAGAAAAACCAAAATTACAAATAACGCTACTAAAATGAGTAATGACCATTTCAACAAATGACCAATGATATGACCGACATAGCTCCAAAAATTTAAATGATGAACTGTTTCTAATAAACCAACTCGATTGATATAATATGATCGAGAAAAATCAGCCGTTTTAATATTTTTGTGGGTAATAGAAACCATACCAATTAAAACATCTACTTTCCCTTGCGTTAATTCATCTAAAGCTTTTTCAGTATCAGTACCCATCGAGACAAAAGAATATTGCCAGTGATAATATTCTGCAATTTGCTTCCATAAATCGATTGAAATCCCTGTTAGTTCACCATTTTTCTCAATAACTAATGGTGGTGAAGAAATATAGCCTACTTTAAGTACTTTGATATTTTGGGCAAATGAAATGCAAATCGGACAAATTATCAAAACTAAAATTAATATGCTATTCCTTCGCATGTGAACACTTCTCCATTATATTAATTTTCTGACACCCTTTCGTGTACCAACTAAAACATGGGATGCGGGTAGCTTTGCAAACAATCCATTTGCAACAACACCTGGTATATGATTAATTTTTTCTTCTAACGCTATTGGATCGGTTATTTTAAGATTAAAAATATCTAAAATTACATTTCCATTATCAGTGGTAAATCCTTCACGATATTCAGGATCACCACCTAGTTTTACTAATTCTCTTGCAACAAAGCTTCGAGAAAATTCGATCACTTCAATGGGTAAGGGGTGATTTTTCCCTAATACTTTTACGACTTTACTTTCATCTACAATACAAATAAATTGCTTAGCCGCTGCTCGAACAATTTTTTCTCGTGTCAAAGCGCCGCCTCCACCTTTTATGCATTGTCCATAATCATTCACTTCATCTGCGCCATCGACATAAAGACTAAGTTGGCTAACTGAATTTAAATGAACAATGGGGATACCTATATCTTTTAGTCGCTTTTCAGTTTCAACTGAACTAGGAACCGCACCATCTATTTTAGCTTTATGATTTTTTAAGCATTCAATAAAACAATTTACCGTTGAACCTGTTCCAACGCCAATGACACTCTCTTGTGGTAAAAATTCAATAGCAGCTTCTGCAGCAATCATTTTTAAATCTTCAGACATTTTATCCCCCTAATTCAAATCCAATAAGCTGTTTTGGTCATAATTTTCGATGTGAAAGACATCATCGCTTTAATAAAATCTGGCAATTCAGCGGCCCCTGCTGTCACAGCTACCGTTGCATGATAAGATTCGTCCTCTACCATTTGTTCTAATATCGCTTTTGATTGCTGATCGTTACTGGGCAATTTTTCCAAATGGCCTTGTAAATGATGGACTACTTGTCGTTCTGTTTCAGCTAAAAAAGCGAGATTCCACTTATCTCCTGCAACACCTGCAACCATACCAAAAAAGAACGAACAACTATACCAAATCATATTCAAGTAACTTGTATGACTATCCAAAGCCTGAATACGTTCTTGGCACCAAGCTAAATGCTCTTTTTCCTCAATAGCAGATTGTTTTAATTTTTCTTTGACTTCACCATCACGTGCAGTTAAGGCTTGACCCTGATACAATGCCTGCGCGCAAACTTCACCAACGTGATTGACTCGCATCAAACCTGAAACTTGTCGTCGTTCCTCATTGGATAACTCGGCTGCTGGATAGTTATTTGCAGGATTTTCACGATTAACTTGTGGTTTAACTGCAAAGATAGTGCGCACGGCAGTATCAAATTGCAAAATTAATTTATCTTTGAAAGAATGATTTATTATAGACATGTTGTTCCAATAATTAAGGTGCTTTAATTTTAATGAAAGAGAATATAATACAACTTGATGAAGGCAAATGGCAATATAACAGCAATCAGGCTTTTTTATTGTCAAATGGTGAAACCCTTTCATCACTAAGTTTAGTATATGAGACTTACGGAAAATTAAATTCTCAAAAATCTAATGCCATATTAATTAATCACGCCTTATCGACTTCAAGCCATCTACGCTCGCATCATGAAAATGATAGCAAAGGATGGTGGGAAAAAATGGTTGGCCCTAATTGTCCTATCGATACCAATCACTATTTTGTCATCTGTATAAATAATATAGGAAGTTGCCATGGTTCAAGTGGCCCAACTACGATAAACCCAAATAATCATAAACCTTATGGCAACACATTTCCTGGTATTTCTATTCACGATATTAGCCATTCTCAATTTGAATTAATTTCTTATCTAGGAATAGAATCACTTTACGCCGTCATTGGTCCTTCGATGGGTGCGATGATTTCACTTGATTTTGCTTGTCACTATCCGCTTCACGTAAAACATTTAATTTCAATTTCTTCTTGTTATCGGTCATACCCCAGTAACATCGGGATTAGAACAATTCAACGTGAAATTATTCGACTTGATCCACAATGGCAAAATGGTGATTTCAATCATCCTCTACCTGGGTTTATTACTGCGCGAAAACTAGCGCATTTAACTTATCGTAATACTGAAGAATTAAATCATCGATTTATAAAATTAGAACAAGATCAACATGATCATCGGACAATGAATAGTTATTTAGAATACAATGCAGAAAAATTTACTAAAAACTTTGATGTAAATAGTTATTTATTACTTACTAAAGCTATGGATGATTTTAATATTGCGCCTGATCACTTAAATCCTCAACAATTCGTAAAAGAGATTAAAGCTAAAACTTTGATTTTATCTGTTACTTCTGATACGTTATTTGAACCATTTCAACAACAAGAGTTATTTGAATTATTGCAAAACGCAAATGTTAATGCCCATTATGAAAGTTATACTTCAGACTATGGTCATGACTCTTTCCTGGTAGAAATACAAGGAATTGGCAATATCATTCAGAATTTTCTGCATTAAGATTTTCTGATTCAAATTGACATGCCATCTTACAAACCCCATTACTTACTGTCGTCTTAAAGATAAAAGGAAAAATACCATGGGCAAAAGCAGCAAAAACAAAAAATAAAAGTCTAAAACCAAATTTAAATGCTCTAAGAAGATGTTGCCAATAAGTCATATTTTGTTCAATAGGATGAGCAGTAAATGGATTTTTCATTAAAGACTCCACTGATTATTATTTAATTTTTTTAACCTTTCTGGTGTGCCCACATCTATCCATTTTCCACTGAAATATTCGGCACTAATCTTATTATTTTTAATTAGAGGGATTAATACATCTACCAATTTAAAATGATGAATAGGATAATCTGCAAACATCGCAGGATGATATAAACCCATCCCTGAATATGTTAGTTTTGTTCCCTGCTCTAAATTTAATTTATCATTTATAAAATAAAAATCACCATTACCACGATGTGGTGGATTATCAACCATGATTAAATGTGCTAAAGCTTGATCATGTAATTTGAGATTCTTAAAATTAAAATCTGTGAACACATCTGTGCTAATGACAAGAAAAGGTTCAGATCCAAGCAAAGGTAACGCTTTACAAATCCCACCACCAGTTTCAAGTGGTGAATCTTCGACGGAATAATTTATTTGCAAATCATATTGAGAACCGTCCCCAAGTGAGGATTGAATCAACTCACCTAGATAAGACACATTAATAACAACTTCTTTAAAACCTGCTTCGGCTAGATGTTGCAAATGATAGTCAATTAACGTTTTACCATTTATTTCTAATAAACATTTCGGTTTATCTTTTGTTAATGGCATCATACGTTCGCCACGTCCCGCTGCTAAAAGCATGGCTTTCATTGTTTCATTCTCTCATTAAGCGAAGATAACACTCGATTTTTCAGGAAAAAGTTAAACTCCAGAAGATTGGGGTAATGTTGTAAAACATCATTGACATAATTCAACGCGCGAGGAATATCAGCAAGATAATCGCGGCTGTCATCACGCAAAAATTTTCTCGCAAATATAAAAATTGCTTTTAAATGTCTTTGAATGCCCATCAAATCAAACCACTGTGTAAATTGTTCTATATCAATTGAATCGGATAACACATTTTTCTCAATTGCCAAACGAAAATAAAATTTTGCTAATTCATCAACTAATTCTTTAGGCCATGCAATATAACAATCACGAATTAAAGAGACTAAATCATAGGTCAAGGGACCCCACATCGCATCTTGGAAATCAATAATGCCCAACCGACCATTCTCTAATAAAAGTAAGTTTCTCGAATGATAGTCACGATGGATACAAACCTGCGGTTGATTCATCGCATTGTCAACTAAAAAATTAAAAACGTTACTTAATAAAATTTCTTCTTCACTCGACAACGATAAACCCATAAATTTTTGTAAAAACCACTCTTTAAAATTTGTAAGTTCTAATGAAATAGGTTTTTTATCAAATGGTGCAAAATAATAATTTTTATTTTGTTGTATTTTTTGAATTTCAATTAAATCAACAATCGCTTGCTGATAAAGCGCGAGTGGATTGCCTCGTCTTAGCGCATAAAGTAATAATTCATCGCCAAAATCACTCAATAAAATAAAACCAGCTTCCAGATCTTGTGCATAGACTGTTGGCGCATTTATTCCGTATTGATGATAACAATCGGCTACTGCAAGAAATGAATGACTATCTTCTTTTTCTGGCGGTGCATCCATTGCAATACTGCTACCTTGAGTTGTAATGACACGAAAATATCGTCGAAAACTTGCATCACCAGCCAAGGCATTTATCGCCAAAATTTTCGCTTGGCTGACTTCGTTTAACCATTGAGATAATTGTTGATAACGCAAATCAACTTTTTCATTAATTTCCTGACTCGCCATCGTCTTCCTTACAAAAAATTATGAAAATATTACTTTCTTTGTGATAAAGTCCAAGCCTTGTAAATTTACAGAGAAATATCAATTACTAATGTCACGTTTTAAAAAAAATTACAAAATTTATGTTATTTCCCTTGTCTTGTTGTGTATCACATTTTTAGTGAGAAATACATATAGCATATCTCAACACCAACAAGCAACGAACTTAGATTGGATTATAGACAAAACTGCTAATAATTTATGCCAAGGATATTATTTAGAACCTAACTTAAATCTCTCAGTTGATGATTCAGCACCACTAGAAGAAGGTAAAATTGAGATTATAGGAAATGGTCAACTCAGTTTTTCTCAAACAGGCACTTCTAATTTAGAAGATATTATCGTGTCTGAACCAGGACAACGTGTAAAAGCTGATAAAGCTATTTTAATTCGCGATCCAAAAACACATAAAATAAATCTTATTAAACTTGAAGGACACGTGCGATTACGACAACCTGGAAAATTACTTATCGGCCAATCGGGCCATATGTATTTAGAATCCAAAGCTGCAGAAATTAATGATGCAGAATATCATGTTCATCTTAGTCACAAACAAGTTTTACATGATAATCAAATTCAACTAATGGGTTTAACCGCTTGGGGTAAAGCACTTAAAATAAATCAAGTCAAACCAGGATTAATTAAACTCCAACAAGCTTCTTATACAACATGCTCTCCCTTGTGTAATGATTGGCATCTAAAATCACAAAAATTAACTTTAAATAAAGAAACAGGTCGTGGTACGGCAAGAAATGTTTTATTTTATGTGAGGCAAGTCCCGATTTTTTATACGCCTTACATGAGTTTCCCTATTGATAACCGCAGATTAACTGGATTTTTATTACCGGCCTTTAATTATTCTTCTAAATCAGGTTATATTTTTGATTTACCATTATATTTGAATTTAGCACCTAATCTCGATGATACGTTTACACCAGTTTATATTTCGAAGCGTGGTGTGATGTATATGGATTCATTCCGGTATAAAACTCGATATACCACAGGCGATTTAAAGGCTGCGATACTACCTGGTGATAAAATTTTTCGCCAATTTATTGCACCTAATAATATATTAACTACCTACGCAAGACGTCCCTTAAGTGCCCAGACTCGCGCAATTAGTAGTAGTGTTAATCGAAAATTTTTATTCTTTCATCAGAAAAGTAAATTCAATAAACATTTTTCAACATCACTAGATTATAATTACACAAGTGATGATTATATTTTTCAAGATTTTCAAGTTTCACAAATTCCAGGTACACCCATCATTAATGATAATCAACTCCTAAGACAAGCAAGTGCGGAATATAAAACAAACCATTGGGATGTCACCGGTCAATTTGAAAAATATCAAACACTCCATCCCATTAATAGCGTTTCATTATTTTATGATCAGTATTCACGGCTTCCCGCATTAAATGCGCACGGAGATTATCTTGATGTTCATGGTTTTGATTTAAGCCTCGATTCACAATTTGTGAGATTTCTATATCCAGATCCCACCGCTATTGATTTTTATTCAGGTCGTTTTTATGCGCAAGGAACTAGAATCAATGTCGAACCGAGTATTAGTTATCCAATATCAAATTTAAGTGGTTATATCATCCCTAAAGCTGAATTTGATATGACTCACTATCAAATTCAAAAAGGTCCAACAGGGATTCTTCTCACTCCACAAGGTGTTTGGCCAAAACGTCAAATTAATCGAACCATTCCCATCATCAGCGTTGATAGTGGACTCACCTTTGAAAAAAATATTTCGCTTTTTGGTAAAGGATTTATTCAAACTCTCGAACCTAGAATATATTATTTATACGTGCCCAATCGTGATCAAAACAATATTCCAATATATGACACTATTATAACAGCCTTTAATTACGATCAAATGTTTCGTGATAATCGTTTTGTCGGATACGATCGTATTGGTAATGCCAATCAAGTCGCATTTGGTCTCACAACAAGATTACTCAACAATTTCACATCTGCTGAAAGTGCTGAGGCAAGCATAGGTATTACTCGATATTTTGCGAGACGAATTACATCTATATGTAGTCTTAGAAATTGTGCGGTGACGATTAATCCTAGAAATTCTCAAATCTATTCACCCTTAGTTGGAAAATCTGTTATTAGTTTAATCCCAGATGTTTCAATCACAACAAATCTTGCCTATAACTTATATTTTAAAAGTTTTGAAACAGCGAGCGTTACGGCGACTTATACCAAAGATCAACGCCATATTTTTTATACGAGTTATGTTTATAGTAAAGCAGTGGGTAATAATCCATTCAATCCAACAGCTTATTCCGAAGAACACACCTTAAGTTTGGGCACTATTTATGGTATCACTAAATATTTGTCATTAATGGGTATATTGTCAAGACAAACGGTGCAAAATCAAGTAAAACCTGCACATGACTTTTATATTGGGGTACAATACGACACCTGCTGTTGGGCTGCACGTCTGATAGTTGGTAAAGAATTCCAAGGAGTAACCAGTTTTGCATTACCCAACCAAGATACGTCGAGTTATGACAAACGTATTTTATTCCAAGTCATGTTTAAAGGACTTGGCACGTTGGGCACCGGTGACGCACAACCTATTCTTGCAACAGGTATCCCAGGCTTAAAAGATATATTTGAAACTGAAAGGTCGATATGATGAAAAAATTTTTAATAACCATTTTTCTATTAATTTCATTTAATGTGTTTGCAGTGAATGAACAGTCTTTAAACTCCATCGTTGCCTATGTTAACAATGATGTGATCACTCAAACTCAACTTGATAATGCGATAAATATGGTAAAACATCAATTAGCAGAAAATCATGATAATTTTCCTACAAATAAATTATTACGCCACCAAGTATTACAAAATCTTATTGATATGCGCCTGCAATTACAAAAAGCCAAACAAGCCGGTATGAAAGTCGATAATGCAAGCTTAGATAATGCACTAAATCGCATTGCGACTAGTAACCACATGACAGTAAGCCAATTACAACATGCGGTAATTGCTCAAGGTGTTTCATATGAACATTACAAAAATAACATCCGTAATCAAATCCTTATTGCTAAATTACAACAAGCTGCCGTTGGCCCAACTATCACTGTTGAAAAAAGTGATGTGTTAAAATTATTAAAACAAAATGGTGAAAAAACGTTAAAACTCTATCACGTTAAAGATATTTTAATCCCCTTAACTGCAAAACCAACAGCAAGTGAATTACAATCAGCAAAACAAAAAACCCTTGATATTATTTCTAAGCTAAATAAAGGTACCAGTTTTTCCACCGCTGCATTTGCTAATTCTATTGGCCAAAGCGCTATTCAAGGTGGTGATTTGGGTTGGCGTCCTTTAAGCGATTTACCTCAAGTTTTCAGTGCTAAATTAACATCGATGAAAGTGGGTCAAATAAGCGGCCCCATTCAAGCTGCAAATGGTTTTCATATTATTAAATTAGTAAATGTCAAAACCGAACAAAATCAAGGGAAGCTTACTTTTAAGCAAGCGCAACAATTAGTTTACTCACGCAAGATGGTTGAAGCATCGCAAAAATGGTTAAATGAATTGCGCTCTTCATCCTATATAAAAATCATCAACTAAGATGTTGATTGCGCTCACTGGTGGTGAACCTGCGGGTATTGGCCCAGAATTAACGATTAAATTAGCAAGTCAATCTTTACCTTGTCCTTTTGTTGTTTTAGGTGATATTGACTTGCTAAAAACAACAGCAAAATTTTTAAATGTCAATTGTCAATTCATAGAATTTGATAAAAATCATCCCCCACTTTCACACAAAAAAAATAAAATATATGTTCATTCGATAAGATTAACTAAAGAAAATACACTTGGTGAACCACAAGTTGAAAATGTAGATTACGTTTTAGAAACGTTACAAACTGCTGTCGAATTTTGTCTTCAAGAAATCACACAGGCTATTGTAACCAACCCAATTCAAAAAAGTATCATCAAAAAATCTGGCCTTCCTTTTATCGGTCAAACAGAATATTTTGCTGATTCATGTCAATGTAAAACTATTATGATGTTAGCCAATGATCAAATGAAAGTTGTGCCTTTAACCACACACTTACCTTTGCGTGATGTCAGTCAGGCCATTAACCAAGAAAAAATCATTCAAACCCTAACTCTGTTAAACCATGAATTAATCACAAAGTTTAATATTAACCAGCCAAAAATTTTAGTAAGCGGATTAAATCCCCATGCAGGGGAACAAGGTGAAATGGGTCATGAAGAACAAGAAATAATTATTCCTGCTATAAAATTGTTAAAACAAAAAAATATTAATGTTGAAGGCCCCTATCCTGCCGATACATTATTTACAAAAAAATATCTCCAACAAGCAGATGCTATTTTATGCATGTATCATGATCAAGGTTTACCTGTGGTGAAATATAGTGACTTCAATCATAGTGTGAATATTAGTTTAGGATTACCTTTTGTAAGAACATCTGTTGATCATGGCACAGCACTCGATATCGCCGGACTTGGCAGTGCTTCGGTAGATAGTTTATTATCAGCATTTAACATGGCATGGAAATTAACGGATGTCAAAAAGACAACATAAACCTCGTAAACGATTCGGTCAAAATTTTCTGCAAGATCATGTTGTGATTAGTAATATTATTGCCGCGCTTGCACCAAAACCAAAAGATAATATTGTTGAAATTGGACCAGGTTTAGGTGTTCTCACTCGTGAGGTCATTGATTTAGTTGATTTCTTACACGTCATTGAAATCGATCGTGATCTAATCACATTATTAGAAGAACAATTTCAAGATAATCCTAAAATTAAAATTCACCAAGCAGATGCATTACGCTATGATTTTTCCAAACTCGCAAAACCGGATCAACCTTTAAAACTTTTTGGTAATCTGCCTTATAATATTGCGACGCAGCTTATTTTTCATTTACTTGATAATGTTTCAATAATCTACGACATGCATTTCATGACTCAAAAAGAAGTTGCTGACAGAATGGCCGCAAAACCCCGAACATCTGCCTATGGTCGCTTAAGCATCATGTTACAATATTACTGTCATGTCGAAGTTTTATTTGATGTCGACAAAACAGCATTTCATCCTGAACCAAAAGTCACTTCTTCAGTGGTACGGCTTATCCCCCATAAAATTAAACCTCATGTTGCTAAAGATATTTTTATCTTCGGAGAAATTGTTCGTGAGGCCTTTAATCAGCGTAGAAAAACCATTCGCAATAGTTTAAACAACTTTATCGAAGCTGAAACACTCGAAGATATCAATATCGATCCCAAACATCGGGCAGAAGAACTAACAATTAAAGACTTCGTAAAAATCAGTAACTACCTATCTGAGTAAAGGAAAATTGTACTCCGCGGATCAATATAGGCAAAATTATAAAAGAAATACTTATTATTTTTAGTTTTGTCTCGAATTATTTCAAGTTGTGAAACATCAACCCAAGAACATCGATGCAAGCGAAAAGGCTTAAGAGTTTATATTTCAGATAAAACTGACTTTCAACAAAATTGTTATTCTGATGATAGTTCCATGGCAGGTTATTATGGCCATGACGATGGCATTTATTTACAACGACCCAAAAAATTTCAAGTTAGATATTTAGCTGCAACCATTATCCATGAAATTAGTCATTATATCTTTGATATTCTATTTGAGAATAAAGCTCAACCTTTTTCGACAGAGCAAGATGCGAAAACATTTCAAGAAATTATCAACAATACTAAAGAAGCTTTGGCTTCATCTCAAATCATGATTAATATAGCTGGGCTTTCTGATGAAAAAATAAATGAAGAATTTTTATTTGCTTTTAATTTACTTAACACTATATTTAATAATTATCCATCTGCAAAACACGCAAATGAATTAATTGTTGCGGTTCCAGAATTTTATTGTTTATTCGGCCGTGATAAAGCTCGCATTTATCTAATAATGCTAGCACCAGGTTTAGTAGAATATTTTGTTGATGTTGTTCAACCTCGGATGCAACTTTTCATAACAAGTCATCATTTATCCTTCAATAATTTGCGTCATGCATTTGCTCGTCCTCGAAATACTTCTATACCACTAAGTGATTTATCTCTTGCTACGAAAGAATATCTCCTATTTGGATCGGCTAGTAGTAGCGAAGCAATAACACCTAAAATTAACCAGAAACCATCTACAACTACTGTCAAACCTCATAAAAACTTGAAACATTGTCATCGTTAGTTATAAATTTCCCCATCGCATTCAAAAACAATCTCGAAAAACATTAAAGTCCTTAATATAGGTTCGAATAATATCCCATAATGGGAGCTGGATTTTTGTTATTAAATTGAACCCCGGTTATTTGAAAGCGCAACCACCTATAACACTAACAAAAAATATAAGATAACATTCTATAAAATAATAAATGAAAATAAAAATAATTATGTTAAGCAGCCAAGAAAAAAATGCTCATATAAAAAATCAAGTATACACACTCATTCAGAACTTTCCAGGTTTGAGCTCAGTTAAAAAAAACAAATAGCATTACCTTTATCAAAATTCAAAAATAAAGATGGGCTAATATTCATGAATTTGAATTGACACATCCACCTAGACAAACAGTGCTAAGTCAAATTCCCTCAATCCAATTACTTGAAAGAGAAATGTATCATGATATGAGTTTATCGACTTATGAACGATTTATTCAGCACTTAGATAAACTAGCTCAAGAAATCCCAGAATGTGAAGAAGCTTTCGACCTCGCATGCAAAAATTTCTAACCATACACAAAGTTAAATTTAACAACTTACGTCAATCTATCGGCCAGCCACAAGGTCGTTCTATTCCTCTTAGTGACTTACCCTTAGCAACTCAACAATATCTACTATTTGGTTCAGTCACTAAAACAAAACCGACCCCCTCTTCTCATAGCACGCCACTACCTGCAAAACATTATAAAAACATGAAACATCCACACCGCTAATGTCTCGCTAAAACTATTCGTCATTAAAGAAATATTTTAGTAACAATATTTAAGATTGAAGCTTACTATGTTAAATTAATTCATTAGTTAATTCTTAAATTAAGATTTCAACCAACATGCATGAAATTTTGGATAACGATGTATCGATTGAAGTGACCACTAAATATTTAAATGATCACTCTGATCCTGCGAATGAGCAATATGTTTTTGCCTACACAATTGTAATTACCAATGTGGGTCGGATCCCCTCCAAACTTTTATCCCGCCATTGGATTATTACTGATGCAAACGGTGAAGTTCAAGAAGTTCGCGGTGTAGGTGTTGTCGGTGAACAACCGCATTTACATCCGGGCGAAAGTTTTGAATACACCAGTAGCGCAATTCTTAATACACCCGTTGGTTCAATGCAAGGAAAATACCATTTAGTGAATGATCAAGGCGATTATTTTAACAGCGAAATTCCCGCTTTTTCGCTCGCCGCTCCAAACGTTGTTAATTAATTATGTCGACTTATGCAATTGGTGATATTCAAGGTTGTTATGATCAATTATGTCATTTACTCGAAGCAATCAATTATGATAGTCAGCGCGATACATTATGGTTTACCGGTGACTTAGTTAATCGAGGGCCAAAATCATTAAAAACGTTACGATTCATTAAATCCTTACCTAATACTGTTGTGGTCTTAGGCAATCATGATTTACATTTACTTGCCGTTGCCGCAGATTTTAATCGATTAAAAAATAAAGATACTATCCAAAAAATATTTAAAGTTGATGACTGTGATGAATTACTCAATTGGCTAAGACTCCAAAAATTAATTCATTACGATCCTAAATTAAACTATGTTTTAGTCCACGCTGGTTTCCCACCACAATGGGATTTAGCGACCGCAATTAAGTTAGCTCATGAAGTTGAAGAAATTATCCGCTCAAAAAAATGCAGCAAATTTTTAAAACACATGTATGGTGATGAACCCATTTGTTGGGATCCTGAATTAACTGATTGGGCACGACTCCGTTTCATTACTAATTGTTTAACTCGAATAAGATATTGTACCCAAGCAGGTGAAATCGAACTTAAAACCAAAGGCCCACCCGGTGCGCAAGATAAACAATACTTTCCCTGGTTTGCCATCGAACAACGTCAAACCCAAGAAGTCGATATCATCTTTGGTCATTGGGCATCGCTGCAAGGTATCTCATATCTTCCTCGGATTCATGCGATCGACACCGGTTGTATTTGGGGCGGACAATTAACAGCAATGCGCTTAGAAGATCAAGTTCGCATTCAAGTACCAGGCTTAATCATTGAAAAATAGATAATAGTCCCCATCTATAGTGTGCTTATTACGCTACCTACTAATGTGCACTTATGCTATAATAAGACACTTTATTATTAAAGCTATTTAAAATCAATAGCTTAGCCTTATTCTGCATATTAGCACTCATTGCCTGAGAGTGCTAAAATTGCTATAATTAGCGTTAGATTAAACGGAGAAAATGACAGAAATGACTAAACATCTTGTCCCATACGAAACCAGTTTGCCGATTGGTAATCTCGATGCTTATGTTGCAAGAGTTAACCAAATTCCAATGCTCTCTCAACAAGAAGAGCAAGATTTGGCTACGCGTCTTTTAGAGCATGATGATATCTCTGCTGCTCGTAAATTAGTCATGTCGCATTTACGTTTTGTCGTAAAAGTCGCTCGCAGTTATTCTGGTTATGGCTTAGCGCAAGCTGATTTAATTCAAGAAGGCAATATTGGCTTAATGAAAGCCGTTCGTCGCTTTGATCCAACAGTTGGCGTGCGTTTAGTTTCATTTGCCGTGCATTGGATTAAAGCTGAAATTCACGAGTTTATCCTCCGTAACTGGCGTATTGTTAAAGTGGCCACCACTAAGGCACAACGCAAATTATTTTTTAATCTTCGCAAATCAAAAAAACGTTTAGGTTGGTTTAGCCAAGATGAAGTCGCCGGCGTCGCCAGAGACTTAGGTGTCACCTGCAAAGATGTGCTCGAAATGGAGTCTCGACTTAATGCAATCGATGCCCAATTTGACGCACCTGCCAGTGAAAACGATGATAAAACTTATTTTGCCTCACCTGAGCAATATCTTGAAAGTAGTGCTGAAGATCCTGCTAATATCATTGAAAATGGTAATTGGCAAAATCTTTATGAAGATCGATTAGCAACAGCGCTTGATAATTTGGATGATCGTGCTCGTGATATTCTTCAACAACGTTGGTTAGACGATAAAAAAGCGACCCTGCATGATTTAGCCGCTAAATATAATGTTTCAGCTGAACGTATTCGTCAGCTAGAAGCTAACGCCATTAAAAAGCTACAACAAGACATTATAATTCATTGATAATTGGATAAATTCTATATCCGATTTTTAGATTAAAAAATAAGTAGTGTAAATACAAAATCAAATACTGTATAATGCACGTTCTCTTCAAGGATATTTCACTTCATGGATTGTAGTAACTAACTAACTATACTTAAACTATAAAATCTAATCAGGAGTCTTTATAAATGAAACTTTCAAAAGTGCTTGTAGCTATTGCAATTGTTTTTTCTATGTCACAGGTATTTGCATTAACAACATCACAAGCTAATGACACAAGAATGACCGTGCAAAATGTTGATGGAACCACTCCAGCTGATAAAATGACACAAATTACTTATACAATTAAAGATCAAAATTTACAGTTATGTTGGCAAGGTATCCTCGATAAAGATAACACAACACCATATGAACTCAATCAATCTAATTTATTACCTTCTCACCCTGCAGATTGCATGACATCACCACAATATGATGTAACAATTTCTGGTACCGAAGCTTCACATCATGTTGGATTACAACCAGCAGGTTCATTATGCCAAGGTATTCACAATCATTTTGGCATTAACTACATTCAAGTCCAATGCATCATGCAATAAAGTGTTTTCGATTTTAAGGGCAATCTAAATTGCCCTTAAAATTACATATGATTATGATTTCTATCTTACTTTCTAAATGTTACTATTGTATAACTACCTTTCTAATAAATTGTGCATAATTAATTCAGGGAGAACCAATGACTGCACTAATTTACGCTATTCTAGTCGTAATTATTTTGCTGTTACTATGGCTTTTAATTCGGAGTTCCGGCTCTAGAACGTCATCGAAACAACAGCTTCAACAATTAGTGCAAGAATTTCAAACGACTGCTCCTGAATCATCTGAAACAAAAGAACAAGAAACTGAAAAAAATGAAAATACAACCGAATCTGTTACATCTATCGATGAAGATACCATTGACTCAGAAATCATTCGTGATCTCGCTTCGTTTCGTTTAGTCACCAGAGAAGAGGTTTCACCTCAGCAATTAGAATTTATCACTAAAAAATCTAAAAACATGCCACGGCCAAATCCGATATTAGCACCACTCACAAAAGGAATAAGTGATACTCAAGAATTAATATTACTCGTTCAAGGCGACGCAGAAATTGCGGCGCAAGTTTTAAGAACCGTTAATTCAGCAGCATTTTATTTAAATAAAGAAATCACTAGCATTCACCATGCTGTCATTTATTTAGGCATTAATATTGTAAAAAATATTGCGCTTCACATTGCACTTCGTGGCACGTTAAAAGCAGAAACCGCTGATCAAGCGGAAGCTTATAAAAATATTTGGTCGACCAGTTATCTCGCTAGTGCGATTTCAGAAAAAGTCGCCACCGCTGTTGGTATTAGTAATCCTGGTGGTTTATCAACACAATCTTTATTATTTAGCATCGGTGATTTAGGCATTATTTCATTTTTTCCTGAAGCGGCTAAATTTCATAACGAACATTTAGGATTATTTGAAAGAACGAAAAAAGAACAAGATATTTTTCATGTTAATTCAGCTATCGTTGGAAAAATTTTAGCGGAACAATGGGAATTGCCTAACTCCATTATTAACTGTATTGAAAATTGTTTAACCCCAATGATCACACCACCTGAGCGTATTGATTTAGGTAAAATGGTTATTCAACCGGTTGTCTTTTGTTATGCCATTAATCGAATTTGCGATTTAATCGTTTACGATAATATCCGCGACATTGGCGAAGTGAATTTTAAAAAACTAGCGCCACATGAATCCTATTTTCTCAAAAATTATCTCAATATGGTTCACTTGAATAAACTTGATATGTTGCTTAAAGATGCCAAACTTCGTAACAGTATCAATAATATCATCAAACAAATTCTGCCCGAAGATGCCGATCTAAATAGGCAAAGTAAAACATCATGAAGCATTAGAATTCTGCACATTGACGTAAGATATTCTAATTCCACTTATTTAAATAAAAGCAGTATAATGGCGACCTACTATATTAAAATCCAAGCAAACAAGGAGAGATCCCGTGAGTGATCGCAATTCATTTCGTCGTACTATCGATGCTGGTGGTAAATCCTATGATTATTTCAGTATCAAAGCTGCAGAAGAACAAGGCTATGGTAATTTTTCACGATTACCTTTTTCATTAAAAGTCTTACTCGAAAATCTATTACGCCACCTTGATGGTAAAGTCGTTCACGCTGACGATATTAAAGCGCTGAATACTTGGTTAAAAAATAAAACCTCTACGCGTGAAATTGCTTATCATCCTGCTCGTGTTTTAATGCAAGATTTCACGGGTGTGCCAGCGGTTGTCGATCTCGCCGCCATGCGCACGGCGATGGAACAATTGGGCGGCGATCCTAATAAAATTAATCCGCTATCTCCAGTTGATTTAGTCATTGACCACTCAGTACAAGTCGATAAATTTGCTTCAAACGATGCGTTTAAAATTAATGTCGCCACTGAAATGTCGCGTAATTTAGAACGCTACGAATTATTACGTTGGGGACAAACTGCTTTTTCAAACTTTGCCGTAGTACCACCTGGCACGGGTATTTGCCATCAAGTGAATTTAGAATTTTTAGCGAAATGTGTTTGGCAAAAAGTTGAAGAAGGTAAATCCATCGCCTATCCCGATACTTTAGTCGGCACCGATTCTCATACTACCATGATTAACGGCCTCGGTGTTCTCGGCTGGGGTGTTGGTGGTATTGAAGCGGAAGCAGCGATATTGGGCCAACCCATTTCTATGTTAATTCCTGAAGTGATTGGATTTAAATTGAAAGGCAAATTAAACGAAGGCGTCACTGCAACAGATTTAGTTTTAACTGTCACCCAAATGCTTCGTGAACGTGGTGTAGTCGGTAAATTCGTTGAATACTTTGGTCCTGGTTTAAGTGAACTCCCACTCGCCGATAGAGCAACACTTAGCAACATGGCACCAGAATATGGTGCAACTTGTGGCTTTTTCCCAATCGATCAAGTCACCATTGATTACTTGAAATTATCCAATCGCAGTGCTGAAACCATTGCGTTAGTTGAAGCTTACACTAAAGAACAAGGCTTGTGGCATAGTAACAATGCAGAAGAACCTATCTTTACGGATTTCTTACAACTTGATTTAGCAACAGTCAAACCCAGTGTCGCAGGTCCAAAACGTCCACAAGATAAAGTTTACTTAACTGATTTACCTGAAGCGATTACCGCCTTTATTAAATCTGCCGGCAAAGAAAAAGAAATTAACAAAGAGTTTGCATCTGATCATTTCACCATGCACCACGGTGATATTGTTATCGCTGCAATTACCAGTTGCACCAATACCTCAAATCCAAGCGTCATGTTAGCAGCAGGTATTGTTGCGAAAAAAGCATTAGCAAAAGGCTTAACTCGTAAACCCTGGGTTAAAACATCGTTAGCGCCTGGTTCAAAAGTCGTAACCGAATATTTAGAAAAAGCCGGATTACAAACTCACTTAAACGATCTTGGTTTTAACTTAGTCGGTTATGGTTGTACGACTTGTATTGGAAACTCAGGGCCATTACCTGATGATGTTGCAAAAACTGTGAGCGATAATGATTTAGTCGCTTGCGCTGTTTTATCGGGTAACAGAAATTTTGAAGGTCGTATCCATCCCTTAGTCAAAGCAAATTGGTTAGCTTCCCCTCCTTTAGTTGTGGCTTATGCGATTGCGGGAACAACCAACATTAATTTAAGTGAAGATGTCATTGGTCAAGATCAAGATGGTAAACCCGTTTATTTAAAAGAGATTTGGCCGACCACTGATGAAATTAATGAAGCACTAAAAAGTGTCACCAATGAAGGATTTAAATCACAATATGCTGATGTATTTAGTGGTGATAATGAATGGCGTAGTATTGATATTCCTTCAGGCAATGTTTATGCCTGGAATGATCAATCCACTTACGTGCAATTACCACCCTTTTTTGAAGGCCTCACCACAAAACCTGCTCCTGTCAAAAATATTATGGGTGCAAACATGTTAGCTTTATTGGGTGATAGCGTTACCACCGATCATATTTCACCTGCTGGTGCGATTAAAGCAGATAGTCCTGCGGGTCATTATCTAAAAAGCCATGGTGTTGATCCAATCGACTTTAACTCTTTTGGTTCAAGACGTGGTAACCATGAAGTGATGATGCGCGGCACGTTTGCTAACATTCGTATTCGTAACGAAATGGCACCGGGTACTGAAGGGGGATTTACTACTTACATTCCTGATGGCAAAGTCATGTCAATTTACGACGCGGCCATGAAATATAAAGATAGTCACACACCCTTAGTCGTTGTTGCAGGTAAAGAATACGGTACGGGTTCTTCACGAGATTGGGCTGCCAAAGGAACAGTGTTACTCGGCGTTAAAGCCGTGATTGCAGAAAGCTTTGAACGTATCCATCGTTCAAACTTAATCGGCATGGGTGTATTACCTTTACAATTTAAAGATAATCAAAATCGCAAATCACTTAATTTAAGTGGTAAAGAAACTTTTGATATCGTGAATCTTGAAAAAGGTTTAACACCAAGAATGGATATCCACGCGGTGATTCATTACCCTGATGGAAGTCACAAAGAAGTCACCCTACTTTCTAGAATCGATACGCAAAACGAAGTCGAATACTATGAAAACGGTGGGATTTTACAATTAGTTTTACGTAAACTTTTAAAATAATTGTTTTCAAAAAATAATACTGAGCATGTCTATTATTTCATGCTCAGTATTAAAACTAAAACCATACTGCAAAGGTAGAGAGAAATGAAACGCACGACGCAATTGGCCAATCTCATTAAATCAGATGAAATTTTAATTTGTCCAGGCACCTATGATGGTTTAACCGCTCGTTTAGTAGAACAAGCTGGGTTTAAAGCTATTTATGTCAGTGGCGGTGCGATTGCGCGTAGTTCTGGTTATCCTGATATTGGTCTTCTTAGTTATAATGACGTAATTGATAGATTAAGCCAAATTGCTGATGTTACCAATATTCCAATTATTGCCGATGCCGATACCGGTTTTGGCAATGTCATTAATGTTTATCATACTATTAAACAATTTGAACGCGCTGGCGTTTCTGCTATCCATTTAGAAGATCAAGAATTTCCAAAACGTTGTGGTCACTTGGATAATAAAAAATTAATCTCTGCTGAGGAAATGGTTCAAAAAATAAAAGTCGCCAAAGATGTCATCATTGATCCCGATTTCACCTTGATCGCTCGAACCGATGCTATCGCGGTTGAAGGATTCGATGCGGCAATCGATAGAGCAAATCAATATGTTGAAGCAGGTGCGGATGTGATCTTTGTTGAAGCACCACAAACACCTGAACAAATCGAAAAAATCTCACAACAAGTTAATGCCCCACTTTTAATAAATATGTTTTATGGAGGCAAAACCCCATTAATACCCACGGATAAATTACAAGAATATGGCTACCGTATCATCATCATTCCTTCCGATCTGCAACGTGCCGCAATTTCTGCGTATCAAAAAACATTGAAAGTGATTATGGAAAATGGTGACTCAGGAAAAATTGCCAAAGAATTAGCCACTTTCCAAGAACGTGAAATTATTATCGCCACTAAGGAATATTTAGCACTAGACAAAACTTAAAGCCTATGATATCAAACGCTTTTTTTTGCGTGGACAATTTTATATTGATAATTGGTTAATTCGAATCAGCAAGATTTTTGCTAAGCAATCTTACTAAGATGTAACCGATAAATATCCACACTAAAAAAATTCAATAACACAACAGTATTATTTTTGACTTAAATTAGATACCATATTTCATGCTAACAATAAGTAAAATTTCATCATAATAATACTAAAATCGGCAGAGGGCTTCATGACAGTAAAAATCCTGGATTCAAATAAGTTAATTGCTAACAACAATAATCAACAACATACCACTTATCCATTAACTCACTTACAGAAAGATTTCATTTTTTCATCAAATTATGCTGACCCGAGTCATCGATTTATTAATCAATTTATTTTTCATCTAAATGAAAATGTAAATAGTGACTATTTAATTAAAGCCATTCAAAAAGTATCTGAAAGACATGAAATACTTCGTTCAGCAATTATCGGCGATAATCAACAAAGTGCTAAACTCTGCATTTATAATAACGTTGCTATCCCTTTTAAAGAAATTAACTTAGAACATTTAATACTAGAAGACGCTACCAAGCAATGCGATGAAATTATCGCTAAAGAAATGACTCAAGAATTCGATATTCACCAAGCCCCACTGACGCGCTTCACGTTAATTAAATGCAGTGAAAATAAATATCAATTAGTTTGGAGTTATCATCCTATTATTGTCGGTGGCAACGCTATTAATATTGTCATCAATGAAATTTTTTCTATCTATGATGCCTATTGTAATAATAAAGACGTTCAATTGTTACCATCAGGTTCTTATCAAAGACATATTGATCATTTTATTCATTTTGATCATGCAAGAGCAATTACACATTGGCGGCAACTATTGCTTGGATTTAAAGAACCCAACAGTATTATTTTGCCTAAACCCACGCTTACCAATAAAAAAGTAAGTCACGAAAAACTATTATTTAATATTCCTTTACCTTTGATCACAAAAATAAAAGATATTGCTGAACAATATAATTTGACCGTCAACGCCATTTTACAAGCCGCATGGGGATTACTCATTTCATATTACACCAATGAAAATGATATCGTGTTTGGTGCAAAAAGAGCGTATCCAAAATCCTATATTGAAAACATGGTTGGTTATTTTGTTAATACCCTACCCATCAGAATGAATGTTAGTAGTGATCAAAACATTTTAAATTTAGTTGAAAATTTAAGACAACAACATGTCGAACTCAGAAAATATATTTCAACGTCTTTAACACAAATTCGAGATTGCACGGATATCCCCGAAACAATGCCCTTATTTGAAACGGTATTTGACTATCGGCCACACTCATTTCATGAAGAATTAACCCAATCAGAAAACAATTGGCAATCACGTTATTGTGAAACTGACATTTTTACTAATTATCCTTTATTAATACAAATACACGGTGAAGCTAATCATTTACAAGGTAGACTTTATTATAGTACTCAAAAATTCAGTCAAGAATATGCAACGCGCTTCATTAAACATTTCACTAATATTTTAACGGCGATGACTGAAGATATTCACCAGCAAGTTGAAACCATTAATCCTTTAACAAATCAAGAAGTAAAATTAATTCTTCAAGAGTGGAATAATACTACGATTGATTATAATCAAACTCACATTATTGAATTGATACAACAACAAGCCAAAACATCACCAAACGCAACAGCAATTATTGAAAATAATTATGCCATTGATTATCAAACTTTTTTGAAATCTATTCAGCACTACGCTAATGCTATTTTAAATTCGCTGACATCCTCTTCTTCAGAGCAACCCATCGCAATTTGTCTACCAAAAAATAAAGAGTTTATTTACAGTTTATTTGCCGCCATTTATTTAGGCTACGCGTATGTGCCGATTGATCCGAGCTATCCAAAAGAGCGTATTGACTATATTATTGAAAATTGCAATCCGAGTTTAATTATTACAAACAGTAAATTCAAAGCGCATTTTGCCGAGCATCAATATTTAGACATTGATAACTTAGACAAAAACATTATCAAAAATAATATTGAACCCCAATTAAATTTTGATCGTTTAGCCTATATTATTTACACATCAGGTTCGACAGGCAAACCCAAAGGCGTCGCGATCACGCAAAATTCACTGCATAATTGTTTAAATTGGTTAACACATCAATATCAATTCAAAAATGAAATTGGTATATTAAAATCGTCAATTTCTTTTGATGCCTCAGTTTGGGAAATTTTCACACCGTTGTTTAGTCAAGGAACATTGGTTATCGCAGATGATGATTCCAGTAAAAATGCATTGGAAATTATTAATCTCTTTATTCAACATAAAGTAACTATTTCACTTATTGTGCCCTCACTTTTAAGAATATTTCTAGAAATAGATGAATTCGAAAATACAACATCACTTAAACATGTATTTGTGGGTGCTGAATCTATCAGCCAAAAAACGATAGATAAATTCCATCAAAGTCACTATGCAAAACTTCATAATCTCTATGGTCCAACAGAAGCCACCATTTTTACCACCGCCTATGATTTTAATCGTAAAGATGAAAAAAATATTATCCCCATGGGTAAACCTATTGCGAATACTCAGGTTTATGTTTTAAACCAAAATAAACATTTACTACCGATAGGTGTAACTGGCGAATTATATATCGCGGGCACGCCTTTAGCGCGTGAATATTATAATAATCCCTCGCTAACAGAAACCACATTCACAAAACTCACATTACCTGATAATCAATATAAAACCATTTACAAAACCGGCGATTTAGTTCGCTGGTTAGAAGATGGGAATCTCGAATTTATCAATCGCAAAGACATGCAAATTAAACTTCATGGTTTTAGAATTGAAATCGCTGAAATTGAATCGATATTTTTAAAACATCCGGCAATCGATGCCGTAGTGATACAATTTGTCAATGACAATAATGAAAATCCCTTCCTCGCCGCGTTTATTGTCACAAATTTATCATTAACAATTTTAGATATTCGAAATTACTTAAAGTCTTCTTTGCCCTATTACATGATCCCACAAGCGATACAAATAATTAAAGAAATCCCTTTAACAGCAAATGGTAAAATAAACTATAAAGCCTTACCAAAACCAAACTTGCACAGTCAAAATACGCAACAAGCCTATTTAGCGCCACGCACTCATAACGAAAAGCTCTTGTGCGAAATTTTTTCTTACATTTTACAAGTGAAGAAAATAAGCTTACTCGATAATTTTTTTGAGTTGGGTGGTAATTCTTTAAAAACGATGCAACTCATTACTCATATCAGAACGCATTTTAATATTATTTTATCGCCAAAAGTGATCTTTGATCATTCAACGATTTCAAACCTGCTCCACTACATTGAGCAAAATCATGAGAATATTGAAGATGAAATTACCTCAATTAAAAGTAATAAGGATCTCACTACTCTAGCACTTTCACTACCACAAGAAAGATTATATTTCTTACAACAACTCGATCCGAAAAATGATTTTTATAATGAACCTTTAATTTATCAATTACAGGGCATTCTGGATAAAACAAGACTTGAACAAGCTTTAAATGAAATTATTGCACGCCATGAGATTTTAAGAACGACATTTCATCATCAAAACGGCCAAGTCTATCAGGAAATTCATCCTGAACTTAAAATATCCCTCAACTTGATATCACTTAAAAAAGATCTCGATGAAACAATAGCAGAAATTATTAGCCAATATTTTAATTTAAATACCTTACCATTGTTAAAAGTAAGTTTAATCAATATCGATGATGAAACGCATGTATTAATTATTAACATGCATCATATAATATGCGATGGCTGGTCGATTGATGTTTTATTTAATGAGCTGAATAATTTTTACAGTGTAAACAAAAATCATATACTACCATTATCCTACCAATATAAAGATTTTGCGCTTTGGCAAAAACAATATATCGCTACACCCTCGTATCAAACCCAATTAAAATATTGGCAAACAAAATTACACGATTCACCAACTTTACTTCAATTACCGGCTGATAAACCACGCCCAGCAACCTTGTCTTATCGAGGTGAATTGTTATATTTTAAAGTTGAAGATGCGCTTTATCAGGAATTACAAAATAAAGTCAGCATAAAACAATCGACGTTGTTTTCTGTTTTACTCAGCGTTTTTTATGTTTTAATTTATCGCTATACGCAACAAACCGATATTCTAGTCGGAACATTTGTTGCTAATCGCACGCTAAGTGAAATCGAAAATTTAATTGGTTTTTTTGTTAACACCTTAGTGCTAAGAGTTAATATCGATAAAAATCAAAATTTTGATGATTTACTGACGCTTGTTCAAAACACCATGTTTGAAGCGCTTGCCCATCAAAATCTACCATTTGAAAAATTAATTGAAACCATTCATCCAGAACGAAGTCTCGATGCAAACCCTATTATTCAAGTTTGTTTCGCACTAGAAAATGTTGCCAATACCGATTTACGTTTAGGCGATATTCACAGCGAACCTTATCGAAATCCACAAAAAGTAGCAAAATTTGATTTAACCCTCACCTTTAAAGAAACTGCAGAAGGTTTGGAAGGCGTAATTGAATATAGCACTGATTTATTCCATCACGATAGAATGGTGCGTTTCAAAGATCATTATATTAATTTATTGCAACAGTTAATCACAAACTCTCAGCAATCGATTTCGTTTCTCCCCTATTTAACACAACAAGAATCGACGGCGTATAAAAAGTGGAATCAACAACAAAAAACTTATCCTACAGAAAACACAATCGTAGAATTATTTAATCAACAAGTCGCAAAAACCCCCAATAAACTTGCGCTTGAATATTATGATATCCACTTAACTTATAAAGAGTTACAAACTTTCATTCAGGGCGTGAGTTCGCATTTAACGTCACTCAATGTAAAAGCAGAACAACTAATCACGATTAGTTTACCACGTTCACATTTTATGATTGCAGCACTCAATGGTGTGCTGCAAGCAGGCTGCGCTTATTTACCTATTGATCCGAGTTTACCTGTTGAACGCATCAAAGATATTCTTGAAGATAGTCAATCAAATATTGTTATCACGACTAAACAATTATTTTCTCAATACGAAAATATTGATCCACAATTAACTTTGTTGAATATTGAAGAAATTGTTAATACTACTTTTATCGAACCTAATATTCCACAACATCCCAATCATTTGGCTTATATTATTTATACCTCAGGTTCAACAGGCAAACCGAAGGGTGTGTTAGTTGAACACCAAAGCGCGTTAAATACGATATTTGCCACAATTGACGTAATGGATTTTAATTCACAATCTCGCGTATTACAGTTTAGTTCTATCAGTTTTGATGTTTCTGTTAGTGATATTTTTGCAAGCTTATTAACCGGCGCAACATTAGTGATGACCGATCGCGAAGATACCTTACCCGGTGAATATTTAGCAAACTCAATTAAACGATTTAACATTACCCATGGTATTTTTCCGCCTGTCGCATTAGCAAATACTGATGTTGAAGGTATCACAACTTTACGTGCGGTAATGACTGCCGGGGATGTTTGCACCCAAGAAATTGTGAATAAATGGCAACCTATCTGTCGCTTTTTCAATGGCTATGGTCCAACAGAAATTAGTATTTATGCGACATTTGCCGAAATTACATCAACCAAAGAAACCATCACTATTGGTAAACCATTAAATAACACCAGCGCTTATATTCTTGATCAACATCAACAATTTTTACCGTTTGGTGTTTCAGGTGAATTATATGTCGGTGGTAAAGGTGTGACGCGCGGATATTTAAATCGCGACAATTTAACAAAATTACGTTTCATCAATAATCCCTTCAAAGAAAATGATCGATTATACCGCACCGGTGATTTAGCCTTTTGGGATATAAACGGCAATATCAATTTCATCGGTCGTATCGATAATCAAATTAAACTTCGTGGTTATCGTATTGAATTAGGTGAAATTGAAAAACTTATTTTAGAAGAAGAAACGATAGAACAAGCCATTGTCATCAAACGTGAAGATGAACCTAATTACCCTTATCTTGCAGCTTATATTATTGCGTCAACTCAACTTGATATAGAAAATCTCCGAGCAGCACTCTTAAAAAAATTACCCAATTACATGGTACCCTCGACATTTACGCAGCTCGAAAAATACATTCTTAATACCAGTGGCAAAGTTGATAAAAGTAAATTACCCAAACCAGAAAAAACCATAACAGAAAACCAAGTTTTTATTGCCCCCACTTCTGAAGTTGAAATAAAACTTGCTGAAATTTGGTCATCACAATTAAATATCATCAAAGTGGGTGTAGAAGATAATTTCTTCATGTTAGGCGGACATTCATTACTTGCGACTAAATTGATTTCAAAAATTAATCAGACGTTTAAAAGTAATATCACTATTAAGTCATTGTTTGATAATCCTACTATAAAAGCATTAGCAAACATGATAGAAAATTCAAATCAAGATAAAGAAATAGCTCAAATCCATCATCATGGTATCACGAAATTTAATCAAAGTTATCAACAACAACAGTTGTGGTTATTAGATCAAATTAACGAAGATAAAGCCTTATATAACATGCCGTCCGCGTTAGAAATTAAAGGTCCTATCATTCTACAAAAACTAGAAGCCAGTTTACACGCATTGATGGCTAGACACCCTTCATTAAGAACACGATTTAATGCTGAAAATCTCATTCCTATCCAACAAATTATAGATAAAAGCGAATTACATTTAACGACGGTTGAAACAGACTTAGCGTCATTAAAAGCATTAATTCAAGCTGAAATTCATTCGCCATTTGATTTTACCAACGATTGTTTATTTCGCGTAACATTGTTTAAATTAACTGATTCTCACTTTATATTATTATTTAATTTACCGCATATCATTTCAGATGGTTGGTCACAAGCGATTATGCTCAGAGATTTTCTCGATCTCTACGCCGACAAAACATTACCTAACATTCAATTTGACTATATAGACTATACCATTTGGCAACAGCAACAATTATCACAAGTTCGTTTACAACCTCAAATTGAATACTGGCAATCGAATCTGCAAAATAATGAGGATGTATTAACACTGCCCTACGATAATCCCAAAACGAATAAAACAAAATATCAAGGTCAAACCCATTATTTTATCATCGATGAACAAACAACGTCGCAGTTAAAAACGCTCGCAAAAGAACAACAATGCACCTTATTTGCGTTAACTTATACGCTTTTCACAATTCTAATGCATAAATATTCTGGTTTATCTGATTTTCTTATTGGAACACCTCTTGCGTCACGTAAACAAATCGAATTACAAACGATTATCGGTTACTTTGTTAACGTCGTCGTGTTAAAAACAAAAATCGATGATAAAGCAACATTACAACAATTATTACAACAACAAAAAAATAATCTGTATCTCGCTTTTGAAAATGGCGATGTTCCATTCGAAAAATTAGTCGAAATTGTTCAGCCCGAAAGAGATACCAACAATAATCCTTTATTCCAAGTCATGTTTGCTTATCAAGAAAATGAAGATATTAATCACACTTTAGATAATACCTATTTTCAACAATATCCACTCGCATTAGACTTAGCAAAATTTGATTTAACTTTTACAGCAATCAATAACGAAACGCATCTTCGTTGCGAAATTGAATATAATAGTGATTTATATCAGCAATCGACTATCGAATTACTACAATATCATTTTATAACGCTGACAAATTATTTACTAAAAAATTCTCAACAAACCATTTCACAAGCGTCATTAATGGATGATAATGAATTCCATAAAGTCATGCATGATTGGAATAATACCAAAGAAGAATTCCCATCAGAAAACTTACAAGCAAGATTAGAATTTTTTGCAAAGACTACGCCAGATAATATTGCGATAATTTATGAAGATAAGCATTTAACTTATGACGAGTTTAATCAATTAGTCAATCATTATGCGAAAGCCATTAAGCATGCCTTACCTGAAAATACGACTTCTCGCATTATTTCAGTTTTTCTGCCACGCTCAGAATATTTGTTAGCGGCATTATATGCAATTATAAAATTAAATTATGCCTTTATTGCACTTGATGCAAAATATCCTAGCCAACGCGTTGATGATATTTTAGAAGATAGCGGATCTTGTTTAATCATCACAGATGAAAAACATCAGTCTGGTTTTCTTTATCGATTACCTCAATTAACAATCGAACAAATAAATCAAATACCTTTTACAGATTTAACTAATCCACCCAATATTACGAAAGCTAAAGATTTAGCCTATTTAATTTATACTTCTGGCACAACAGGCAAACCGAAAGGGATCACTATTTCCCATGAAGCCATGCTTAATCATAAATACTGGTATCTGCAAGATATTAAACTTCAGCCAGATGATACATTTGTTTTAAATGGTTCAATCTCATTTGATGGTAGTCACACGCCTTGTTTCGCGTCAATCTTAGCAGGCAGCAAACTTGTCATCGCAAATGAAAATATTGTTGAAAATTTTGAACGCTTGCTCGATTTATTAATTAAACATCAAGTGACTATAATTGATACCGTACCATCATTGATTCAAACATTAATTTTATTCGATCAATTTTCAAATTATCATAGTTTACGCCATTTAGTTTTTGGTGGTGAAGCACTTCCGCTTAATTTAGTCACTGAATTACAAAAAATCTCAAAAGCTAAAATCCATAATCATTACGGACCATCAGAAACAACCGTAGAAGTAACTTGTCATATTCCTTCACCACATCAACAAAATCCTAATATCCCAATTGGTCAAGCTATTGCGAATACTGAAATTTATATTTTAAATAAAGAACAACAATTACAACCTATAGGCATTGCCGGTGAAATATATATCGGTGGCGTCTGTCTCGCAAATGGTTATTATCGAAATGAAACATTAACTGACAAAGCATTTGTGACTGTCACGCTCGATAAACAAACAAAACGCTTATATAAAACAGGTGATTTAGGTCGAAGACTTTGTAATGGCGATATCGAATTTTTAGGTCGCATTGATAATCAAATAAAATTAAGAGGCTTTAGAATTGAAATTGGCGAAATTGAAGCAAAACTTGTCGCCCATCCTAAAATAAAGCAAGCCGTAGTAACAGTCGTCGGTGATAAAACGAAATTTCTGGCGAGTTATTTTACGCTCCACGCGCCTTGCAACATTGCTGAAATTAAAACCTATCTAGAACAGCAATTACCGCATTACATGGTTCCCTCAACATTTGACATTATTGACGAAATTCCCATTAGTTCGACTGGAAAAATTGATAATAAAAAACTACCCCCGCCCACACAACAACAGGAAGAAATCATCATGGCAACCACCACCATAGAACGAGAGATTTCTCATCTATTCGCAAAACTGCTTAACCTAGACACAGTGAGTATCAATCATAGTTTTTTTGAAATGGGTGGTAACTCTTTACTCGCAACACAATTAATTTTAATTATTAAAAAGCAATACGATATTAAACTACCGATAAAATTAATCTTCCAACAACCCACCGTTAAAGCGATTGCAAACTATATTGAAACCAATGAAATTGTCACCACTTTAGATGATAAAATTTTGCAAGATACAAAACTAAATGAAACTATCAAGCCATGTGAAAAAAATTCACCGAATATGTTTGATCCCAAAGCAATCCTTTTAACTGGTGCCACAGGATTTCTTGGTGCCTTTTTAGTAAATGATTTATTAATTCATACTGAAGCGACGATTTATTGTTTAGTGCGAGCCAATAATCTTCAACAAGCTGAAAGTCGATTATTATCTAATTTAAAACAATATCAATTACCCTATCATTCGCTACCAAAACGAATAAAAGTCTTAGTCGGTGATTTAAGTCAGGAAAAACTTGGTTTAAGCAGTGATACTTTAAATGAATTAAGTGAAGTCATCGATAGCATTTATCATAATGGTGCGTATGTTCACTCAACACTTCCCTATCAACAGTTATATACGAGCAATGTTCAAAGTACGCTGGAATTAATTAAATTCGCCTGCCATAAACAAAACAAAGCCATTCATTATGTTTCAACCATTTCTGCGGTATGTGATTTTGCTGATAATGGTGACTTATTAGAAACACCGGCACCCAATTACCCACATCAATTAGAAAATGGGTATCCCTTAACAAAATGGGTAAGTGAAAGACTGATAAATCAAATTGGTCAACGTGGATTACCGATTACAATATATCGTCCCGGCACAATCTTAGGTCATTCATTAACTGGGGCTGCGAATAAAAATGACTCGTTAACTTATTTAGTCAATGCTTGTTTGCAAATGAAAAAAGCACCCGATTGGCAAGATGAAATGCCGATGTCGTGTGTCGATTATGTCAGTTCTGCGATTATCCATTTAAGTTTAAATAAAGAAGCCATGGGCCAAACCTTCCATTTAAATTCTGAGCAAGTGGTGACATGGCTTGATTATATTTCTTTTTATCAACAAGCTGGTTTAGACATTGAAATTCAGCAAGCTAAAGATTGGCAACAACATTTGGTTGAAACCATTAATCCCGCTAACCCCTTATATAAACAATTATCGATGTATTTGCATGAAGAAAATTCAGAAGCAAGCCCGCATCATCATAATAAAAAAACGATTCATCATTTAACGCAACTTGGGCTTCCTCAAGTTTTAATTAATCAGGCGTTAATTAAAAAATATTTGTGATTTATGCCAAAAAGCATGAAAGCAAATTTAATAAGATAAACTAATGAGCCAAATAACAAATACTGATTTAAAGTATTTGTTATATATCCCTTAATTGTGACATTACAAACAAGAGAAAATAATATATCATATTATCATAAATCAAATAATTAAAGCGCTTAACAAATGGCTGCAGTAATAGAAGAAATAAGAATTGAATTATCCAGGCTGAGAAACATTGTAAAAGATGGTTCAGGTGATTCACCTGAGTATGAGTTAAGTTTCAACCGATTATTAAGCTTATGTTTACAGCAAAATAATTTTTCTTTTTTTGATGACAATATTTTATCAAATGAAGACTCCATAAAAATATTTGAATCCTTTGTAAAACCATGGCTCGATACAGATGATATAACATTTACTGATTTGACCTCCCTAAATTTACTCAAATTAAAGCGTTCGATACTATTTTTGGCTTGGGCATTAAAATCAAACTTTCTTAATGAAGAGATTATTTCTGATGAAGATTATGAGAGTAAAGATCTTTGGATATTAGTAAACAAAACAGAATTCCATAAAATTTATGGAAAAATTTGTTATTTAACCACTGATTGTTCCAGATTATATTCAGAATTTGTAGCAGATTTAGAAACGCATCAAGAACAAGATGAATCAGAGGATGAGCTTAGATTAAGAGGATAAAACGATTGTTTTATCCGCATTTCCCAACCAGATACAATTTAATCTTTAATACACTATTGATTAGTAGCTTAAAACAATACTGCCCATTATAATCTCCCAATGGCAAATTCATTTCATGCAAATTTAATTTACGGCGATGTTAATCGAACCTTAATTAAACTCACGCTGCCCATGGCGTGGGGTATCCTCATGGTCATGACTTATCAATTAGCCTCAACTTTTTTTGTTGCAAAGCTTGGTACTAAAGCCTTGGCAGCATTTAGTTTTACATTTCCAGTTTCAATGATGATCATCAATATCGCCATTGGTTTAGGGATTGGCGCATCCTCCGTGATTGCCAGAGCCATTGGTAGTAAAGCACATACTCGCGTAAAAATTTTAGCGACAAATTCATTACTGCTAACCATTGTGATTGTTTTAATTTTAACAGCACTGGGTTTACTCACCATTAAGCCTGTTTTTAAATTACTTGGCGCACCGAATAATTTAATGCCGATGATCACACCATTTATGGAAATTTGGTATCTCGGCATGATCACGCTGGTTCTCTCAATGGTCGCCAATGGCGTCATGCGCGGTAGTGGCGATACTTTAACACCGAGTATTTGCAGCACCATTGGATCAATATTAAATATAATTTTCGACCCCATTCTAATTTTTGGTTGGGGAATCATTCCACGATTTGGTTTAAATGGCGCGGCGCTTGCCGCCATTTCTGCGCGTTTAATCGGGCTTATCATTAGCCTTATTGTCATGTATCGAAAAAAATTACTATTACTCAGTAAAACCACTTTTATTACGACGTATAAAGCTTGGCAAAAAATATTGCATATTGGTTTTCCCGCCATTGCTGCGAATATGATTATTCCACTTTCAGCAGGCGTGATTACTTTTTTAATTTCTCGTTATGGTGATATTGCTGTGGCGGCTTACGGAATTGCTACACGCATCGAATCTTTTGCTTTAGTGTTACTCTATGCGTTATCCGGTAGTATTGGACCTTTTGTCGGTCAAAACTACATGGCTAAAAAAATTAATCGTGTAATAAAAGCCACTAAACTGTGTTTCAAGTTTAGTCTTTTATGGGGCATTATTATCACGATACTTCTCATCATTTTTGCTAAACCGTTAATTTCATTTTTCGATAAAAGCCCAACGATTATTTCCATCGCTTCCATTTATTTATTTTTTGTTCCCATTAGTTACGGATTACAAGGCATTCTCATGGTGAGTATTGGTATTTTTAATGCGCTAGGAAAACCAAAACCGTCATTATTGTTATCGGTCGCTCGAATATTTATTCTTTATCTCCCTCTAGCCTTTATCGGCCGACATTATTTTGCATTAGAAGGAATATTTTTTGCGGCATGCCTCACTAATTTTGTCATAGGCTTTTGGGCATTCCTATGGAATCGTCGGATGTTAAAAAAATTAGCGGCTTAACTTGTTGATATAAAAAAATGATGACGATAAAGCCTGCTATTTTCACCTTAATATTGATTCACAATATTTATTACCATACTATCGATTTGCATATTTTGTCAGATTGAATTTCATCCACAATGCGGATTAAACCCTTCCGTCATGAAAGCCACAATGTTAATATTGCTGCCCCGATAAACGGCAATTGATAATGGGTTATTATGTTATTTAAGAATGTTCAACTATTTAGACTATGCGAAGATTTTCCCTTAAATGCAGAAGAATTAGATCAACGCTTACAAGAAAAGCAAGCTAAACCTTGCCATAAAATGGCTTTATTTAGTTATGGCTGGGTGAGTCCTTTTGGTGATGAGAGTGAAGTCTTGGTTCATAGTTGCAATGGTTACATGCTTGTTAAAGCGAGAAAAGAAGAAAAAATATTACCCGCTTCTGTGATCAATGAAAACTGGCTCGATAAAATCAATCAAGTCGAAACCGCACAAGATAGACGACTTTCAACAAAAGAAAAAAAATCAATGAAAGAAGATGTCATCTTTGAATTATTACCTCAAGCATTTACACGTAAAGTTTATACACACGCCTATATCGATACAAAATCCAATTGTTTAGTTGTGGATACCAGTTCACACAGCAATGCCGAAGATTTAATTACCTTAATGCGTGATTCGATTATGCGTTTTGATTTACGCCCACCCGAAACTAAAAATAATCCCGCTAGCGCGATGACAGATTGGTTATTAAACGATAGTATTACAAGCCCATTTGAGTTAGCTGATAATTGTGAAATGATCGATCCCAAGAGTGCCGCCGTCATTAAATGTCAACGTCACGAATTACAAGCCAAAACCATTCGCAGTCATTTACGCGAAGGCAAGCAAGTAACAAAATTAGGTATTTGTTGGGATGAGAAAATAAAATTTACGTTACACGAAGATATGAGTCTCAAAGGCATTAAATATTTAGATCTATATAAAGAACAATTAGAAGAAGTCACTATCGAAACGAAAGCCCAACAAATTGATGCTGATTTTGCATTAATGTCAGGTGAATTATCACATGTGATTAAATCGCTCATCAAAGAATGTGGCGGCTGGCAACGCATGTCTAAATTAAAAACTGAAGAAGTTGACGAAGTCGAAGAAGTTAATGAAGAGTAATGCTCTTTTTTATTATAAAGAGACAAAACTTTTTAAGCGCTGAATGTTGTCATCATCGTTGTTCGATTGACGCTTTCTTAACTGTTCACCGTAAACTATTGCTTTTTCAAATTTCTTGGTCATCTTATGACACATTTCAAAACTCGCAATGATTAAGTTAAAAAAATCAGACATAGCTTTATTGTAATTTGAGTCTGGATGATATTTTATTATCGCTTGTTTTATTTTTTTAGCATTATAAATTAAATTTTCTTGTTTGCATAATGGCGACATTTCAGGTGTTATTTTAACACAGTCACTATCCACTGCTTTTGTAAAATCTTCATAAGCTTCAGTAGGTGAAATCATCCAAAACAAATTAAGTAATTTAAATAAATTATTGTATATCGAATTTTGCAGATGAGTAATAACAAACAAATTCTCATGAGCATTCCGCGTGATGTCAGCTTCAGTTGCCTCGCTAATTAAAAATTTTTGACCTACACTTTCAGAGAAATACTTTTTGATTGCTTCCTCAAGATCAGTAAAAAGATCTGAACAATACAGAATATCATCATTTATCTCAGGATTATACCGTATCTCAGTTTTAAGTTTTTTAATTATGTTAGAAATAATTTCATCCATTAATTTATTACATTGATCTTCAGAATCAAGTGTTTCTACCTTTTCTTCAAATTCTCTTAAACTTTTATTTATGGATTCAATGAGTATAAGAGAAAGGGTATTAGCATTATCTCCAAATCCATTTTTTAAAATTGTTGTTAAATTAATGTCACAATATTGCCTAAACATGGCCTTATGTTTTTGTTTAAGTAGCATGCTGACTGGGCTTTCTAGATTCACCTCAAGCTTTATGTATATATATTCATCTTGCGATATATTAATCGAATATAACCCAATCTCACTCAGACTTAATGGATGACTTTCTTCGATACCCGATAAGTTTGGTAAATATTTATAACAATATCTATGATACTGTCTATTCACTTCCTTAATATCGTCAACACTTGCAAATCGCCAAATCGATGAAAAAAATTGCTCCCCATCATTTAGAAAGTTCTTCAAATTACTAATTAAAATAAAAAATGCTAAGTAAATTTGTTGATCACCATTTAAATTTTCAATGGGACTTATATCAACAAGACTTAGTTTCTTTTTGGAATCAATCATTTTATTTACGTGAATAGAGTACATTTTCATCCTCTTCATAGTTTAAAACATTTGCCTTTAAGCAACACAAACGCAAAGACTCATTTGAAAATAAATTTGGAAAACAATCAGATAATTCAAAGATACCCTTTGAAAAATTGGCGCTTCATGCAAACAGATTGAATTAATTTTTTATTTATTTTTATCTATAAAAGACTTACACAAGTTAAATGAATTCATGCGAATTTTATCTATATATACATAAATAAAAACATTACTTCTATACGAAAAATTTTGGGGTGTTTAAAATATGTTATAAAAGAAAATAGCCATTTAGATATTTTTAAGGGAATCTTATAACAAGATATTAATTCGATTTTTTTAATGCAAAAACAAAATCGATAACATTTGTGCCTGTTAAACCTTTTGTGATGATATCGCCAGAAGCGACTAAATAAGGACTACTGTTCGCCGTTTTAAGATACTCATTTATATCTAATCCTTTTATCTCGCCACGATAAATTGTTTTACCATCAACTAAACCACCGGCATAAGAAGTTGGGCCATCATTACCGTCACTGGCGGCAGATAAAATAAAACAGTCGTCATGTCCTTTAATATATTTCGCTGCAACTAACGCTAAATGTTGATTACGTCCTCCTAATCCACAATTTGGTGGCAAACGCATCGTCGTTTCACCTCCATATAAATATAAACCCGGTGGCGCTTGCAATAGATTTTCAGCTATCTTTTGTCCTTGAACTTCTGCATTGCCTTGTAAAGGTAAACCTATTTCAACAGGTAACTGGCAAGCCATCGCTGCTTTTGAAACAGCATTTAATGAAAAGGTATTATTCGCAATGATATGAGAATTTTTTTCTTGATATAAAAGACCCGATCCAATCACTGCAAGATCATCATTCATTACATCGGAAATAATTAATTGGGTGACAGCTTGATTCGAAAAATATTGTCGTAATCCGCCATATTTTATTTTGGAATATTGTTGACGCTCGAGATTGATTTCATGAATATCACAATCATGATTTAATAATTTAATATTTAAATTTTGCCAATCTTGTAGCGAAATATTATCGGTTAAAACTTCAACTAATGATGAGGCGCCACCTGACAATAAAAATAAAACATGATGATCGAAAGGCGTCGCACGACAAAATTTAATTAACTGCTGACCGGCATCAAGACTTGTTTGATCGGGTATGGGATGTGCCGATTCAATTGTTTGCCACGGTAATTTTTCACTAAAACCTTTTTTAGTGATCACCATTGCACGTTGTATACGTTGGCCTAAAATTTCACCTGCACCTTTGGCCATCGCAGAAGCCGCTTTGCCTATAGCAATCATGCTCACTGCATCACACTTTAATTCATTCTCTTTTAAATAGCGTCGCACACCAGTCTGACCATTTGCTGAAGCCAAAGCGATATCATAAAAATAAAGTAATCTTTGTCGTTCAATCATTTGCAGCTTGCACCTCTACTGCCATTGGGCTATGCTAATTTTTATAACTTTCACGCTATCAAGGAGTTACCTCATGTTATTGTTCAAAGAAGTTCGTGATGAAAAAGGCAATGTGACACATATCGAAACCAGTCTCAAGGGCCATCAACTTCTTAACGCGGCGAAGCTAAATAAATGTAATGCTTTTTCAAATGAAGAACGCAAAATATTTGGACTCACAGGAAAACTCCCTTATGAAGTAGAAACACTCGAGCAACAAGCCGCTCGAATTTATAAACAAAATCATGAAATGTCGAATAATCTACAAAAGAATATTCATTTAACTTCTTTGCGTGATATGAATGAAACACTTTATTTCAAAGTGGTCGGCGATAATATCAAAGAAATGTTACCCATTATTTATACGCCAACAGTGGGTGAAGCAGTAGAACATTTTAGTCTAGAAATGCGTAAACCACGTGGACTTTATTTATCTTTCCCTGAAATTGATCGCGTTGATGAAATATTAGATAACCGTCTCAACCAATTTGTTAAATTAATTGTTGCCACTGATGGCGAAGGTGTTTTAGGTATTGGTGATCAAGGTGTGGGCGGTATGAATATTAGTATCGCTAAATTAAATGTTTATACCCTTTGTGGTGGTATCCATCCTCACCATGTATTACCTATGCAATTAGATGTCGGAACTAATAATGAAAAACTATTAAATGATCCGATGTATTTAGGTTGGCGTCATGAAAGAATCGAAGGTGATAAATATTATGACTTTATCGACAAATTTGTCACGGCTGTTCATAAAAAGTTTCCTCATATTTATCTTCATTGGGAAGACTTTGGCCGTGAAAATGCTCGCACCATTTTAAATAAATATCGCGATAAAATTTGTACTTTCAATGATGATATTCAAGGCACAGGTGCGGTAACACTTGCCACAGTGCTTGCGGGTATTAAAGCAAATGATGAAGAAATCACTGATCAAAGAGTCGTAATATTAGGTGGTGGCACGGCAGGTTGTGGTGTTGCTGATCAAATTAAAGCGGCGATGATGAAACATGGATTATCTGAAAAAGACGCAGCCGCACGCTTTTGGATTGTTGATCGTCAAGGCTTATTAATGAGTGATATGAATAATCTCACTTTCTTCCAAGAACCTTATGCAAGATCACGTGATGATATTTCAAATTGGAAATTAACTGACGCGAATAATATTCAACTCGTTGATGTTGTTAAAAATGCGAAACCCACCATTTTAATTGGCTGTTCGACTGTCACCGGTGCGTTTACTGAAGAAATTATTAAATTCATGGATAGCTATACGCCAAATCATCCTATTATTTTACCGTTATCTAATCCAACTTCTAAAGCAGAACAAACGCCAACGAATATTTTAAAATGGACCAATGGTAAAGCCTTAATTGGTACAGGTAGTCCATTTGCACCTGTTGATTTTAATGGTCGTGAATATGTTATCGCCCAAACAAATAATGCCCTAGTTTATCCTGGTATTGGTTTAGGGATCACAACTTCATTAGCAAAACATGTCACAGATGAATTAATTTGGACGGCATGTTCCACCCTCAGTGATAATTCCCCCGCAATCAAAGATAAAAGCAAACCTTTATTACCCGACTTAAAAGATGTCAGAAAAGTAAATCGTGAAATCGGCATTGCTGTAGCAAAACGTGCTCGCAAAGATGGTTTAGCTCGAATCGACGATAGTCTTGATATTGAAACAGAAATTGATAAAAACATGTGGGAACCAAAATATTATGACTATAAATTAGTTGATGAAGTGCAATGTAAATAGTTAGCACCAAATGACAACAGCATTCATTACTCATGATGTTTGTCATTTACATGAAATGACAAATCAGCATCCCGAATGCCCAGCTCGACTTGATGCAATTAAACGCTATTTACAAGAAACTAAAATACTCAATAAACTTAGAGTCATGGAAGCAAACAAAATAAACCGAGAATGGCTCACGCTAGCTCATGATGAAAATTATATTGAAAAAATTTTTAGTTTAGCACCAAAAGATAATTTAATTTATCTCGATCCCGATACCGCTATGAATATTCATAGTTTAGATGCCGCACTTTATGCCGTGGGTAGTAATGTTTTAGCCGTTGATTTGCTTTTAAAAAATAAAATAAAAAATGCGTTCTGTGCGGTGCGCCCTCCGGGTCATCATGCAGAAATTAATTCTGCGATGGGCTTTTGTCTTTTTAATAATATTGCGATTGCTGCAAAATATGCGCTAGAAAATAAAGGTTTAAAAAAAGTTGCTATTATCGATTTTGATGTTCACCATGGGAATGGCACTGAAGATATCATCGCTAACGATGACAGAATTTTATTTTGTTCTTCATTTCAACATCCCTTTTATCCTTTTTCGGGTAACGACACAGAATCTTCCCATATTATCAATTTACCGCTCTCAGCTGGCTCTGATGGAAAATCAGCACATCAATTAATGAAAGAACATTGGTGGCCGGCACTACTGGATTTTAAACCCGAATTAATTTTTATCTCCGCAGGCTTTGATGCGCATCAAGAAGATCCACTGGGTAATCTTAATTTTACGACTGAAAATTATTTTGAAATCACCCAAGATATTGTGGAGATTGCTAAACAATGCTGTGAATCTCGCCTTGTCTCAAGTTTGGAAGGTGGCTATAATTTAAAGGCACTCGCAGAAAGTGTGGGCGCACATATCAATGCTTTATTGTAATAATCACTGAGTTTAATCATGGCAAATAGTAATCTTCCTCCTGAAAAAAAACAAGAACAATCACTTAGCGACGAAATGGCAGCGTCATTAATGGCTAATCAACAAAAACATCCTCAACCTACTTTCAGTGAAATACATCCTGAAGAAATCACTGACATTCCTAAACCAACACCTAAACCGAAATTCAAACCCAAGCATGCGCTAAAGCTTGGGATTCAATTTATATTTATTGCAGCGACGATTGTTTCGCTGGCTGTTCCCGGTTTAAATGTTGCTGTTGCAACGTGTGCGGTTGTTGGCGCATTCTCTGTGGGTTTATTTGCCTGGAAAAATCGTTATTTTAATCCCAGTTGGCGTCCTTGGAATTCACAACCTTTTTATCGAAAAGGAAAACAACCTCACTCCATGCAACGCCGGATGCTTAAAAATATTGGGATCACGTTGGGTGCGATTACTGCTATCGTTGCCACCGTAGCACTTGTGGCTTTTCCACCGGTTGCAGGCGCCATCGCAATTGCGATGGCGGTAATTGGCTTAGGTGTGGTTGCCGCAACTTTAGTTGATGCGGCATATAAATATTTTAAATCCGAACCTCACCCTACCCCAACGCAAAATAAAAAAGAAATCGCAAAAGAACAAATTGAAAATGCTGAAAAAAATGAAGAAATTGAGCAGGAAAATCTACAACATGATTTACTAGAAAATGTCCATTTAACACTGGATAATCCAGGCTTAAGTGCCAATGAACCCTCGGCGCCTATGGTAAATCAAATAAATCCAGAACTTAATCCTGAACTAATGCCAGAACCTAAACCTGAGCCAACTCCAGAACCTAGACCTGAGCCAATTCCAGAATTAGAACTACAACCCAAAGAAAAAAATGATCCTATTATCGATAGTGAATTAGAAATTCTACAACAACTCACCCAAGGTGATGCTAAGGAATTACAACGAATCAAACACCATATACCCGTTGACTTGCCTGAAGAGAAATTACCTGGTGAGGAAGATTCTGCTATTAAACCGAAACCCACACCTAAAGAAGAAGAAAAAGAAGATGACGATGATGCTGAAGGTGATGGTGAAGGTGAAGGTGAAGGTGATGGTGATGGTGATGGTGATGGTGAAAACCATTTTAGTCCAACTGATCGCATGTAAGGAAAAGCAAAACCATGGATACTAAACCAATTAACATCTCTAAAGAATTTGAAGCCCTCTTCGAAGACGCGAGAACTCGCGTCAAAGAATTATCATTAGATGAAACTGAAAAATTAATCGCACCACCCAAAAAATTTCATTTAATTGATGTGAGAGATAAAGAAGAATTTGATGTCGCTCATATCAATAATGCGATACATCTTTCCAAAGGTTGGCTAGAAGCAAAAATCCATCTACACGTCCATAATAAAAAAGATAACATCATATTATATTGTGGTGGTGGCCATCGTTCATTATTAGCTGCCGATAATTTACAAAAAATGGGTTATGAAAATGTCTATTCAATGAATGGTGGGATTAAAGCCTGGGTAAATGCAGGCAAACCTGTAACTGAATAGTTGTTTAAGACTTTAATAGTTTCAGAACAGTCACACGGTGCCAAAAGGATACTTCTGGTATTATCTATATAACTAACACAAAATTACGAAAAATATTGCTTGAATATTACTCAACCAATTAGAAATGGGAGAAATTGATCCTCAATAAAATAATTGTTATTTTTATGTAATCATTTAGCCTTTTTTGATTTCAACTAATAGTGTTATAACAAACGCCTATCTATCAAACAATGCAAGTCAAGAACAGCCATAATCACGCCCTTAATGTTATAACATTACCTTGTCTGTTCTAGATAGATAAAAGTCCAACTTAAATCTTAGTTATTCTCGTTAAAGTACTTAGGTATTTTTTGGCAAAAAACAAGAAATGCTTATCATCAAGTCTGAGAAAATACAATGCATAATATTTCTCAAAACTAGTTTGCTATTTAAAATAGTTTTTTGATCAAGGTTTTATTACTTTAATCCCAAACTCTTTACGTAAATCACAAAGCTTCATATTGCAAAAAGGTTCAGGTTGATGCCAAGGCCATTTTTTTTTCATGCGTAATGCGCGAAAGATAACGAATAAACTCACAGGGATATATTTCGTAAATTGCAAATAAACTCGCCATTTATATTTATATTTTTTCAGGTAGCTTTTAAGAACAACATCATAATCAACAAAATTAAAAAATTTTAAATAGCCTTTGAGGGTGACATCCGAACCAAATAAAGTCCAGAGGTCATTCACCGTTTCGCCTCGAATCTCAAAAGGAATCGTACCAAATAATACATGGGTAAAATCATGTTTGCGAAACCATGAACTCGCTTCATCATCACCATTATTTTTATTTAAATGCGCATAACCGTTGGTGTATTCTTTTAAGCCCTCAAGCAAAGTTTGTTCGGAGTGTTGATTTAAATATTGAAATTGCTTTTTCGCCATGGTGATTTAATTCCTTTGCCAAGTTTTAACTTGCTTTTTAACTGAAATTCATTATTTATTCATAATGAACGACAGTAGAATATTAAACCAAAAAATGCAAAAATCCCAGCAAATATAATCGGGAGCATGGTTGAACCAATAATTAAGAAACCACCTATAATACAAATAAATGCATTGCCTAACATTCTTAAACTGCTCAAGACACCTAAAACTTCTCCTTGGCGATTTCTATCGGAATGGTTTGATACAATCACAACTTGCATTGTTGACAAAGCGCCAATAGAAAATCCAATTAAAATAAATTGCACTGAAACGCAAAACTTATTATGAATAATTAAAAAGTTCAAAAATAAAATCATTAACGCTAATAAAAAACTGAGGCTATATTTAGTCGGAAATTTCGACGAAAGCCAACTTGGTAATAATCTTGCGCCCAAAGCAATACCTAAACTCAATATCACCGTCCATTTTGCGATAGTAAATGCATCCATATGCCAATTAATGGCTAAGATGACAGGATAAAATTCATAGTAACTGTTGATTGCCAAATAAACAAAACTCGCAGCAATTATAAGCCATTTCAATTCCTCTTGTTGTAGTATCGACTTAATGATTTTAAAGGTATTAAATTCGAGAAAGTTTTTATCCGCTTGTTTCATTTTTTTGGTCTTAGGATCATGCAGAAAAAAATGAATTAAAATAATAATCATCACTATCATCAAACTGGTTACATAAAATGGCGTGGCAAAATTAAAAAAAGATAACAATTTAGGTTCACTTAATAAGCCCCCCATTAAAGGACCAACAACATATCCAATTGCACCAACTGCAGCTAACGCACCAAGTCGTTTATGTTTATCATCGGCGATATCCACAATAAATGCTTGTGCCACCGCATAATTTGATTCAACCACGCCAGTAAAAAGTCTCGCTAAAATTAACAAATAAACATGATGCGAAGCTATTGCTAATGCTGATAAAATATATCCGAACGCCGCCCCCACTAAACTATATTGCAATATTTTTTTACGGCCAAATTGATCAGATAGTTTCCCAATAATGGCCGATCCAAAAAACTGGCCAAATGGATAAGCAGCAAGCGTTATCCCCAATAAAACTCGAATTAAATCCTTAGAATCTGACACCATAAAATGACTATGAAAAAATAAAGGCGCCATCATCGGATATGGCATAGCAACTCCAACGGTACTCAGACAGATAATAGTTAATAGCAGATAATATTGTTGTTTTTGCATGAAATAGCCCTTTGATGACTAGTCGTATTAAGGTTAATATATATACCATATGGTTTATATATTAACCTTATCAGAGATGAGATGCAATAGAAAATCGTTTTAACATAACGTAGCTTGACGATCACCATTGCTGACGATAATATATACACTATTCAGTATTTAAATAATCCCTGTTAATATCCACATGCAAGAAAAAAGTGAAAAAAAAATATTATTTCACCTTAAAACTAAAGGCGATGCGACCACGCAAACTTTAGCAAAAGCGCTCCAAATCACGACAATGGGCGCGAGAAAACATTTGCTAAATCTACAAAATCAACTTCTCGTCACGAGCTATGAGCAATCAACAGGTGTCGGGCGACCGAAATTATTTTGGCAATTAACCGAAGCGTCAGAAAAACATTTTCCTGATACGCATGCAACGATAACAGTCAGTTTAATCGAATCCATTCAACAATCATTCGGTGAACAAGGCTTATTAAAAGTCATTAAGCAACGTGATAAAGTGACTTTACAACAATATCAACAAGAACTTCACACTTGCCAAAACTTCAAATCTAAACTAAAAAAATTTGTAGCTTTGCGCACTGATGAAGGCTATATGGCAGAATATCAACAAATCAATCAAAAAGAATATTTGTTCATCGAAAATCACTGTCCCATTTGTGCGGCTGCAAACGCTTGCCAACAGTTTTGTCTTTCCGAGTTACAATTATTTAAGACACTTTTCAAGGACGATAATATAACCATCAAACGTGTCGAACATATTCTTGCTGACAATCGCCGATGTGTTTATCAATTTACCCTTGATTAAATTTGAACATTTTTATTACGCAAGCATACCGCATAATTTATATAGTAAACGCGCACCGACTAACGCATCCCACTCTTCTGAAGGTTGCAAGTTCGATAATTTATTGGCATTAAATTTTATCCCAGGTGATACTTCGTTTAAATCAAATGCAATAACTTTTTTACCTGATCGTTTTATTTGATAAAGCAAATAGGATATTTCATTATAATCGATACCACCTGGCACCGGTGTGCCTGTGTGTGGGCAAAATCGAGGATCTAAACCATCTATATCAAATGAAATATATATTTCATCAGTTAATGAATTAATAATTTTCTGACAAATATTCTCAAAAGATTGACCTGTCATTTTAGCTTCGACTAGGTCTTTGTCGTAAAAAGTGGTAATTCTATCGTGATGTTGTTTCGCAATTTTGATTTCTGATTCACAAAAATCTCTTATCCCGATTTGCACTAATTTTTTCAGTGGTGTTTGATGAATAACATTATACATGATTGAGGCATGAGAATATTCAAACCCTTCATAAGCTTTTCTTAAATCTAAATGGGCATCAATTTGTAAAATGCTAAGATTAGGATGTTTTTCAACTAAGGCCTTAATTGCACCAAAGGGAATACTATGATCGCCCCCCAATAACCCAATCTTTTTATTTTCATTGAGTAAGGCAATTGTTTGTTGATAAACATAATCATTCACTAATTGGCTATAGTGATTAATGTTATTGATCGCCTCTAATTTTTGTTGTTTATTTTCTTCATATAAGGCTGTTTCAATTTGCGACTTTGCTTCTTTATTCCAGGTAACGATATCAGAATTAATTTCTAACATATAAATGCCCGATTCGTAACACGAACCAAAATAAGCATCGTGCAAATCGACTTGTTTACTGGCATGTTCGATAGCTAATGGCGCAAATGAAGTTCCTCCACCATAAGACGTCGTCGCTTCAAAAGGAACGGGTAAAATAATAATATTGGAATCTTCATAAGTATGAGGTAAACCAAAAATACCGGAATCTATAAGAGCCATATCATTGGGATCAAAGTTTTCTAAGGTCATCTCAAGCTTCTTCTTGATCGTTTAATAAATAAGTATAGCCTTTTAAGCCTTCTTGATAAGCATCAAGAAACTGTTTACGTTCTTCTGCTGGTAAGGATAAATTATTTAATTGCTGAGTAAATTGTTTTAACAATAATTCTGTTTTGATGTTAACGTATTTTAAAACATCTTCAACGCAATCACCCTCAGTCTCATCCAAGATTTCATAACTATCACCGGTTAATTTTATCGAAACGGAATCGGTGTCACCGAATAAATTATGCATGTCGCCTAATATTTCTTGATACGCCCCGACTAAAAAAACCCCTAAATAATAAGATTTTTCTTGGTAATTTGGCAGCAATATAGTCGACACTACACCCTCGCCCGCTGTGTAATAATCAATGCAACCATCCGAATCGCAGGTAATATCTTGGATCCTTACGTGACAATCTGGTTCAGTTTGTAAATGTGTTAAAGGCATGATTGGAAGAATCTGGTCAATTGCCCAAACATCAGGAATCGATTGAAAAATTGAAAAATTACAAAAATATTTATCGGCTAATTTTTCAACTAATTCATCCCACACTTCACGATGAGAGCGAATGCGTGGATTTAAATATTCTTGAATTCGATAACAAATACTTAAATATAATTGCTCGACTTGCGCTCTGCAGGTTAACGATAACATACCATAATTAAACATGTTCAATGATTCTGACATAATATGTTTGCAATGATGGAATGTTTCAATTGCATTACGTTTATTTAATTCTTCATCATAAGCTAATAAATCGTCTATGATCACACTGCGATTTTCAGCAGGAAAATTAAAATCTTCAATGGCGCGAAATGATTCTACACCAATAACATTGGTGACTAACATACCGTGATGCGCGACTAATGCTCGACCTGATTCAGTAATGATATCAGGGTGTGGTAAATTATTTTTATCACATTGATTGAAAATAGTGTAAACAATATTGTTCGCATATTCTTGAATACTATAATTTGTTGAGCATTCACTGCGAGTATGAGTGCCTTCATAATCAACGCCTAAACCACCGCCGACATCGATAGTAGTAATATTGGCGCCCATTGATTTTAATTCACAATAAAAACGGGAACATTCATGAAGGGCTTGTTGAATATCTTGAATATTAGCGACTTGTGAACCTAAATGATAATGCAAGATTTGTAAGCAATCCAACATATTTTCTTCACGTAATCGATCGAAAACATAGAGGACTTGCGCTGCGGTAAAACCAAACTTAGCTTTTTCACCTGTGGTATTTTTCCACTTCCCTTTTGCCATGCTTGATAAACGAACCCGCACACCAATATTAGGTTTTACATTTAATTTTTTGGCTTCTTCAATAACAATAGGTAATTCAGATAATTTTTCTAAGATGATAAAAATACGTTTATTGAGTTTCTTACCCATTAATGCTAAATGAATAAATTGTCGATCTTTATAACCATTGCAAATAATAAGTGAATTTGCAGATTGATCAAGTCCAAGGACTGCAATCAATTCAGGCTTAGAACCCACTTCTATCCCTACTTTATTTTGGCCATGTTCTAAAATTGTTTCGATGACACTAAATTGTTGATTGGTTTTAATTGGATAAACAAAAGTATATTTACCTTTATAATTCACTTCCGCAATCGCATTGGTAAATGCTTGCTGAATCAAATGCATGCGCTCAACTAAAATATCAACAAAGCGAATTAATATAGGCAGTGTTAGTCCTTTTGCTAATAATTTTTTAACCAACTCATTTAATTTGATGCTTTGATTTTCTTTGCCTTTAGGTAATACGATGACTTCGCCATCATCATCTATATCAAAATAACCATCAGACCATTGATCTACGTTATATAGCTTTTTGCTATCTTCAATTCCCCATTCAGCCATTTTTTCTCTCTTAAAATAATTCTGTTAATTTACGTGCTTGTCGTTTCGCGTCTTTTGTTTTAGCAAAAGCATAATTAACGAGGAGTGGAAATGCTAAAGTGACTTCTGAATAAACCATTTGTTCGTGAGAAATAGCAACTTTGCCCCATGAACATGCTTCTTGCAATGTGGAACCCGATAATGCGCCGTCGCGTTCATCGGCAACTGTAATCTGGATCGCATATTTATGAAGTGGTGCTTCTTCACCTAATAGTTCAGCTGCAACGACGATATCTTGCGCAAAGTTTTTTGGCACACCACCACCTAGCATTAATAAGCCAGTATCTTTGTTTTTGACTTTTAACATGGTTAATTCGCGAAAATCTTTGACTGAATCAATACTCACGTGATTATCAGGGTGTTTAACTTGATGCATCACTAAACCAAATCCTGCGCTACAGTCACTAAAAGCAGGACAAAAAATCGGACACTTATTTTTATAAGCTGAGAGCACAATCGATTTTGCTTGCGGTTTTTTCTTTTCTAAATAACAACCCATTTCGATGAGGAATTCTCGTGAAGAATAAGGACGAGGCGCTAAAGAGTTAGCGATTTCTGCTATGGTATTATCACACACTCTTAAATCATCTTCATTGATGTAAGTATCGTAGATTCGATCAATCGCTAAGGCTTGAAGCTTTTCATCATCAGCTTGTTTATTACCTTGATAATGATGAAACCCTAGGGCTTCAAAAAAATCTTGATCAACGATATTGGCACCAGTTGACACGATAGCATCTATCATATTATTTTCAATTAAACCAATGATTAAATCTTTCATACCCGCACTGATTAATGAACCTGCTAAACAGAGAATAACCGCACACTGTTTATCTTGTAGCATATCAACATAGAGTGAAGCCGCGCGTGATAAGTTGCGCGCTTGAAATGCGGTGTTGCCCATTTGTTCAACTAAGTCAACGATAGACGTTTGGCCAAAATTTAAATGAGTGACTTTGTTTTCTAGAAGTGCAATTTTTTCTTGTTCCATGATGAGTCCTACTAACAGATACGTGAAGGCGTGATACTAGCAGAATTTCGCGAAATTGATATCTATTTTTCTTCAAGTCGTCTAATCAGCAACAACGAATGAGACCTGTTTTTAACTTATGAGACTAAGAATAATCACCGTAAAAATGCATGGAATTGTGGTATAAATTAACGTCTTGTTTAATAAATTAAATTTGAAAAAAGAGAATTCCGGCAAAAAATAAGTGAATAAAACGAATAATATTGGACTTAATATTAACAACTGTCAAATAATATAATCACCGCTATATCAAATATTTATATTGCTTTTACTGATAATCTGGCATTAAATATTCAGGCATTATTAATAATTTTTAAGGATTACTTCCATGTCAAAAAAAGTTGTTTTAACGGGTGCCGCAGCTTTATTTGCAGCTTCAATTGCTTTTGGTACAACTGCGATTGCTAGCGACACGAGTCATTTAAGTGCGACTTCATTACCAAGCCATGTTGCCTCATCGAATATTTATGATACCACTGCCTGTTGCGGTGGCTGTTCAGGACAAGGTTCTACTTCTACCAGTAATTGCGCTGGCTGCGGTGCTTGCGGTGCTTGCGGTGGTTGTTCTGGTTGCGGTGGTTGCAGCGCCAATGACATGAATGACTAAATGGTAATAATTTAATTTATCAAATTTAAATTTTACAAAAAACGGAAGAGAACAACTTCTCTTCCGTTTAACTTTTATGCTCAGTAGCCAATTTTTAATACGCCCAAACCAATTTGGAATCGATATGACAGATTTAACCACAGAGCAGCAAGATGCAGCTCAGACAATACAAGATTGTTATGAAAAATTAGCCAAAGATAATGTTGTGAAACCTTTGCTAGAGGACAGCAAGGAAATTCGTTATTGGCAGCACTATCCTATCCATGATGTGAAAGATCCTAAAAATTTTACTCAATATTATTTCCATGCCCACAAATCAACCGATCCTGATCGAGTAAAAGAACATGGTCATTTTCATATTTTCTTTATGACAGATATTATCGATAATAAAAATCAATATATCGTTGCTTCTGACAAGTATCTCGCTTCTGAAGGAAGCAAAGATAAGTTAACCCATCTAATTGCGATTTCTGTCGATCAATTCGGTAGACCGCTTGCTCTTTTTACAGTGAATTATTGGGTAACTAACGGCTTATGGTATCCCGCTGAGGTATTGATTCCGTTATTAGATAAATTTGTCATTCAAACAGACCATCAAGCACTCGAAACCACAAATAAATGGATAACGGCAATGATTGCGCTGTTTAAGCCACAAATAATCGAATTGCTCTATAAACGTGATACAATTATCGATGCCGAAAAAGATAGCGCAGATGATAAAACAGTTTATTTTGACAAAAACCTTGAAATAACATCTGTGTTAGATTTAGTTTAAAATTATTTAATCGCATCAAAATACGATATTTTTATAACTTATTGTTATTTGAGGAATAGATAAGTGGATTATGTTATTTTAGTTGGCTTTAGAGAAGCCGCGATCAATAGCTTAAAGCACTACCCTTACCAATTTATTTTCTGGACTGAAACGCCCATTAAAGAGTCCTACCTCAACGATTTTACGCATAATATCGTTTGTAGCTTTCAGGTCGAATTAAACATTATTAAGCAAAAGATTTTAACCATAACTAAAGAAAAATCCATCTTTAAAATCATTCCGCTCAAAGAGAGCGCTGTTCTTAGTGCTGAAGTCTTATCCGATGAGCTAACGGTTGAAAAACAAGTTACAAAAATTGCATTAATTTGCCACGATAAACTTCACATGAAACATGCCGCAGTAGAAAAAAAGCTACCTATCACACCGTTTCATCTCATCACAAAAAAAACCAATAAAGCCCATTTAGAACAAACCTTAGGTTTACCTTTTATCCTTAAGCAACGTGCAAGTAGTGGTAGTCGCGGATTAAAAATCATTCATCATTTAGATCAATTTAAATTAAATGATTATCAAGATTACATTGCCGAAAAAATCGTTCATGGCATTGAATATAGTTGTGAAAGTTTTATTAATGAAGGGCGCATTTATTTTGAAAATATTACCCAATATCTTCAAACTGGAAAAATAAATATTGCCCCTGCGAAAATATCAAAATCATTGCAACAAGAAATTAGTCAATTAAATCATCGTGTCATTGATTCTTTTTCAATAAAAAATGGCATGACTCATTTAGAATGTTTCGTCACCCCTAATGAAAAAGTCATTTTTAGTGAAATTGCTATTAGACCACCAGGTGGTTATATTATGGAGCTAATTAATTTAAGTTACGATTTTGATCCCTGGCAGACATTTTTCGATATTCATTTATTAAACAAAATCAATGTCAATAATCACGCAAAATATTTTAGTGCAGTAATTATTATCCACCCAGGTAAAGGAAAAGTGAAAACCATTAAAGGCATTGATAATTTAAATAATACCGAAAATCTTGAACATTATAAATTAAAACTCAAACCCGGTATGATAATTGAAGAAAGAATCGGCCTGGGTCAATCTTATGGCTACATTTTTTTAAAAGATAAAAGTCATGAAAATTTGCTCAAGAGTATTCAGCAACTCTCTCAACATTTTATTATTGAATGTATTCGTATAATGCCCCCCAGAATTCATACCACTGAAATTAGAATTTAAGAGAGTAAACTA
>CAYGUK010000002.1:0-34905 GCA_964352985.1 uncultured Legionellales bacterium
CACTTAAGGGGAAAATCGCGATTCTCCCCTTAAGAATCCCCATCGCGTAAGGAAACTCTGTTCTTTTCAGTATTTCTACGTTTTAGCTTAAACTTGGTGAGTGGTTATATTGTAACTTAAAAAATTAAAGAGGGATAAAATGAATTATTTAACTAAAACTTTTTTTGCACTATCACTAGTATCAAGTTTAAGTTTAGCGACGACACAAAATGATGTGCAAGTGACTTTTCCTGCACCAATTGCAGGCGGAAAAAGTCATCACTTTTATATACGTGTTGATCGATTGGTGCCGAATTTACATTATTTAATTAGTTGTAAATATACGATCACTCGGGAAAAAACCGGTGAAAGCCTGGAGGTTTTAATGAATAATTTAACGGATATGGCGATGAACTTACCGGGTGGGGCAATAGTGGAAGCTCATCATCAGGTTTATACGTTATTGGAGGATCAAAGTGGACAGTTTAGCCTTAATTATAGTGCCGTGAATCCTCAACATGATGAAGAATTTACGATTTCTAACCTTGATAGTTTTGACACGGTATTAAACGTTAAATCATGTTTTGCCACTCTTAAAGGTAATTCGTGATTTATTTAATTAACTACTTATCTGCAATGTAAGTCGTTATTACTAGAAAAAGTCATAGTTTTTTAAGTTTCAACTTGTATAGTTGCATGCTTATTAAAAATAAGTATGAAGTAGATGACATGTCATATCCCCGTAAACGCGTTCAAAAAGCGATTCTTGCATTAAAATCAGAACAACAAAGATTGACAAATCATGTTGAAGCTATAACTAAAGAAGTTGACGATATCAATCAAAATTTACCTCATGAAATATTAAAATTAAAAAGGTCGTTTGAAGCGTGCAATCAACGCAACCAGGATGAAGTTCAACAACGAATGAAAGTGATTCGTGAACAACTGTCTTTATTATCACTTCAAGGCGATAAGGATTTTGAGGTGGATTTAACAGTAACAATGCCTAATGTTGATATTGATTTTTCCGAGCCTTCTTCTAGCTGTATTGTGGTGCAATCACTTGGACTTATCGTAGATGATGTTCAAAGTGAAAGAGTTTCGTTACAAAAAGAAATAGATTATCTAAAAGCTAAATTACAGGCCTATCAGAAAGAGAAAACACGTTTAGAAAAAATCATTAGAAACTTAAAAGAAAAAATTAATCGTGTTGATCAAGCATTTGATCAGATAAAAGGAAAACTTGATGCGTATATGACAGAGTTGGATCAACGCATAACAAAAAATAGAGAAAGTACAAAAGAATTAGAGCATGTTTATGAAAATTTTTTTGAACAACTATGTCAACATTTACAAGGTAATCGAAATGCGATCAATGTAATTGAAAAAATGATAGCTTTCAGTTCCAAAATCCATTTAAAAGGTTTTGTGAATGGTATTCAAGAAAGTATGAAAACTGTTGCAAAACCCAAACAGAAAAATCATGATTGGTCTTTTTTTCATCCTAAAAGCAAATATTTAAGTGCAACGAGTTTAAGTTGCTATTGTTCCGCTCTTATTGGCTGGTGTGCGTTACCTATCAAATATTATCTACAAACTTGCCGCGATAATCCTGACTGTGATATGGCGGAATTTAGTAGTCGAACACTTGTATCTGGTATGGGTTATACTGTTTTTTTGATCAGTGCCGGATTACTTGTTGATAGCGTCAGTCAATGTTTTGATCGAGTTGCAAGTGATCATGTAGCGTTTCAAGAAAACAAACTCAAGCGTTTACAAGAATCGATAGAAGCTAAATTAAAATATTTTAACCACTCACACATACCTAAGAAAAGGGCTAAGCGTTGAAATTGGGTGTTATCAATCAAAGTGAAATTGGAGCAACATAAAATAATATGGCGAAGAAATGACAAATACTGCCGCCTAATACAAAACAATGCCAAATAGTATGAGCAAAAGGCTTTGATTCCCACATAAAAAAGATCACACCGAGGGTGTAACTGAGTCCACCAAAAAATAACCAGAGTAAACAACTTAAAGTTAAGCACTCAACTAACGGCACCACGGCAATGACGGCTAACCAACCCATCGCAACATAAATTAAAGTTGAAATCCATTCTGGGCCATCAATGTAAAATAATTTATATATTGTGCCTAAAATTGCAATGCCCCAAATGACACCGAATAACGACCAACCCCAGCCACCTTGTAATGATACAAGCGAGACAGGTGTGTAACTTGCCGCGATTAAAATATAAATTGAAATATGATCAATTTGCTTAAAAATTTTTTTTAATTTAGGCACACGGATCGCATGATATATGGCAGAGGACGTGTAGGCGATAACCAAACCTACCCCGAAAATAGTGCAGGCTACAATCGTGCGGGCTGAGCCATAACTGCTTGAATGTACGATGAGAAGAACGAGTGCTACGATACCTAGCAAAGAACCGATCGCGTGAGTGATACTATTTGCGATTTCTTCTTGTAAAAAGTAAGCGTGTGGATATTCTTGCTGCATAAGGAATGAGATCATATAGAAATTTTTTCTGATGCACAAGATTTTCTGCGCATATTAGCGTATATTTGTTAGGTCATATTTGCTAGCGAAGGAGTATATCAATGAGTTTCGACATTATGAATTACACACCACAAGGCGATAAAAAAAATTCAGATTATTTTAATGAATATCGCATCAAAATATTTGAACGCAGAAAAACTTCTGGCGTCGAAGAATTAGCAGGCAATATGACGGGTGTGGTTGTGCAAACTGAAAATGGTGAAGCATTGGATTATATGAAAGAACTATATCTCATGACACCTTATCGTTACCATTCAAGTTATATTAACTCAACACATAAAATTTATTTTTTATGTAATACAGCAAATACGCCGTCGTTTATTTTGCTTGAACCATTAAGCAAAGATTATCAAGATAGCATGACGCGTCTCAACATGTTATATCCAAAATCTCGGCCAAAGCCAAATGCGCGTTATGTCGGAGAAGTATTTTTAAGTCAAAATTTAGCCGAGTTGCAAAAAATTTTAGAATCGCAGGATTTGCGATTTGAATATCCTGGTGAAACGAAAAATAGTTTTTATACAAATCAACATTTTCGTTTTACTCAAGCATCTAATTTTAGTGGTAATCGTTTAGGTTTTACCGAAGTCAATGTTCATCAAGATAAAGCTTTAAATATTGGCCAATCTTTTCAATTACAAAAAGAGGAATTAAATGCACTTGATCTTGTCGCACAAAAAGCCAGTGATTTGGGCTTAGATAAATTAATCCTTGGTATTGATCACATGGCAACGCGTATTTTATCGGGTGAACGTGAAGATGCAATTTTAGAATTTTTAACCATGTCGAATTATTATTTTTGGGGCGCGTATAATATTGCATCGATGAATTCATCAACCAATGTCAATCGTAATCATACGGTAAAAGATGATAAGCATTCACCGGCAAAAGTGTTTACCGCGAATAATACCCCTTCATATGTGAATTCTTTTGAAGGTTTACCCATGCCAACAGAAAATTTTGTGCGAAATTATGGGCGTCGCATGCATCATATTGCTTATGAAGTGTTAGATGGTGATCATGCCAGCGGGGTTAAAAATGTTGATTATGTGGTTGGCCAATTAAAAGATAAAGGTATTCCATTTTTAGCGCACGTGGTGGGGGAATGTAAAGATAGTCCCGATCTAAAACAAATTTTTTCTAAACATTCTGCTTATTCATTTCTAATTACTGAATATGTAGAACGTTGTCATGGTTTCGATGGCTTTTTCACAAAATCTAATGTTGCTGCGTTAACAGAAGCCGCTGGTTTAGATGAACGTTTTGAACATGGTCATGTATTTGATTAATGAATTGTTCATCATTAATTTTAAAGAGCCAAAAATATCATAATTATTTTTGGCTCTTTTTTTATTTATAAGAGTCAGTGATTTTTGCAGCGATTATTTGATAAATGGAATCGCGATAATATTGAGATTCTTCATAACACGAAAAAGTGAGTTTGATAATATGCTCATCTTGTTGGTGCAAACTATTTTCAATAATAATATTCCATGATGGCAATGAGCTTTCATCAACATCGTTTGTGGTTAAATCTGGTTTTTGTTCAATAATGAATGCGGCAATAAACGCATGAAGCAAGGTTTTGAGTGGTAAACATTGCTCACTAAAATAAGGTAATAATTTTCTTAAAGCATGACAACCTGTGACTAAATGTAGCGTCAAAATATTGGGTTTTAGAAGATATAAATTAGCAATGTGATGCGCAATATCTGCTAGTGTGTTTTCTGTGACTTTTAATTGGTTACAGCGGTCATCAATATCATAGTTATTTACTGCTAATTGTAAGCGTCCCGTTAAAAAGCCTTGTTCGTATTCTAGAATATGAGGTTTATTTTGTTGGGTAATGGTTTCTAAAATTTGTGAGATATTTTTTTCACCCGAGTTTGTATTTAATTTTTTTGAAAGTGGATGATATTGACTGGCTAAATAAGCAAGGCCAATCATTATTTCAGTATTATTATTAATAATTAAGCCATAAGCCATTCTGATTATAGGGTGAAAAGCGGCAGTAGGAATGCCGAGTGTCAACTCATTTAAGTATTCCCTAAGAATCTCATCACGATTTTTACCTGGGAGTTTTTCTAAAAAAAATTCTGTGTAGTCACTTATTACGCCATTTTTGCCTAGAATATCGTGATAATTATCGTCGGTTATTTTTATTTTAGTGGCAGGCTTTGGTTCTAATACTGATTTGTATTCGTCAAAAAAGGTATTCAGTTTTTCTTCATCTGCACCTAACTCATGTAAAGCAATTAATGCCATCGAGGCATGATTAGAAAACCCTTGATGGTACTCAGCGGAAAACGTTTGGTTTTTCGCAATCAATTCTTTTAAATTCATGAATATAACCACTTTATTAATTCCTTTAATTGATTTTACTCGGGATTATTTAGGCTGTCCAACTCTGACAGACATGAGTACTTTTAGTGATTTTAGAAAATAGAGTGACGTTATTTCTATGCCTAATATTGCAATACTTAAGAGAACCTTAATTTAATCACGTCAATAATGTCCTATAAAATTATTAAATATGAAAATCCGTTGAATTTGATTATGGAATGAGTATAATCGCGATTCTTTCAACTAAAATTAAAATGATATTATGTTCTCCTTTTCTTATGTAGATAGTACTAATTTTTTATTGGTCACGCTGCCAAATTCAAACCACGCTCTAACTCTTTATAAAGCGCATTTATTTTTTAAAACATATTTAGAGGCTTCTTGCTTAGCAAATACAGAAGTACCAGATGTTGAAGCAGATAAATTTGAACAATTATTTTGTACTGTTCAACACGAGACAGGCATAACTATGTCATGCAAACTAGCTCACATGAATTATGAAGAACATAGTGTTGAAATTGAAAATATTTCATACTCTATGGATATAGCGACATTTATGTCATATCCATTTCAGGAGTGTATCAAATCAGTCAAAGTTGACCAACTTCAACTTGCGAAAGGCGTTAATTTGCCAGTTAAGGAATCATTACATCAATTTTATAGCGAGTATTTAAATGAGACTTCGCCCTTTGGCGCAGAGCTTTTTATCGATAAATTAGAGAGCATGAAATTATTTTGTAAAAATAAATTAAATATAATTGAACATAGTTCTACGTTTCCGGCAAATAAGTCAAAGATTCGTCAATTTTTTAATCATCTAATTCGTGAAATTGATCAGATAAAAAGTGATTTTATACTCCTTCAACAGAAAGTTAAGAGAATTAAAAAGCCAGAGGCGGAAATTAAAAAGCAAGCTGAGTTAGGCATAGAACAAACATCTGATGAAAGTCAGCAAGGAATAGATAACTTAATGCGCCTTCAACACGAAGAGCTAACATTGGCAAGGCATCGAGTAATATCAGGCTTAATGAGGCTACAACAATTAGAACATCAAATTGATCAATTTCAAATTCCCAATCAACAATCAGAGCTTATTTTTTTAAAAAGACATGTTATTATTGGATTAGACAGTATAGTTCGTTTTGCACGAGGATTAGGTTTTGCATTTAATCAACAGGCATTAGTTCAAGTTGACAGTTCCACCGCGTCTAAAGCATGGGATGATTTTGCTCTAACGCCAGATGCAACACCTGATCCGTGTCACAAGTTAAAAATAAGTTTACACCCAACGTTAATGGTATTAATGGTTTCTGGGCAACAACAAGGAATGCCATTTACGCTGATTATCAGTGGTTTAGAAATTCTTAATGCTTTAACTGCATCAAATGAATCAGCGACGTTGGTCGATCAAAGAAAAGCAGTTGGCGTATTAGCTGTTGCTTCACAATTAATGTCAAGTCATTGGTCGATATCGGACGTATTATCATTCTTGAATCAGGTGGTGGAACATTCCAGCAGTCCATCTCGTTCTATAACCGCTTTAGAGACACAAAAAAGATTAATGTAGTGCATTAAAATACTTAATATTATTAATCTAAGTTATTCTTCAATATCGGTGTGAAATTTAGAGTCGAACTTTTTTGATTTGTTTCGCCTCAACGATTAGATATCGCAGAAATAGCGTTATAAATTTTTTTATTTAGACAATTATTATTTACGTCCGAGGTAAATTACTTGCAAAATGTGGATGCAATGAATTTAGCATATTAAAATAATGTGGGCACGTTTTTGCAACACACTCAGCATCTTCAATTTCGATCCCTGGAATTTTAAAACCAATTAACGCAAAAGACATCGCGATGCGATGATCTTTAAAGCTATTTACTATCCCGGGTTTGATTTTGCCAGGGAAAATTTTAATGGAATCTTCAGTGACTTCGGTTTTAATCCCTAATTTTTGCATGTTTTCTGCAACTGCTGCTATGCGATCTGATTCTTGTAATCGTGCGTGTTTGATATTATAAATATGAATGGGATCTTCTGCGAAAGGTGCTAAGGCTGCTAAAGTCATGAAGGTATCAGAACATTGACTCATGTCGACTTCGATGCCGGATAACTTTTCTGGCCCTTTTAGACTAATACCAAATTCATGTTCTGAAATTTCGCATCCCATCTTTTCTAAAATTGTTAAAAATTCGACATCGCCTTGTAAACTTTCATGGCGTTTAATATTGGGAATGGTAATTTTAGATTGTGTTAATGCGGCAGCGGCAAAAAAATACGATGAAGTAGAAAGATCGGGCTCGATAGTATATTCCCTTGCCGAGTAACTTTGCGGTACGGTCACGCGATAACTATCATTTTCAGTTGTTGTAACGGTGACACCAAAACTTTTCATCATTTCACACGTCATGTCGATATACGGGCGAGCAATAGTCGTATCTGTGATTAAGGTAACGGTTTTTTTCGCATAAGGTGCTACCATTAATAAGGCAGAAATAAATTGGCTGGTTAATTTAGAGGAAATAAAAATATCACCACCTTGTAATCCATGTTGGCCAATTAAATGAAAGGGCATGTTACTTGTATTTTGTGGAAGAAATTTTGCACCTTGTTTTTGCAACACTTCGATGAGTTGATGAAGCGGACGTTCGCGCATGCGTTTACTCGCATCAAAATCATATTGACCACGTGTTTGCGCAGTAGCTGCAAGTAAAAACCGGGTCGCCGTTCCCGCATCTTGACACCAAACGTTGGCGCGAGATGCGCTGAAGTGACCATTGCATCCTTGCACGATGCAATAGTTTTTTTTCAGATCCCAATCAAGTTCGACGCCTAATTGTCTAAGCGCATTGCCGCAGACCATGGTGTCATCACTCATTAACATGCCTTTTAATAAGCTTTGACCTTCAGCCAGTGCGGCAATTAATAGGGCTCTGTTCGTAATGCTTTTTGAGCCGGGTATTTCGATGGTTGTATCGAAACGGTTTTGTAAAGTTTTAATCGTTACCTTCATGCTGCCATTCTTAATCTATGTTGAATTTGTTCTTGCAATTGATTAATTTCATTGGGATGAAGGGCTTGTTGTCCGTCACTATAGGCATTTGCCGCATCATCATGTGATTCAATGATTAATCCTTGCGCACCAGCTGCAACTGCACCTAATGAAAGTGGCGCAACTAATGATGATTTTCCAGCAGCATGTGAGGGATCAACGATAACGGGTAAATGTGAAATTTCTTGTAACGCAGGGATGATAGAAATATCTAAAGTATTTCTAACATGTGTGTTAAAAGTGCGAATTCCGCGTTCACATAATATAACGTTATAATTTCCGCCCGCCATAATGTATTCTGCTGCGAGTAAAAATTCATCAATAGTGGCACACATTCCACGCTTTAGTAAAACAGGTTTGTTAATTTTGCCTAAGGCTTTTAACAAACTATAGTTTTGCATATTGCGGGTGCCGACTTGCAAAATATCTGTTACTTCAGCGATTTTTGGAAGTGTTTCGACATCCATCACTTCAGTGACAATTCCCATATTATAGCGCAATTTTACTTTGGCTAAAATATCTAATCCTTTTTCTTGTAAACCTTGAAAGGCGTAGGGGCTTGTTCTTGGTTTATAGGCGCCGGCGCGAAATAATTTTATGCCGGAGGCATGGAGTTTTTCGGCAATTCTTAACGTGATACTTTCTTCTTCGACACTACAGGGGCCTGCCATAATTGTAAAATCTTGGCCGATTTTACAACCATTCACATCGATGACTGTATTGTCTTGTTTTAATTCTCGTGAAACTAATTTATAGGGTTTGGATACAATAATGACTTCTTTAACGCCAGGCATGTTAGCAAAATGTTGGTCTTGCACACTGCCATCATTTCCCGTGATACAAACAGCTGTTCGTTGAGCGCCTGGCATGGGGTGAGGCTCAAATCCGAGCGTTTTAATTTTATCGCAGACTTGTTGAATTTCTTGTTGAGTCGCAGAATTTTTCATAACGATTAGCATGGTATTCTCCTTTTAATTGACGGCACATGATTGCAGAAAGGGTTTAACTTCTGCTTCATTCTTTTGGATAAGGTTGATAATTTGGCTAGCAATGATGACACCATTGCTACCCGCGGCATGTAATTGTTTAACGTGTTCGGGCGTAGATACGCCGAACCCAACGACTAAAGGTTTAGTCGTAATTGTTTTTAAATAATTTAATCTTGAAAGTGTTTCGGGTGAAATATTGTCTCTTGCCCCAGTGGTACCAAAACGGGCGACGACATAATTAAACGCCGTGACTTTTTTATCGATCATTTTTATTCTATCTTCACTGGTGTTTGGTGCAATTAAAAATATTTTACCAAGGTGATCTAATTCGGCTGGAAAATCTTCGGGTAAAATATCAACGCATAATAATGCGTCTACGCCTGCTTGTGTGATGTCGTTTGCAACTTGACTTCCAGCACGATAAATTAAATTGTAATAAGTCATTAAACCAATTGGGATGGGTTTATATTGTTTAATTTTTTTTATAATCTCCAAACCTTTTTGAAACGTCATGCCGTTTTCTAATGCTGTTTGGCTTGCTCGACAAATAGTCGGACCATCAGCAATGGGATCAGAAAATGGCATGCCAAGCTCTAGTGCATCTGCGCCACAATCAATGGCTGTTTTAATGAGTTCAATACTTTTTTCAACTGTCGGAAAACCCAGCATGAAGTAAGGAATAAAAACATGGGGTTTGTTTTTCATTAATTGTTGAAATGCATTCATGCGACACCTCGTTGTTCCATGACGGTGTGAAGATCTTTATCACCACGACCTGATAAATTAATTAAAAGTTTTGCCTCTTTAGGAAATTCGGATGCCATTTCTAAGGCCAGCGCGACAGCATGACAAGATTCTAACGCGGCGATAATGCCTTCTTGTTTTGCCATGAGCATAAACGCATCGAGGGCTTTTTCATCGGTGACACCACGATACGTTGCACGTTTTGCTTTTTGGAGCGCAACGTGTTCTGGACCAATCCCCGGATAATCAAGACCTGCTGAAATAGAATGAGTCGGCGAAATTTGGCCTTCAGCATTTTGTAAAAATAATGAATGCATGCCATGAAATACACCGAGCTCACCTTTTTGTAATGTCGCGGCGTGTTGATTTGTATTTAATCCAAGACCTGCGGCTTCAGCACCAATTAACTGAACGTTTTCATCATCTATAAATCCTGAAAAAATGCCAATCGCATTTGAACCGCCACCGACACAAGCGAAAACAGCATCGGGAAGTTCGGCTGTTTTTGCTAGAAATTGGCGACGTGCTTCTTGACCTATCACACTTTGAAAATGTCGCACTAATGCCGGAAATGGATAGGGACCGGCTGCCGTACCAAAAACATAAAAAGTATTTTCAATATTCGTCGTCCAATCGCGCATGGCGTCGTTAATTGCATCTTTGAGTGTGGCGCTGCCGCTTGTGACGGGATGAACTTTTGCGCCGAATAATTTCATGCGTTCGACATTGGGTGTTTGTCTTTCGATATCAACTTTACCCATATAAATTTCTACATCTAAACCAAATAACGCGGCAGTCATTGCGGTGGCGACGCCATGTTGGCCCGCACCTGTTTCTGCAATAATTCGGGTTTTTCCCATGTATTTGGCGAGTAAACATTGGCCTAGTGTGTTATTGGTTTTATGTGCGCCACCGTGAAGTAAATCTTCGCGTTTTAAGTAGATCTCACGGTTGACCATTTTTGATAAATTTTTGGCGTGAGTGAGCGGCGTTTCGCGTCCGGCAAAATCTACTGATAATTGCTGTAAATCGGCGACAAATTGTTTATCGTCTTTAAATTTTAAAAAGGCTTGTTCGATTTCTTGTAATGGTTGTAACAGCACTTCAGGAATATAACAACCACCAAATTCATCATAATATTTTTTAAGCATTAGAGTTCCTCAAACAATTGTTGGAGTTTACGTTCATTTTTAATACCTGGCTTGTCTTCTACCCCACTGCATAAATCAATCGCGTAAGGTTGATATTGTTTTACGATGGCGACATTTTCTGGGGTGATACCACCGGCTATAAATAAAGGTTTTTTAGTTTTTGGAATTAACTCCCAATCAAATATTTTGCCGCTACCACCATATTGATCTTCAACATAAGTATCACACAACAAATAATCTGCAGGAATATCATCGATGTTTTCGAGTGATTGTTTATCTTTGATACGAAGTGGATGAATATTTTTGACATGATTAATGATAACCAGTTTAGAGTGATAAACTTGAATGGCATGTAAATTTATAAAATTGGTGATGGTTTTAATTTCATTTTCAGTTTGTTCTATGAATAAACCGACTGGTTTTGCATTTGATAGCTTATTAATAATATTTTTTGCAACAATGGGTGTAATACATCTGGGTGAATGTTTAGAAAAATTAAAACCTAAAAAATCGGCACCTAATTTTTCTGCGAGTAACGCATCATGTAAGTTGGTAATTCCGCAGATTTTCACTTTCATGATTGAGCCCTGCATTGTTTGATGAAGTCAATGGGACTTGTTGATTGCATTAACGCTTTGCCTATTAATACGGCGTCAATTCTTTCGTCTATTGCATTGATATCTTCTGGTTGGTTAATACCCGATGCAGCAATGACAGTGATATCATCTGGAATAACTTGGCTAAGTCGATTAGCATTTTGTATATCGATATCCGAATTTTGTAAATTACGATTATTAATTTGAATGACTTTAGGTGAAAATTGAAGTGCTCGTGTTAATTCTTGTTGGGTGAAAACTTCAACGATGGCTGTCATGTTAAATTTTTCTGTTTCAGCAATTAATTTTTCAATATTATTATCATCTAATGCGGCTACCACAATTAAACAAGCATCGGCACCGAGTGATCTTGCTTGATGAATTTGTTTTTCATCTATTATAATATCTTTGTAGAGAATAGGTAGCGTGGTATATTCTCTGACGATTTTTACATTTTGTGGATGGGCGAGAAAAAAAGTTTCATCAGTAATAACTGAAATCGCATCGACTTCTGCTTTAGTATAGGCTTTAGCATATTCGCTTGGGTCATAATTAAGGTTTATTTGACCGTGATGAGGTGAGCCGGGTTTGATTTCTGCAATAATACTTAAATGCTCAGCATTTAAAGCTTGTAGAAAATCATGTGTTGCCATGTTGAGATCATGAGATGGTAATGTATTTAAATTTTTGATCTCTATTTTTTTCTGCGCAATGATTTTATCTAAAATCATTTTTTATCTCCTGTTAATCCTTGCAACAGTTCTTTGGTTTTGCCTGATTTAATGGCATTGTTGGCAATCACTAAGGCATCTTGTAAGGTTAAATGTTCATCCATTAATGACAAGGCAATTGCTGCATTATATAAAACAATGTCTTTTTTCGGACCGTCGAGTTTATTATTTAAGATGGCCGTTAAAATTTTAGCATTAAATGCAGGCTCATCGCCGATGAGTTCTTCTGGACCACAGCTTGCTAGTCCAATATCAGTGGCTTTTAAAGTTTGATAAGTAATTTGATTATTGTGTAATTTCGCGATATGGGTTTCACCAATAAGATTTGCTTCATCCATGCCATTACCATGTAATACTATCGCGCGGTCGTAATTGAGTAATTGTAATGCGCTTATCATGGGTTTAATTAATTCAGGTTTAAAAACACCGATGACAATATTTTTTACGCCTGCAGGATTTAATAGAGGTCCCATGATATTGAATAAGGTTTTAATTTTTTCTCGCGCTAATTGTTTGCGCGCATCTGCAAAATGTTTAAACTGCGGATGAAAGTAAGGCGCATAAAGAAACGTAATATGATGCGTTTTTATTTGTTGTAAGGCTTGGTCTTTATTTTCTGGAATGGCAATATTTAACGCTTCCAAACAATCAAAGCTGCCACATTTGCTGGTAATAGAACGATTGCCATGTTTAAACACCGGATACCCACAAGCGCTTAAAATAAAACTAGTTGTTGTCGAAATGTTAAAGCTATTACTATTATCACCACCGGTGCCAACAAAATCTAGCGCATTTTGATAAGGCGATCTAAAGGTGTCGCTTTGTGCTAATAATAATTTGGTGATTTCTGCTAATTCTTCACCAGTAATATTATCAATTGATAATTGTTGTAATAATTCTACTTGTGATGCGAGATTTAAATCTTGTGTAATTAACATTTTTGTTAATTCGACTTTATTAAGCGCATTGTTGATCATGGTCATTGCATTGCTCCAAAATATTGATAATTATTTTACTCCCTTCAGGAGTTAAAATACTTTCAGGATGAAATTGTAATCCATAAATAGGCCGTGAAACATGCTTTACAGCCATCACAATATCACCGCATTGGGCGGTGACTTTTAAACAATCAGGAATATTTTTTCCAATGAGAGAGTGGTAACGTGCAACTTGTAATGGATTCGATAAGCCATCAAATATATCTTTCCCATTATGAGTAATAGCCGCGGGTTTGCCATGCATGATTTCAGGTGCGCGTGTAATCTCACCACCAAAATGCGAAATAATGCATTGGTGGCCTAAACAAACGCCGAGTATGCGTTGTGCTGGATTTACTTTTTGTAAAAGTGATAAACATAATGTTGCTTCATCTGGGTGGCCAGGACCTGGTGAAAAAATCAGTAAATCAGGATTAATTTTATTGATGGTGTTAACGGCTTCAGTGACATCCCAGTTGGCACGATAAACTTCTATTTCACAATTTAATCGTGCAAATTCATCGGCTAGGTTATAAACAAATGAGTCATAATTGTCGATGAGTATTACTTTCTTATGCGACATGTTGAAATTCCTTTAAGGCTTTGGCACAAGCGCGCGATTTATTTTCGGTTTCTAACCATTCATTTTCAGGTAAGCTATCTGCAACAATGCCGCCACCAGCCCGGATATAAACTTTATTATCTTTTAAACGCATCGAGCGAATAATAATGGTGGTTTCTAATTCACCTTCTGCTGTAATGAAACCAAAGGCGCCACCGAAATAACCCCGAGCATTTATTTCTAAGCGATTTATAATATTGATGGCGGATACTTTGGGCGCGCCTGTTAATGTGCCCATGTTCATTGTAGCTAAATAGGCTTGTAGCGCATGATAGTTTGGATTTAATTGTCCGCTGACTTTAGAGACTAAATGTTGAACATGAGAAAATTTTTGCACTTCAAACGCTTTGTCGACTTTTGTGGTGCCAGGTAACGCGATACTGGCTATATCATTGCGGGCCAAATCAATTAACATGGTGTGTTCTGCTAATTCTTTTTCATCGACTTGCATGGCCATGGCGTAGCGTTGATCTAATTCTTGATCAATCATGCCGTTGATTTTTCCACGGGGTTTTGTGCCAGCAATGGGATGAATTTCAACGCGATGACCTTGATCTTTTTTCACAACACGTAATGCCAATTCCGGTGATGCGCCAACAAGTGTGCCTTCCATATCTTGCATGTAAAAATTAAAAGGTGAAGGATTAATTCTGGTGAGGTTATTATAAATCGCTAACGGATTCCCAAAACATGTTGCACTCATCATGCGACCATAAACTGCTTGAAAGACGTCGCCTTTATTAATGTGATCTTTGATGGTGTTGACAGCTATTTTATAATGATTGAAATTCGTATCACTTTGCAAATCGTTGCAATAAACTCTTGGAAAAATAATTGATTTAAGTGATTGAGCTGCTTTTTCCATACGTGCGATTTCTTTTTCTGCGCGTTTTTTTTGGTCGGGTGTTTGATATAACGAGATGAAAGTTGTTTTATGCTGTAAGTGATCGACAATAAAAAGATTCGTCGCAAAATAAAAAACGTAGTCATATTCTTTTAAACAATCATGCTGGGGCATAGGAATTGCTTCAAATTGACGAATAAAGTCATAGGCAAAACAGCCAAATAAACCAATGGGTAAACGTTGATTATCGTGGTCGATAGGGAATAAACATTGTTTCAATAAATCAGTATGGTTACGCGCACTTAATCGCGAGGTGATAGAAACTTGTGATAAGTCAGGATTGAGCGAACCTGTTAATACACCGTGACGTAGAATGGCATTAGGCATTTTTATGGTTTTTATTAATTGCTCACCTATCTCATCTAATGCTTTCACGACGAATTGATTTTTGCGACCACAAATGGCAAGACTCGGTTGATAAACACCAATACTTAAATGTTGATAAGTAGATTCTGTATTTCCAAGTTGAAAAAATATACTGCCTTCGGTGTGACCACCATTACTGAGCTGGAAGAATAAATCATTTGGATTTACTTCCTCATCGATGCTTTTCTGCAAGGTTTGGAATTTCGTAATAGACTGATTTTTATTTAACATTTCTAACACCTTTATTATCTCCGGTAAACCTATGGCGGGAAATGCTAGGCATTAAAAAACCCGCCTTCAGCGGGTTCTCGTAAAAAGCTAAATGCTCATTATACAGGAGTTCCCGCATTCGATGAGCGCCACCAAGCTTTTGTAGAATTCTGTAAAAATTTAAACATCTGTTACTATACATTTAAAATAAATTTAAGTAATTATCAGTGAATATGTATAGTATGTCAAGCTAAACGCGGATAGATCTTTCTTTCTCGTGAGTGCTTCATTAAAATGCTGACCGCAATGTAAACAAGAGGAAATAAAGTGTTCGAAATTGGTGATAATCAACAGCTTATTCCCGGTTGTGTCGGAAAATTAGAAGCCATCATTACCGTCCCCAAAGAAATCAAAATAAAAGCAATTGCTTTTATTTGTCATCCACATCCGTTATTTCAGGGCACGATGAATAATAAAGTGATTTATACTCTGGCAAAAACTTATCGTGAATTGGGCATTCCCTCTATTCGATTTAACTTTCGAGGAGTGGGTAGCAGTGAAGGCTCTTATGCTGAAGCGCTTGGTGAAACCGATGATTTATTGGCTGTAATTGAGTTTGCTAAAAAACATTTTCCCAAACATCCACTTTTATTAAATGGTTTTTCATTTGGGAGTTTTGTTGCTTACCGTGCTTGTACCATGTTGCAACAAAAAGAAAACATAAAATTTTTATTAACGATAGCACCACCTGTTCATCACTTTGATTTTCAATCTTTACCTGAAATCAAATGTCCTTGGTTAGTGTTACAAGGTGAAGCGGATGAGGTGGTGCCAAAAGAAGATGTTTACCAGTGGATAGCGTCATTAACAAAGCCTCCTGTTTTAATTAAGTTTCCAGAAGTGGGGCATTTTTTTCATGGACAATTGGTACGGTTGCAACAAACTATAATTGATAACTTTCCATTGTAAACAATTTAATTATCGCTAAAATACCTAAACTTTATCGTGATGAGAGAAAACAATGATATTACAAGATTGCCCTGTGTTACCTAATCCATTAAGACAAGCTATGAATAAAGCTTACCGCATGGATGAAAATACTTGTGTTAATAATTTACTTGAATATGCAGAATTATCTCAGCGTAGTTTGCAACACATAGAAACTAAAGCGGCGAAGTTAGTGCAAGGTGTAAGAGAGACACGTAAACGCCAAGGTGGTTTAGATGCTTTCTTAATGGAATATGATCTTTCTAGTGAAGAAGGCATTGCGTTAATGTGTCTTGCCGAAAGTTTATTAAGAATTCCTGATAAGGCAACCATAAATAAATTAATTATCGATAAAATTGGTGATGGCGAATGGCATGAACATAAAGGACAAAGTGATTCGCTATTTGTAAACTGGGCAACTTGGGGATTAATGCTAACCGGTAAAATTTTGACGAAAGATAAAAATGGTTCGCAAGACAAACAACACATTTTAAGAAACTTAGTTAAAAAAAGTGGATTACCTGCTATTCGCCTAGCGGTAAATCGCATGATGAAAATTATGAGCCAACAATTTGTCATGGGGCAAACGATTGATGATGCAGTAAAACGTGCGCGTGATTTAGAAAAAAATGGTTATTGTTATTCATATGATATGTTGGGCGAAGCTGCTAGAACTTGGGCTGATGCTGAGCGTTATTATAAAGCCTATGAAAAAGCGATTGCTAAATTAGCAAAAATTTCACAGGATAAAGATGAGAAACAAAGTCCTGGTATTTCAATTAAATTATCCGCGTTACATCCCCGTTATGAATTTACTAAGTCTTCCCAAGTTGTAAAAGAGTTATCAATTAAGATTTTGCAATTAGCTAAGCTTGCAGCAGATGCGAATATTAATTTAACTATTGATGCTGAAGAAGCAACGCGTTTAGATTTATCATTAGATATTTTTGAAATTGTTTTTTCTGATCCCTCGCTTAAAGATTGGCAAGGTTTTGGTTTGGCAGTGCAATCTTATCAAAAAAGAGCGTTTTATTTAATTGATTGGTTAATTGACTTAGCAAAGAAACATCAAAAACGGATCATGGTGAGATTAATTAAAGGCGCATATTGGGATAGTGAAATCAAGCATTCGCAAGTGATGGGGTTTGAAGGTTATCCTGTTTTTACTCGTAAAGGATCAACAGATGTTTCTTTTATTGCTTGTGCAAAAAAAATAATTGCTAATACGAAATATATATTTCCGCAGTTTGCGACACACAATGCTTATAGCTTAAGTGCGGTGCTTGAAATGGTCGGCGATTATCGTGATTTTGAATTTCAATGTTTACATGGCATGGGCAGACCGCTATATGATCAAATTGTCGGAAAAAATAATTTATCTATTCCTTGTCGTATTTATGCGCCGGTTGGTGGATATCAAGATTTATTGGCTTATTTAGTCAGACGTCTTTTGGAAAACGGTGCCAATACTTCGTTTGTAAATCGAATTGTTGATGAGAAAACGAATATTAATGATTTAGTGCAGTCGCCTGTTGAAATAACTAAAAATATTATAAGCAAACCACATCCACATATTCCATTACCAAAAAATTTATATGGGGATTCGCGATTAAATAGTTATGGGTTAGATTTAAGTGATCGATTGCAATGTAAAAAATTTAAGGAAGAAATCGAGAAATTCGAAAAAATGAATTGGCATGCTATGCCACTTATCGTTGGCCAAAATCTTTCAACAGGCGAGAGACAATCAATTTATTCACCCTATAATTCCCAGCAATTAATTGGTGATGTTATTTCTGGTAATATTCAGCAAATTCCTTATGCAATTAATAATGCTAAAAAAGCATTTCCTCGTTGGCAAAGTAAAAACGTTGAAGTCCGTGCTAACTGTTTATTACAAGCAGCCAATCTATTAGAAAAAAATAGTGCGAAATTTATTTCACTCCTAATTAAAGAGGCCGGTAAAACTTTAAATGACTGTATTTCTGAAGTGCGTGAAGCGGTTGACTTTTGTCGCTATTATGCAATGCAAGCAAAGAAATTACAGCAAAAAGCGATTGAATTGCCTGGTCCAACGGGAGAGTTTAATGCGTTGAGTTTACATGGTAGAGGAATATTTATTTGTATTAGTCCGTGGAATTTTCCTTTGGCTATTTTCTTGGGTCAAATTGTGGCGGCATTGATTGTGGGAAATGTCGTGATTGCAAAGCCTGCAGAGCAAACAGCTTTAATTGGTTTTGAAGCGGTAAAATTATTGCATGAAGCAGGGGTCCCCACGGATGTTCTGCAGTTTATTCCCGGTCAGGGCGAAATTATTGGTCAAGGTTTAGTGGAAAGTGATGCGATAGCAGGTGTCATGTTTACCGGTAGCACACAGGCGGCTAAGTTAATTAATTTATGTTTGGCAAAACGCAATGGTCCGATTATCCCTTTTATTGCAGAAACCGGTGGACAAAATGCAATGATTGTGGATTCCACAGCGTTACCTGAGCAATTGGTCGTTGATGTTATGCAATCAGCATTTGGTAGTGCGGGGCAGCGGTGTTCGGCACTAAGAGTGCTTTATTTACAACATGAAATTGCGAATAAAGTTATTTCAATGTTGCAAGGTGCAATGGCATTATTAACAGTCGATGATCCTGAAAATCTAGCAACCGATATTGGGCCTGTTATTGATGAAGATGCGCTTAAACTATTAAAGCAACATATCGATGAATCAAATGTTATTTATCAAACGCCAATTAAAAATTCTTTAACAGGTTATTTTATTTCACCTACATTGATTGAGTTAAAGAATATTAATGAATTATCGCGGGAACATTTTGGTCCGGTACTACATATTATTCGCTATCATTCTGAAGATCTTGATAAGATCATTGCAGATATTAATAATACCGGTTATGGTTTAACTTTTGGTATACAAAGCCGTATCACTGAAAGCTGTGAGTATATTTACCAACGCATGCATATTGGAAATTGCTATGTTAATCGAAACATAATTGGTGCTGTCGTAGGCGTGCAACCTTTTGGTGGTGAAGGTTTATCTGGAACAGGACCTAAAGCAGGTGGTCCGCATTATTTATTAAGATTGTGTAGTGAGCGTACATTAACTATCGACACCACTGCACAGGGAGGAAATGCAACTTTGCTATCATTAACGGAAGAATAAAATGCCATCACTTCATTATTATATCGGCATGGCAGGGGTTGATGAGGGAGAATCTTTACGTACTCGTCAACTAGGTAAGCTATTTGCTTATTTTAATATTCCGGTCGTTATTTGGTTGGCTTTGCAGTGGCATTTAGTGCTATTAGATTCGCTAACACATATTGAAATTTATATAGCGAATTTGTCAGTTTGGTTTTTCTTTTTTACTCAGTTTATGTTGTTATTAATCACTGTAAAAAATAAAGCGCTTTACATAAAACGTAATTGGCTATTTATGTTTATTATTGTTTTAGGTTTACCTTTTGTTTTTGATTATCAGCCTTTTGTAGATTATCTGCGCCATTATCGTTTAATTTTAGTTGTATTATTACTTTTACCTTGGATTGATGCTTGTCGTTATTCTTTATCGGATAATCGTTTAGGAACAACTTTAGTAACAGCGCTTATCATAATTATTTTATCGGGTATTTTAATTGCGGGTATCGATCCCAATATTCACACATTTTTAGATGGTATTTGGTGGGCTTGGGTTACAGTGAGTACGGTCGGGTATGGTGATGTCGTGCCGGTGAGTGGCATTGGACGAGTCTTTGCGGCATTTCTAATATTAATGGGATTAGCTTTATTTTCGGTGTTAACTGCTAACTTTTCAGCTTTCTTTTTGCAAAAAGAAGTGAAAAAAGTGAAACGAGAAAATTTGTATATTCGTAAAATTCTAGAGGATTTGCAAAAAGTAAAAGAAGAAGAAGATGATATTTTAACCGTATTAAAAGATATTCGAACTAGACTCGCTCGCCTTGAAAAACGAGTCAAGTCCCTTGCTGAACCTAAAGAAGATAAAGAATAATTATTTATGCAGCTTCTTTTTCTATATTCTGATCATTTGCTGATGAAGGTTTATTTTTCGCATATAAAAAGCTTTTAAATTCTTTAAAATTGATGTTCTCTGCAAAATTAACAAGCCTATTTTCTAATTCGTCGGCAGTGATCTCGGGATGTGCTTTCATCGTTTTGGTTTTAAAATCCATAACAAGATGAAGTTTTTTAACAATATCTTTTAAGGCTCTGTCGTTTTTTCCATGATCAGCAATAATTAGAAAAGATCCGACAATAACAATTGCACTTGCAATCACTGCAGGATCGATATGAAACAAAGGCATGGCGATATTTAAATGATCTAACATTAAAATTAACACACCACATAATGTAAACGCTAAACTTAATAATCGATAACGATACCCAGATTTCATCTTCATTTACCTCATACTTAAATCCAACGAGAGTATGCTTATTCTAAAAGTTGGATAATATCAGAACTAATGACAGTCAATAGTATGCTTATTCTTAAGTGTAGTTCATGAATGTGGCTCTTTCATCATTGATAGACAATTTGACATCATTTTAAGATATTGATTAATAGTTAAATTTAAAAAAAATTAATTGCCGTCAATCGCTCTAGAATGGCCATTTTCGTCAATTGCGACAAATGTGAAGGTGCCTTCAGTGACTTTGACTGAATTGGCTTGTTCAGGAGGGTGAGCCCAAGCCTCGATTTTAATTTTCATAGAGGTGCGGCCGACATGAATGAGCTTGCCGTAACAGGTTACTAAATCACCCACTTTTACTGGATGAATAAACGTCATTGCATTAATTGCTATAGTAACTGCTCGACCATTACATTTTTTCTTAGCAAGAATGCCTGCACCTAAATCCATTTGAGAAACTAGCCATCCGCCAAATATATCACCATTAGCATTGGTGTCTCGGGGCATTGCTAGCGTTTGCATTACAATATCACCATCAGGCGCCATATTTTTTCTCCATAAAAAAGCCAGGCTTATACCTGGCTTTTATGATACTGATTAAATCATTAACCTTCAAAGTTTTTACTAACAAATTCCCAGTTAACAATTTCCCAGAATGACTCGACATATTTTGGTCTTGCATTGCGATAATCGATGTAATAAGCATGTTCCCAAACATCACAAGTTAATAATGCTTTCTTGTTTTCTGTCATGGGGGTGCCCGCATTTGCGGTACTAATTAGTTCAAGTCCACCGTCGTTATTTTTAACTAACCATGCCCAGCCCGAGCCAAATGTACTCACTGCAGTTTTAGTGAAGTCTTCTTTAAATTTTTCAAATGAACCAAAGGTATTATTAATATTGTCTAATAACGCGCCTTGTGGTTTACCTTTGCTGCTTGGTGATAAGCAGTGCCAGTAGAAAGTGTGATTCCATATTTGGGCAGCATTATTGAAAACACCCCCGGTTGCTTTCATAATGATTTCTTCTAGTGACAAGCCTTCGTAATTTGTGCTTGGAATTAAATTATTTAAATTATTAACGTAAGCAGCGTGATGCTTGCCGTAATGATATTCTAGTGTTTCTTTTGAGATATGAGGTGCTAATGCATCCATATCATAAGGTAATTTGGGTAATTCAAACGGCATCATTATTCTCCTATTGCTTCATATTGCGAAAACAGTAGAGTGTAGTAAGTCATCGTCAACTTCGCAAGGGATAATGACAAGATCTTTATTTCTTGCTAAACTAAAGTAAGTACGGTATAGCTTAAATTGAATGAAATAATTTCAATTAAGTTTTATTAGAACTTTAATGTGTTGACAGCTTAACTTTGAAAAAGGGTAATGAATGAATATTTTAGAAGAAATTAAAGATCAAATCGAAAGCAATCCTATTATTCTTTACATGAAAGGAAGTCCGCAATTTCCGATGTGCGGTTTTTCTGCTCGTGCTGTTCAACTATTAAATTCATGTGGGAAAAAGTATGCTTATATTGATATATTACAAAATCCTGAAATAAGACAAACTTTACCGCAATATGCTAATTGGCCGACTTTCCCACAATTATATATTCGAGGTGAATTGATTGGCGGCTCTGATATTATTGCTGAACTTCATGAGCAAGGTGAGTTGCAAAAACTGATTGAGAATTGTGTTGATCAGGATTGAAAAATTAAATTCTATATAAATTTATCTTTCAGCGGCTCGTAATTACTATTTTTTGAATATCTTCTCTGGCGTGAGATTTTAAATTATTTTAGTTTTAACTCTGGGGAAAGATTATTACCTCTCTAGATATTATTAACCTGAACTGATTATTTGTGTGTGTTATTTAATATTTTAGATTTTTATGGATTTGGGGAAAGCATACTTTTCCCCAAAGCGTTATTTTTTGTAATTCTATATTTGGTGGATTAGTTCTGTACTCAGATGAATGAAAGTTATATTAAATGTTTTTTTGTAAGTAAATTTCCAATCCAAGACGATTAATTAAATCTTGCTGTGTTTCAAGCCAATCAACATGCTCCTCTTCACTAATTAAAATATTATTTAATAAATCTCTGGTTACAAAATCTTTTACAGACTCACAATAAGCAATTGCTTCACGTAAATCAGGGATTGCTTCTAATTCGAGTTTTAAATCACACTCAATTATTTCTTGTGGATTTTCTCCAATATAAAGTTTTCCTAATTGTTGGAGGTTTGGTAAACCTTCAAGAAATAAAATCCTATCTACTAAATGATCAGCATGTTTCATTTCGTCAATAGATTCGTGATACTCATGGTCTGCAATTTTAGTGAGACCCCAATTTTTATACATGCGAGAGTGGAGGAAATATTGATTGATAGCGGTAAGTTCATTTTTGAGAATTTTATTTAAGTGTTCTATTACTTTATTATCAATTTCCATGTCTACTCCAAAAGTTTTGTTAGGCAAGTGAGACGGCAGTATATCGTTAATGGAATAGATATTGAAATAGTTAGTCAGATTTATTCATTTTGACTTGGGGTTGTTGTTGGTGATTGAGTAGGGCGCGAGCATGATTTTTACATTTGCCGCATTGTTTTGCGACACCCAACTCATTGCACAATGCTTTCATCGTGCAACAGCCTTTTTCTATAGCTATTTTTATATGTTTATCAGTGACTTGTTTACAAATGCACACATACATGATTCAAGCATCCTTAGGGAATTATATTAAATATAATGTAAATGAGAATTATTGTCAAATGAGATTGAGTCTTAATATATTGAGTTAAGAGAAAGTTGACAGGCCTGTTGGCTTGGGTGAAACTTGGCGCCTTAATTCAACTAAGATAAATTTTGGAGTAGAAAATGAGTGTATTAGTAGGTCGTAAAGCCCCCGATTTTTGTGTTTCTGCGGTTTTGGCAAATGGTGAAATTGTTGGAAATTTTCGTTTGAGTGAAGCTACCAAAGGAAAGTATGGATTAGTATTCTTTTATCCTCTCGATTTTACTTTTGTTTGTCCTTCAGAATTAATTGCCTTAAATCATCGCATGAATGAATTCAAAAATAGAAATGTTGAAGTTGTTGGTGTGTCGATTGATTCTCAATTCACTCATAACGCCTGGCGCAACACTGCTGAAAAAGATGGTGGTATTGGTAAATTGGAATATACATTGGCTGCTGATATCAATCATGGTATTTGTCGTTCTTATGGTGTTGAACATCCTGAAGCAGGAGTAGCATTACGTGGTGCATTTATTATTGATAGAAATGGTTTAGTTAGATCTCAAATTGTGAATGATTTACCACTTGGTCGCAACATTGATGAAATTATTCGTATCGTTGATGCACTACAATTTTTTGAAGAACACGGTGAAGTTTGTCCTGCTGGCTGGAATAAAGGTGATAAAGGTATGAAAGCTTCTCCAGATGGTGTTGCAAGTTATTTAGCAGAAAATTCAGATAAACTTTAATGAGTTTTGTTACCAATATAGTCATCGTGAAAACCATTCTTTACAAATAAAGAATGGTTTTCTGTATTTTGTCTTTTTATTTTTTTTCAACATTAGCAAATTTTTTTTTAAAATTAATTGCATAATACCTGTTACACGATTAAACTCCACAGACTTTGTAAATAGTGAAAAATTTGTTTAATACGAAAATATTTTTCAGAAAAATGCACGATACTTGAAATTTAAAACGTATTTTTTTAAAAAAATTAATTATTTTTTTAAAAAAAAGAAATAAGCTATTTATTTTTATATAATTGTTTGGTATATAAAACAGACAAAGTGCGAAATAGTTTCTGATAGAGAGGGGGACGCACGTAATTCAAAATCGTGTGTGTCTTTCACTTTCAGAAGAAGGGTTAAACCTAAAATAAAAAACATATTCCTTTGGGGGAAGTAATGTGCGTTTTTATTTAGGTGAAACACTAAAGCCAGTTAAAAATTTTTTAAATGGTAATAGTGTTGTAAAGTATCAGCTGATGCTTTTCTTATGTGTTTTATTTAAGTTTCCCCTCTTCTAAGTAGTGAAGGAGATCTAAGAACATGAAGGTTAAAACGGTTGTAGCTTCAATGTTTGTGCTAGGCCTTTTAGGCGGAACCGCTATCGGTGCACAACAACGGGGCGATATCGCAGGATTGCGTGCTCGTCTCAATGAAGGTAGTCATCAAGTTTATACAAAGGGTGGAAGTAACTGGTTTACACAACACGTTACTGTTAATGGACAAATTCGAGTAGATGCTGGTATCAGTGATGAAACTCGTGCTGATCCTATTACAGGTCGTTTAGGTGTAAGTGGTATTTGGTTAAACCCAGCAATTTTTGTTGGTAATCCAGGTAACCGTTCTTCCAGTGATTTAAATTTACGTAATTCAAATATCTCTGTTGATATTCAACCAGCTAGCTGGGTCAATGGTCATATCGAAATCGTTGCACAAAGTTCTAGAAGTGTTAACCAAGCTGTGTTAACGCTTGCAAATAGAATTAGTTTTGTTTCTTTAGACGAAGCTTATGCAACTTTAGGTGAATTATCGCAATCACCATTTTTCTTTAGTGCTGGTCGCATGTATGTGCCTTTTGGTAACTACAAAGATCCGCATCCATTGACATATAGTTTACCTCAAGAGTTATCTGAAATTAACGCTGTTGCTGCTAACTTAGGTTACGTGCAACCTTGTGGTTTCTGGGGTAGTGTCTACGCATTCCGCGGTGATTTACTCCGTGCGCCAACTTTAAATGGTGCAGGTTTTGTTACTAATAACCATGCAAACATCAACAATGGTGGTGTTGACGTAGGTTATGATTGGGGTGATGGTTCAGGCCAAACAGGCTTTATGCTTGGTGGTAGCTGGGTATTTAACATGTTAGATGCTCGTGCAATTTATCCTCGTGTAACTATTAATAATGCTGCTGCATTCCAATATAACACTTCAGCTGGTGGTGTTGCATTACACGCCGATGGTTATTGGAATAACTTTGATGCTGATGTTACTTGGGTAACAGCAGTACGTCGTTTCAGTGTAATTGATGCAACGTTTAACGGTGTTGGTGCTAAACCAAGTTCATTAGGTGTTCATGTTGGTTACGGCTTCATGGCTATGGGTCACGAAAACCGTGTATCAGCTGGTTATGAACAAACATCGCAATCTTTAGCATTCTTCTTACCTAAGCGTCGTTGGATTGCAGATTGGACTATGGGTCTTGCTAAGAACACCAATCTTCAATTTGAATATACTCACGACCGCGATTATAGTGCTGGTTCAAACACAACTGTTCTTGGTGCTGTTATTCCTGGTAGTGGTAGAAATGCTAATACTGGTAAAGTTAGACTTTCAGTTGGATTCTTATAATCTAACTACCAAAGTTGAAAAAAACCCCGCAATAGCGGGGTTTTTTTTATATATAAGATTATTTTTTAATAGCTACTTTCATCGATTTTTGTTTGCTTGTTCCCAATTATTTACAATCTTGCAAAATAATTCTGCCGTTCTTTTTGCATCGTAAATTGCACTATGCGCTTTATCTCTATCAAAAGGAATATTAGCGGCATCTGCAGCTCTAGCTAAAACTGTTTGCCCGTAAGCGAGTGCGCTCAATGTTGCTGTATCGAAAGTTGTGAAAGCATGAAATGGATTTCTTTTTAAGTTATGCCGTTTAATTGCGGCGTTTATAAAAGATAAATCGAACCAAGCATTATGAGCAACAATAACAGCGCGTTGGCAATCGACTTTTTTAACGGCGTGTCTAACGGATTGAAAAATCTTTTGGAGTGCTAACTCTTCGTCAATAGCATAGCGAAAAGGATGATGTGGATCGATACCAGTAAATTCTAGAGCATTTTTTTCTAAATTTGCACCTTCAAAAGGTTTAACATGATAGGCGTGGCATTGATCAGGATAAAGTAATCCTTTGTCATCCATGCTAATGATAACAAGTGCAATTTCTAGGATTGCGTCAGTTTCTGCATTAAAACCAGCGGTTTCAATGTCGATCACAACGGGCAAGTAGCCGCGAAAACGATTGGCAATTTTGTGAGTCATTTAATTTTCCTCTATGACTTGCCAGGATAACATTTCTCCACTACACATGGGTACTACTGTTTGACTACCGAGTGATAATTTAAGAGGAACTTGCCATGGTTTCTTTTTCAGAGTGAGACGTGTTTGATTATATTTTATTTTATAAAAATCAGCGCCATAGCGACTTGCGAAATTTTCAAATTTATCGAGAGCATTATGCGAAGAAAATATTTCTGCATAGACTGATATTGCTGTAGGTGCTGAGTAAATTCCAGCACATCCACAAGTTTTTTCTTTTTGATGAATAGCATGGGGCGCACTATCCGTGCCCAGAAAAAAATGTGGATCTCCACTAATAGCCGCATTTATTAAGGCAAGTTGATCTTCTTTACGTTTTAAAATGGGCAGACAATAATGATGAGGGTTAATTCCATCTTTAAATATAGCATTTCTATTTAGATATAAATGTTGTGGTGTAATGGTTGCCGCGACAAAGCTGTTACAGGAGGAAATAAATTCTACGGCGGTCTTTGTGGAAATGTGTTCTAATACTATTCTTAATTTTGGAAATTGTTGAATGATAGTCTGTAAAGTATCTTCAATAAATTTTGTTTCACGATCAAAAATATCAACATTCCAATCTGTCACTTCACCATGTATTAGTAACGGTAAATCAATTTCTTGCATAGTTTCAAATAAATGAAATAACGCATTTATTTTAGTTACTCCTTGATGAGAGTGTGTCGTCGCACCTGCAGGATATAATTTTACGCCATGTATTATTGAAGAGTTTTTAGCTAGAATTAATTCGTCTTTTGAAGTGTGATCGGTTAAGTAAAGTGTCATGAGTGGTGTGAAAGTATTTTTATCATTCAATTGATTAATAATTTTATTGTAATAATTTTGTGCCAAGTCAACAGTAGTAATTGGTGGTACTAAATTTGGCATAATGACCGCGCGTTGAAAAGTACGGGCACTTTGATTAATAGTATCACTAAGGATATCACCATCACGTAGGTGAAGATGAAAATCATCAGGCTTAATTATAGAAAGTGTTTCACTCATTGCTTTTCCTTAAAAAATTTTAATTGTAACTAATTACCTTTTGAGTAAGAAGTTATTCTTAATATTAGTGCCGATACTCTGATAAATCCCAGCTTTGGCGCTTAATGTGAGAATGGCATTCTCCTACTAAGATCTCCAGTACTATAAAGAAACTGCTATTATCATATATTATGAAACGTGAGCAGTTTTTTTCAAATTATTAATATTTCCTTGATACAATACTTATTTACTTCTCACGAAGTAAGCTTTCTAAGCGTCACATGTCTATGGAATCGCTTAAGATATACTTATTTGCAAAGACAATTTTATTGGTAAAATTTCTCAATGCCTGCTATACGGAATTTTAATAAACTTAGGTATTGATTACTGCTTAAGGCTAGGATACTGTGATATCTTGTTAAATTAACTAAAATTGGAATTAATTTAGGTATTTTATGCAACATTTGTTAGACCCTAATAATTGGCTTGCCTTAATAACACTGATTTTTCTTGAAATTGTTTTAGGCGTTGATAATTTAGTGGTGTTAGCAATTACCTCATCACGTTTACCTGCCAATCAACAACAGGGTGCTCGTCAGCTAGGATTGGCACTCGCTTTAATATTCAGATTAGTGTTATTAGCTTTAGCGAGTTGGATTGCATCATTAACGAAACCTTTATTTATCGTTTTCACATTATCTGTATCAGGACGTGATATTTTATTTGTTGTGGGTGGTTTCTTTTTGATTTTAAAAGGCGCTAAAGAAATTTATCACTTTGTTTGGAATAAAGAAGAAAATTCAACTAAGCAACAACATAGTCCATCACAGTATCTTTCTGTTATAGCCCAAATTGCATTTTTTGATATGGTGTTTTCACTTGATAGTATTATCACTGCAGTGGGAATGACAGATCATTATATTATTATGGCAATTGCAATTACTGCAGCTATCTTAGTTATGTTGTTAGCAAGTGAACCGCTTTGTCATTTTATAAATAAAAAACCTCGAGTGAAAATTTTAGCGCTGACTTTTATTTTACTTATAGGAATTATCTTGGTACTTGATGGTATTCACCTTGAAGTTTCACGATCGTATATCTATGTCGTAATTGTATTTTCAATTTTTGTTGAATTTTTGAACTCAAGCTTTGAAAAATATATCTCGCATAGCAGAGCTAAGTAAAATGTTTTATCGTAGACGTTGAGATTATTTCTGAAGCACGTATCAAGTTATTCACATTTTTAAATATGTCATCTAAAAACAAAATCAATGTAAGAGCTGTCCAAAAAAAACTCTACCAACTTTATGTTAAAATATACGTACTTTATCAGAGAAAAAATCCTAGAAAAAACGTATTAAATATGCTTAAATCGTTAGCCTTTTTGTTAATGACATGAGTGGGGTGTGTCAGGACACAAAGAATAATCATAATCATTTTTTACTTGTGGGGGTTACAGCGTGAAAAAATGGATAAAAATCACCTATTCTGCAATGGGGGTTTTAACTTTAATTTTATCGACATCTAGTTTTGGCGCAAATTCAAAAGACGCGCAAATTCGTATGTTAATGCAAAGAACCAAAATGTTGGAGCAACAATTACAAAGCATGCAACATGAGTTAACATCACTTGAACATGCGCAATATGCTCATCCTCCTCGTGTCATCTCAGCAAAATATCCTGATATACGCGAGCATGCAGCAGCATTAAAACATCAAGAAAAATCAACAATAACTAAAGGTGCTGCTCATCACAGACATTTAAAACGGAACACACCGTCTTGGGTTTATACGCAAGGTACACCAATTACTTCTTCACCCTATCTCGGTACGCATTCTGAATTTGATGCTTCGGATTTAATTGTGAATATTTCAAGTATTAATGAAGATGTTCGTATTTTACGTGAACGTCAACGCTTAAATGATCGTCTAAAATATTATGGCTTGGCACAGCCACAACATCCACTTTTGGTCATTAGTGGTAAAGCTGAAGGTCAAGTATTGTGGTCACGACCCTTTAATGGCACTTCTACTTCTGATGTAGATTTAGCAACTGGTGAAATAGAGTTAGCTGCAGAAATGGATCCTTGGGTCACAGGATTTATTGGTTTAGATTACGATAACACGCCGCCTTTAGTAAATGTTTCGCGTCGTCGTATTGATAATTCAAGAATCTTTTTAAACAAAGGTTTTGTGACAATCGGTAATTTTAATCGATCACCCATTTATTTCAGCATTGGTCAAATGTATCTGCCATTTGGGCGTTATAGCAGCAATATGATTTCTGCACCGTTCACATTGATCATGGCGCGGACAAATAGTCGTGCGCTACTAATTGGTTATCGTACGATGGAAGGAGCAGGTCTCTATGCTTCTGCTTATACGTTTGCAGGTGACGCACGAACATCTAACGCACAAAAATTAAATCAATTTGGGGGTGATTTAGGTTATGACTATCAAAGTGGTAGTTCAGATTATAACTTTGGTGTGAGTTATATACGCAGTTTAGCGGATGCTGATGGCATGCAAAACACCGGAGGCGCTATTTTTGGTGGATTTGCAGCACCTAACGCAAATCCCGCTTTGAATAATGAATTGTTGGCTCGTTATGTGCCAGGTATAGATTTTCATGGTGTTATAAGTGTTGGTCGCTGGGTGCTTTTAGGTGAATATGTGAGTGCTCTTCGCGCATTTAACGTGAATAATATGATGTTCAATAATAGTGGCGCGAAACCACTTGCTATGAATTTTGAAGCTGCCTATAACATTCCAATTTTTGGTAAGCCTACTTCATTTGCAGTGGGTTATGGGCAAACGAATGATGCGTTAGCGTTGAATCTACCTAGACGTCGCTTCATTGGTGTGATCAATATGTCTATCTGGCGTGATACGATTGCGAGTATTGAATATCGTCATGATGTGAATTATGGCATCAATACTGTTGCTAGCGGAACAAATAGCGGAATTATTAATGCGGCAACTAATAACCAGTTAGGCCGTAGTTCTGACGCTGTTACTGCTCAATTTGGTATTTATTTCTAAGATTTGTATACTGCCTGTTTATTTGAGCAGGCAGTTTTTTTATACACTCACACGAACAAAACTTGGTTCACTCAAACTTTGTAAATTATATTGAAAATAAGCAGTGCCCACACATTGATACTCTTCAGCTTTATTATTCAATGCGGTATCAATTTTCTTACCATGAATTGTTTTTAAATTTTGAAAATCTTCACTATTGATATAAAAACCAACTGTTAATGTGTTGCCACTGAGGCTTGCTTCTTTGATACCATAGTTGCAACCCTTCGCACCTTCAATCTCACCGACAAGAGTCATCGTTTCGCGCGTGCGAATATTGAGCTGTTTTGTTTTGGAATTACCTGAAGGGTTGGGGTTACGATAATGATAGACGTGATCTTTACCGAGTTTAATGATTTGAATTTTTGTAAAAGTCCCTCTATTACCTCGTCCGTCACTGGTTTTAATAACATATAATCCATTAATTGTGCGGCCAATAACTTGGTAATCAAAATAACCTTTGTGTCGGTCATTATTATTATAAAAAATTAAGTATGTATTTTTTTGATTTTGATAAATTTTCCGTAAATTGGTGTGACTTATCTGGCAACCATTTAAATCGACACTCGCAATCGTGGGAAATGGATCGGAAGGAGCCGTCACTAATTTAGAAACACAAAATGGATTCACAATTTCATTGTTCACTGAGAATGGATCATTGTTTGGAGCTTTGTGAGACTTTAAAAGATGCCATTCACTATAGATATTTCCATAACTTGGTAAACACAAGAGTGTTGTGAGTAACAGTACTATATTTTTTCGCTTTGACATCTAAAATCCAAAAAATTTATTTAAATGCATTGCCACTACTTCAGCTTGTTCTAAATGTGGGTAGTGATTACCTTGTATTAAATGATATTCTAAATTTTGCACTAGCGATAATGCTTTTGCAAATTTAGCTTTGTCATAAGGATATCCAGGATCAGCTTGTAACTCACAAACAGGTACAGTGATGTTCTGGATAAAAGCTTGTGCTTGTGCATCTGTCAAACGGCATAATGAAGGATAAAGTAAACGTGGATCAAAACGCCAATAAAAATCTTCATTAATTTTTTTAATATTTCGATGAGTAATAATACAAGCGCTTTCATAGCTTAAATCACTATTCCGAATTCGTGCTTGAATTGCCGATTCAATAGTGTTGTATTTTCGTGAAGCTTTTATAGCTATTTGTTGTTCTCTTAAAATACTCTGACGTAATTTTACTGGTACCTCATGTGCTTCGTGTGTGAGAGCGCCGATAGAATCAATCAAGGCAAGTTTATGTAATCGATCGGGGAAACTGCCGGCAACCATGCAACAAATACTACCGCCTAGCGAATGCCCAAGTAATGTCACTTTGTCCCAAGATAAAAGATCTAATACAGCAATGATATCTGGGACGTAATCAATAATGTGATAACGTGCACCGGGCGGGCGGTGATCAGAATGCCCATGTCCAGGCAAATCTAGAGCAATAATTTGAGCGTTTTGTATTAATGGAGCGAGACGCTGAAAACTGGAACTATTATCAAGCCAACCATGAAGCGCTAAGATTTTATTTTCAGAAGTAATTGTTCCCCAGGTTTGGGCATGTAATTCCAAACCTGGGATTGTGATGGTGAGGTTTTTCACCTCTGATTTGGGCAGTATCGTCCGGAGCAAGGTCGATTCTTTGTACAAGTAAAAAAAGTAAGCATAAATGGTTTTTATTATTCAATCAAGTTTGAGATTGTTAATATTAATGGTACTATTTTTAACAATTTTATTTTTCTTAGTTGAATTTAGTTTATCGCATTTAACTTAAGATAGTATTAATTCTCATGAAAAAAAGTAATTATTGAGATCTGAATATCGCTTTTTAATAGTCTTAGTTTACGGTTTTAAAATTGTTCTAGATACTATAAAGTGAGTGCCCACTTTGAATGGGATATTTTAAATATGGAAAGTCAAAACGTTAGCTTACGATCATGGTTGATCTGGGGAATTGCCGCAATTTTTGTGTTGTATCAATTTTTATTGCAAGCTTCAACGAGTGTGATGATTCCTTGTTTAGAATCCGCTTTTGGAATTAGCATTGCCGGTGTTGGATTTTTATCAGCGAGTTTTTTTTATAGCTACATGATTTTGCAAATTCCTGGTGGTTTACTTACAGATAGATATGGTGCACGAATTATATTAACGATTTGTATTTTCTTAAGTGGATTAATGAGTTTTTTATTTGGTCTTTCTCACCAATTAATTGTTGCAACCATTGCTCGGTTATTAATGGGAGTGGTAACTGCACCTGCAGTTGCCGCAGCGCTTTATCTCGCCGCAAACTGGTTTCCACCAAAACGTTTTGCATTATTGGCTGGATTAACCGAAGGCTTAGGTATGTTTGGTGGTGCGATTGGTGAAGCCATGTTAGCACAATGTGTTGGTGCTTTTGGCTGGCGCAATACCATGTATCTTTGTGGTGCTTTTGGATTGTTATTGTCAGTCACCACTTGGTTTATTATTCGCGATAAAAGAGTTCATCACCAACACCCAATAAAAAAAATGAAGTTAAGCAAACAAATAAATTTAGTCATCGACAATCCTCAAACATGGTTTGCAAGTCTTTATGGTGGCTTAGTATTTGCTATTATTGCTGCGTTTGCTGCAATGTGGTGTGTGCCATATCTACAAATTAGATATCATGTAGATTTAACTGTAGCTGCTGATTGCGCTGCGATGATATTTGTGGGAACAATTTTTGGCGGTCCGATTTCAGGCTGGATTTCAAATCAAATAAAACGCCGCAAACCCGTGATGATGGTTGGGAGTTTACTCAGTTCAATATTATTAATTACATTACTTTATGTGCCAATTTCATTCGCATGTATGATAATGTTGTTAACATTACTTGGATTTTTTTGTGGTGTTTATGTTATTCCTTTTGCTTTAGTGGGTGATATTACTTGTCCTGAAGTTAGAGCGACAGCGATGGGATTTACCAACATGATTTGTATTGTCATTGGCGCGCCAATCCTACAACCTTTAATAGGATGGTTGCTAAAACATAATTGGAATGGCACGATCATCAACCAAGTGCCAAGTTATAATTTACATGATTATAATACGGCTCTTCTTTTGTTACCGGTGTCCTTAATATTATCTTGCATAATTATATTTTTTATTAAGGAAACTCATTGTAAACAACAAGGAGATTTAATTGATCAAAAAGATATTAATTGCGAATCGAGGTGAAATTGCGTTACGCATTGTTCGTGCTTGTGCTGAAATGGGAATTAAATCGGTCGCAATTTTCACAGATGCAGATCGTTTCGCATTACATGTTAAACGAGCTGATGAAGCATATAATATCGGTCCAGAATCGATTGCAGGCTATTTGAATGTTCATCGAATTGTTAATTTAGCTTTAGCAACAAAATGTGATGCGATCCATCCGGGATATGGTTTTTTATCTGAGAATCCAATATTAGCTGAATGCGCTGCCAGCCGTGGTATTATTTTCATCGGACCCGAAGCGAAAACTATTCGGGAAATGGGTGATAAAATCCAAGCACGCTTAATGATGAAAAATGCCGGAATTCCTGTATTACCAGGAAGTGATGGCAATGTGGCTAATATTGACGAAGCTAAATCTATTGCCAATGAAATAGCTTATCCTGTGATGTTAAAAGCCACGAATGGTGGCGGTGGTCGTGGTATTCGCTTGTGTCATAACGAAAAAGAATTAATATCAAGTTTTGATAGAGTTAGATCTGAAGTCGAAAAAACGTTTGGTCAAGCTGATGTTTTTATCGAAAAATGTGTTGTTAATCCTAAACATTTAGAAGTACAAATACTAGCGGATAAATATGGTAACGTGATTCATTTATATGAGCGTGATTGTTCTATCCAACGTAGGCATCAAAAATTAATTGAATTAGCTCCTTCGCCCCAAATCAGTGAAGAAAAACGTCGTGAACTTTGTAATTTAGGTATCAAAGCGGCAAAACATGTTTCCTATGAAAATGCAGGGACTCTTGAATTTTTAATGGATGAACATGATCAATTATTTTTTTTAGAAATGAATACTCGTTTACAAGTAGAACACACGGTTACAGAG
>CAYGUK010000002.1:34915-76390 GCA_964352985.1 uncultured Legionellales bacterium
GTTACAGAGCAAATTACCGGAATTGATATCGTTCAAACACAAATTGAAATTGCGAGCGGCAAAAAATTAGAACTTACACAAGATGAAATTAGCTACCGTGGTTTTGCGATGCAAATGCGAATAAATGCGGAAGATCCGCAAAATGACTTTTTACCAAGTTTTGGATTAGTGTCGAGATATTATGCCCCAGGTGGACCAGGTGTGAGAACTGATTCTGCAATTTATACTGGTTATGATATCCCTCCCTATTATGATTCTCTTTGTGCAAAAATTACAGTGTGGTCACTAAACTGGAAAAGTTTAATCGCGAGAGGTTTGCGCGCATTAAGCGATATGCGTTTACATGGCGTGGTGACGACGAGTAATTTTTATCGTGAAATTTTAAATTGTGATGATTTTTTAGAAGCGAATTTTAATACTGGCTTTATCGATAATCATCCAGAATTAATTCATTATTCAAAAAGAGCAGAGCCACGACATCTTGCTGCAGTCATTGCAGCTGCAATTGCAGCCTACCAAGGATTTTAATTATGAGCCAAGTTTTTATTACTGAAAATATATTACGTGATGCCCATCAATGTTTGATTGCAACCAGAATGCGCACTGAGCACATGTTACCTATTTGTGAAAAGTTAGACAAAGTGGGTTTTTGGTCACTTGAAGCTTGGGGCGGTGCGACCTTTGATGCGTGTGTTCGATTTTTGAAAGAAGATCCTTTTCAACGCTTAAAACAATTAAAAGAAAAATTACCTAATACGCCTATAATGATGTTGTTACGAGGACAAAATTTATTAGGCTATCGTCATTATGCTGATGACGTCGTAGAAAAATTTATTCAATGTAGTGCAAAAAATGGTGTTGATATTTTTCGAATTTTTGATGCGTTAAATGATTTACGAAATTTATCTTTATCAATTAAAGCTGTAAAAGCTTGTGGCAAACATGCTCAAGGTGCGATTAGTTATACAGTATCGCCTGTTCATAATATCGAAAGTTATCTAACGTTAGCAAAAGAATTCCAAAAACTAGGTTGTGACAGTATTGCAATTAAAGATATGGCGGGTTTATTAACACCTAAAGCAATTGTTGAATTGGTAAAAGCATTACAAAAAGCAGTTGATATACCACTCCATATTCATTCTCATGCAACCTCAGGATTAGCACCAATTGTATTATATGAAGCAGTCATGAATGGTTGTCGACATATTGATACTGCAAACTCTTCTTTTGCAGAAGGTGCAAGTCACGCTGCTACAGAAGCAATGGTTGCAGCTTTTCGTGGTTCACCCTATGAAACAAATTTAGACTTACACTTATTGCAAGAAATCTCCGATTATTTTCGAGATGTTAGAAAACAATATTCCCGTTTTGAAAGTGAAGCAACGCGTGTAGATCCGAGAGTTCATATTAATCAAATTCCTGGTGGCATGATTTCAAATTTATATAATCAATTAAAAGAACAGAATGCTTTAGAAAAATTGACTGAAGTTTTAAAAGAAGTACCAAAAGTACGGCAAGATTTAGGATTTCCGCCACTTGTTACTCCAACTTCTCAAGTGGTGGGGACTCAAGCAGTTTTAAATGTATTAACAGGGGAACGATATAAAACGATCACGAATGAAGTTAAACTTTATTTGAAAGGACAATACGGAAAAGCACCTGGTACTATAAATAAATCTGTGCAAATGAAAGCGATTGGGCAGGAAGATGTAATTACTTGTCGACCTGCAGATTTAATTAAAAACGAATTTTCTAAACTCGAAAAGGATATTGGAGACTTAGCGAAATCAGAAGAAGATGTTTTAATTTATTCGATGTTTCCTGATGTTGGAAAATCTTTTCTACAAGCTCGAGCTGATAATAATTTAATTCCAGAGCCTCTAAACCTAGAAGAAGCAAATAAATCATGCGAGCCTATTAAGAAATCAAAAAAATTCAATGTTAGTTTACATGGTGAAACTTATCAGATTGAAATAAAGGGTGCTGGCCATCAAGGACAACGTGAAAGACCGATATATTTGACCGTTGATCAAGTACCTGAAGAAATTCTATTAGAAGATTTAGATGTTATTGTGACTGACCAAGCAGGGCAAAGTAATAGACCACCTGTGTCCAAACCAGGCCATGTTAGTGTAGCAATGCCTTGTCTTATAGTTGATGTAAAAATGAAATTAGATGATAAAGTGCAAGCAGGTGATGTTTTATTAATTACTGAAGCCATGAAAATGGAAACTGAAGTACAAGCTCCAATCGCGGGAGTGATTAAAGAAATTTATGTTAATAAAGGTGAACAAGTCAATCCAGATGAAGCCCTATTATTAATCGAATAAATTGTTAGCTTGAATTTCAACGTTGATTTAGCTATTCTCGTCGACATGATTTGATCTTGGGGGAGTGCTAAATGCGCAAATTTTTATTCGGCATGTTTATGGTTTGTGGTTTTTCTATGGTGAGTTTAGCCAACAATTTTTATGTTGGCGCAGATGTTGGCCATCAATCCATCAGAACGAGAGAGCAAGTCACTAGCGCGGCATTTTTCCTAAGTCAACCTTATTATGGCGATGGTGCTAATTTTGGTATTCATGCTGGTTATGATTGGATAGTCATGCCGCAATTACATTTGGCTTTGCAACTTGCAGTTGATTTTGCAACAACTAAAGTTAATTCAAGTACGGTCGTCACTAATCCCGTAGGTGTTGTTATTTTTAATGATAACGCGACACAAAAATTAAAAAATAGTTACGCGATTGAGTTTGTTCCTGGCTATGATGTGTTTTCTCAAACACGTTTATATGGTGATGTTGGTTGGCGTCGTGCTCGTTTTGAATCGACTCATACGGTCACCGGATTTGCACCTGTTACAATAAAAAATTCACGCAGTGGATTTGAATTTGGTGGTGGATTAAAAATAATGTTAAACAAAAATTTTGCGATAAACGGGCAATATCTCTACACCATGTATCGGCATTATTCATTTGCAAACCCGTTAGCTGGAACCATCACTAGCGAAAGTCCAAGAGTGGGTACTTTTACTGTCGGTGTGGAATATAACGTTGCCTAATAGTAAGGATTTTAGCATGTTGAAGAAGACTTTATTATTTTCATTATTAATTGGTTTATCGAATGTGACTTTGGCAAGCCATTTTTATTTTGGAGGCAAACTGGGCTATAGACGTTTAGCTGATGTTACTGCTACCCCAATTCCCGGAGCGAATGGTGTCACAACACAATCAAAAACATTATTTGGTGATGGTGCAACGGGAGGATTATTTTTTGGCTATTTATTAAATATTACAAATAAAGTTAATATTGCTGCAGAAATCGATGGCAATATTACGAATGCAGAAAGTGAGGTTTTATTTTCTGCCACTTCAAATAATAACCAAACTGCGGGTCAAAAAATTACAAGTGACTATGGTTTCAATCTTTTACCTGCTTTCAAGTTAACTGATAAAACTTCTATTTTTGCTATAATAGGATATACCCGTGCGCGCGTTAAAACCTTTAATACCAGATTTAATTTCTCGGGTTCAACACGTGTTTTTACGGCTTCTGTTACTGATCGTCGTTGGGTGCATGGTTTAGAGTTTGGTGGTGGAGCGCAAATACAAATGAATAACCATTTTGCATTGCGTGGTGAATATGTCGCAAAACGTTATCGTTCGTATAACTTTAATGATACTGTTGAAGGTTTAATTATCGGTGAAAAACCTGCAACTTACGAAATTGATTTAGGCATGGTTTATACTTTACAGGAAGTTTAATACTTTTTAGTTTTGTTGATTTAATACACCATTTTCTAACCAGTATTGTTGTTGGCAGCGTAAAGATAGGCCTTGATCGTGTGTGACTAAAACTAATGTTGTTTGTTTTTCTTGATTGAGTTCAAATAACAAATCAATAATGTTTTGCCCTGTTTTTTGATCTAAATTACCTGTAGGTTCATCGGCAAATAAAATTTTAGGATCACTCGCAAATGCTCTAGCAATGGCTACTCGCTGTTGTTCACCACCCGAAAGTTGTCTTGGATAGTGATGTGTTCTATCACCGAGGCCAACTCGTTGAAGTAAATTTTGCGCTTTTATTTTAGCTTGTTTATCGTTTTTTAGTTCAAGCGGAATGATGACATTTTCTAAAGCTGTCATGCTAGGTAATAAGTGAAAAGATTGAAATACAAATCCAATATATTCAGCTCTAATTTGTGCGCGTTTATCTTCATCGAGTTCGGTTAAATTATTTTGATTAATAAAAATATCACCTGAACTAGGTAAATCTAAGCCTGCTAAAATACTTAATAAAGTTGTTTTACCTGATCCAGACACACCGAGTATGGCAACTGTAGAAGCAGGTAAAATTTCAATATTAATACCACTTAATATCTTCAACGAAGTTTGACCTGATTGCACACTTTTGGTGATATGATTAGCTTGAACAATTGCTTGAGAGGGCATGGTAGTCATGATTAAAAAAATCCTTATGACGTTTGTTTTAATCTTAACAAGTGTCAGTGTTTTTGCAACTTCTAATATTTTAGTCGTTGGTGATAGCCTCAGTAGTGGACATGGGATAAATATTAAATATGGTTGGGTTAATTTATTAAACCAACGATTAGAAAAACAAAAATTAAATTATAAGGTTATCAATGCGAGTATTAGCGGAGATACAACAAGCAGTGGTATGACACGATTACCTAAATTACTACAACAGTATCAGCCTAAAATTGTCATCATAGAATTAGGTGGGAATGATGGATTACGTGGATTATCACTGACTGCGATGCAAGAAAATTTACTTGATATGGTCATGTTATCAAAAAAACATCAAGCAAAAGTTGTAATTGTCGGAGTCAGATTACCACCAAATTATGGTAAAACTTATCGGGAAAAATTCCATGAAATTTTTGGAAACATCGCTAAACAACAGAAAATTGCTTACGTTCCCTATATATTAAAAGATGTAGCAGGGCATACGGATATGATGCAAAGTGATGGTATTCATCCAACTCAAATTGCTCAACCTCAAGTGTTAGAAAATATTTGGGAAGTATTATCGCCAATGTTAAAAAAATAAATGTGTTATTAATTTCCAATTAGGGTAATTAAAATTTTTCTGTTATGTGAATGGTATCGGTGCTCCCATAAAAAAACACCTTGCCACGTACCGAGATTAAGGCGTTGTTCACTAACAGGTATTGTTAAGTCACATTTAGTTAAAACTGATCGAATATGAGCGGACATATCGTCGTCTCCTTCAAATGTGTGCGTAAAATTGGGATCGCCATCTCTTACCAAACGTTGCATAAAATTTTCTAAATCTGTCCTAACACTGGGATCTGCATTTTCACATAAAATAATTGAAGCACTGGTGTGTTGTAAAAACAAATGACAAATTCCTGCGCTGAAATTATTTTCCGAGATAATATTATTTATTTGATTTGTAATATCAATAAATGAGCGACCATTTGTAGAGAGAGTTAAACAATGTTGTTTTGTCATAATTTAAAAATCAAAATATTAAAAAAGTATTATAACAATTTATTCAATATAATCCTTTTAATAAATCATTACAGTACCGAGCAGAGCCATCAAGATCAGGGAACAGCGTTAAATTAGTAATATTCATTTGATGTAAGGTTTTTAGACATTGGGTTCTTTCATCATTGGGTATATTAACTTTAATTAAAATTTCATCTTCAGATCCAGCAAAATGTTCTTGCACCCATTCTTCTAACGTCATGTCCAGAGGATACATCGTGAATAAACACGCTTGTGAAATTATTCTGGCATTATCAAGTAAAGTAGGTTGCATGATTTCAGCCATAAAATAATCACGATTAATTGTTGCAGTTTCACATGCGCTAATTAATTTTGTTGAATATGCGACATTACTTCCATGTTTTAAAATGCGATCGATATATTTATCTAAATAGTGTGGATCTTTAAAGGATACAATATTTCCTGCTAATTGTTTTAGCTTTTCAAATACTTTAGGGTATGCTTTTTTAACAAACTCTAAGCGGAATTTTTTTCGTTTTTCATCAATGAGTGAGCGGTTTAAAATATAAATTGCTCGGGGCTCGTCATTATAAGATTTCACTTGCTTTAGTTCTCTTGCAGTTGAATTGGTGTCTAAAACAATTCTTCTATCTTTATAAAAAGCAAAAAACGCAGCAATATAAGCCGCTTGAGTCCACGCAAGTAACGGTGTTTTTAAACCATGATTGTGACCTAAAACCCAAAGTTCTTTATCGGTGAAATCACGATTTTGTCTTGCAGTTAATCGGCCTCGAATAGCGAGTTTAAAATTTTCAAGATACTTACCTTTATCCGGATTAGGTACGTGAGAAATTGCGCGAGCGAGTGGCGATTCAAGTGTAAAACTACTTCTCGAGTGTCCTCTAAAAATATAATGAGGATAAGCATAGCCGTTACGTAATAGAAAATCATGCAGACAACGCCATGAACTTAATTCTACTACATTGCAGCCATTGATAAAGCTATTGTGCTCCCAAACCCAATTTTTGTTTCTTTTCATCGTGTTAATACTCGATAATGAGTTAGACTCCCCTACAAAAAGTGTAGCATAGCCTAGCGAAAAAACCTGATGATGCCTTCAGTAAAAATGGGTTTGATGTTTTGTATGTTTAGTATTTCGCATTACCAGGTGTTCGAGGAAATGCAATAACATCACGAATGTTACTGAGCCCTGTAATGTAATTCACTATTCGATCAAAGCCAATGCCGAAACCTGCATGTGGTGTGGTACCATAACGTCTCAAATCCAAGTACCATTCGTATTGTGTTTTATCAAGTCCAAACTCTATCATGCGATTTTCTAATTGTGGTAATCGTTCTTCACGTTGTGAACCACCAATAATTTCACCGATACCAGGTGCTAATACATCCATCGCAGCCACTGTTTCATTATCATCATTTAAACGCATATAAAAAGCTTTAATATCTTTTGGATAATTCATCACGATGACCGGACGTCCAACATGTTCTTCACTGAGATATCTTTCGTGTTCAGAAGCAAGATCAACACCAAACTCTACAGGAAATTCGAATTGCTTTTTAGCTTGTTGTAAAATTTTAACCGCTTCGCGATATTCCATTCGTTCAAAGTCTGAATCAATAATTAGTTGTAATCGGTTAATACAATCTTTCTCAACGCGTTTTTCAAAAAAGGCCATATCTTCAGCGCAATGGTGTAAAACGTGTTGAAAAACATTTTTTAAAATTTGTTCTGCGAGATTGGCGGCATCATTTAAATCAGCAAAAGCAATTTCAGGTTCGACCATCCAAAATTCTGCGAGGTGGCGTGATGTATTTGAGTTTTCTGCTCTAAAAGTTGGGCCAAAAGTGTAAACTTTTGAAATAGCCTGACTATAACATTCAACATTGAGTTGGCCGGAATTAGCTAAATAAGTTTGGCGACCAAAAAAGTCTTGGCTGTAATCGATATTGTTTTTTTCATCACGGGGTAAATTTAAAAGATCGAGGGTTGAAACTCGAAATAATTCGCCAGAACCTTCACAATCACTTTCAGTTATTAAAGGCGTTGCTATCCAATGAAAGCCCTGACTATTTAAAAATTGATGAATTGCCATCATCGTTTGGTGTCTGACTCTAGCCACAGCACCTATGGTATTTGTTCTTGGTCTAAGATGAGCAACTTCGCGTAAATATTCGAGAGAATGATGTTTGGGTGAAATCGGATAAGTATCTGGATCTTCGACCATCCCAACCACATTGATTTCGGTAGCTTGAATTTCAAATGACTGTCCTTGTCCTGGTGAAGCAACTAATTTACCGGTTATAGTAACTGAGCAACCCGCAGTGAGATGAAGAATTTCTGATTCATAATTTTTGATATCTTGATTAATGATGACTTGAATTGGATGAAATATTGAGCCGTCATAAACATTGAGAAAACTAATTCCAGCTTTTGAGTCGCGTCGAGTTCGTACCCAACCATTTATAGTCACGATGGTATTGGGTGAAATATCGCCTGATAATGCTGATGCAATGCTGATACTTTTCATTGTTTTTCCTCAATGTGGTTAAACGGCGTTTATCCTATACGATTTTTTATATGTGCACAAGATATAGAGCAATGTCGTTATTCTTATATATTTCTTACTGTGAAGAATTCGCAATTTCAGTAAATATATTTTGACTTTTTGTCACAGGAACTCGTTGATAAGGTATATCACCAAAATAAAGCGCACTGAAAAAAACATAAAAATATCCTGTAGTGGAAGCATAAAGTAATGCATCACAAGCACAACCAACGGCAAAAATAATTAGCATGGTTTTGGCAAGATGTTGTTTCTCACTACTAAGCTGATTGGCGTAATACCATTGAATGAAAAAAATACTTAGAAATAACATAAGTCCAATAATACCTTGTTCAACCATGATCATGACATATTGATTATGAGGTGTGCGTAAGTGACTTTCATTAGGTAATGGAACCGTACCAAAATGATTAAAGTAGAGTGGTTTAAAACTACCTGTTCCATTACCCAAGATGGGGTGTTGTTTGATGAGATGAAAAGAATTTTTTAAATAGGATTCTCTTAGTGAAATAGAAGTATTTGATTGTTGTTTATATAATATTTGTTTAATCGAGGCATTAAATTGATAAGAATAGAAATAGGCAAAAACTAAAAACAAGCTGGTTACTACACTACAGATAATTAAACCCTTTAAATTAAACCGGCTGAATGCGAAGTAAAATAACAAAATGCAAAATATAAGATAGCCAGTTCTTGATGTGCTAAACACAAATAAGGCAAAAGTGATTGCAGCAAGTAATACTAATGACAGCAGAAATTTCGGTTTATGATTTGTATTTAATTTAGATGCAATAATAGCAAATAATACACAAAACAAAAAGCTAGTTTGGATATAGTTACGAAACAAATCCGCAGGTTCATTATGTTTAAATATAGGCAACAAATTAAAATATTTTAGATAGGACATAAACAATGTTATTGTGACAGCCAAAGCAAAAGCAAAAATAACACGGCTTTTTAATGTTTCTTCAAAAAATAAAGGCATTAAAAATATTAAGAAAATTATTTTTCCATATTTGTGTAAAATAGTGAGCTTGTTTGAATTGGGTAAATGAGGAATAAAACAACTTATTAAAACATAAATTAAAAAAATCAGACTAGCCCATAAGATGGGGTTGTGTGATATCCGTTTCCATTTTTCTAGCCAGTGACCATTTAGTAAGGAACAAAAAACGGCTAAAATTAGTGAAATGTTAAATGCTGTCACATTAAATGGTAATAAAAACGCGGCGATAATCAAAAAAAGGTAGCAAAAATTTAAAGATAATATTTCTAGTTTATTCATTATACGCCGTGTTCGATTTTGCATTTACGATACCATTCCTCAATGATGTGATATACTTGTTGTGGTCTAATTTCCGCGACACAAAGGCACTTTTGCCCAGTTCGACAAAGATCACAACTTTCTTTAAGTGATAATACTTCAGCCTGACTACCAATAGGCCCCCAACGAGTTGCATCAAATGGTTTAATGGGAGCATATAATCCCAATGTTTGTAAACCAAGTGCTGCCGCGATATGAACAGGGCCTGTCGAGGCGCAAATCATGCCATCACAGTGAGCGATAAAATGAATTAATTCTTCTAATCCCATGTTTTGTGTTAAATCAACAACGTGAGGGTAGGGTTCAATTATCACGTCTCGAATGGCATCGCCTTCAGCTTTTATACCGGTAATAAAAATACTATATTTTTCAGGATCGAGCATCGAGATTAATGCAGCAAAATGTTTAGGGGGCCACTCTATATGTTGTCCCCTTGTCTTTGGGTGTAAAATTAAATTAAATTTATTTGGGGAGAGTAATTTAAAACTAGGAAAACTTTTATCAAATGGTTTAAATTTTAATAAATCGATAATATCTTGTTTAGTATATTGATGATTATCACCCAAGACGCTACAAAATTTCATATCTAATTCAGATTCATGAAGTGATGTGTGTTTTCTTGCAAGTGTAATAAATTTATTACAATAAAACCAATGAAAGTGACGACGATTAGTGCCGATTCGAACTTTGATTTTCGCTTTTTTAGCACATTTGGCAATAATTTTTTGCGGATAAACATGAATAATAATATCTGCATTTAACTTTTTTAATTCGTTAACTGCATTTGTTTCACCTTTAGCTATCATTAATTCCCAATCTGCAAATTCATCAACATCTTGATATTGTTCTATTAGTGCGCGGGTGTATTGTCTCGCGAGAAAGATGACTTTTGCTCTAGGCGCAATTTTTTTAATGGCAGAAGCAATAGGTAAGGCAAATAATACATCCCCAATTTGGTTTGTTTTGCTAATTATTATTCGTTTGTTTTCTAAGTTCATTGCCATTCACCACGTAGTTGTTTTACTTTTTCTTGTAAAAGCTCTGCATTTGATTGTTCTGCAGGAATTGCTTGTCCAACTCTTAATGCAACCTTTGCGCGAAATTTGCGTGGAATTTTTTGTAAGGCAGGTCTGTCTTTATGACTAAAATAAGTTCCCCATAATCCACAAAGTGCCATGGGGATGACTGTTACAGGTGTTTCAGTAATAATACGATCTATGCCTTTTCTAAATTCGTCTATTTCACCATCGGTTGTTAATTTGCCTTCTGGGAAAATACAAATTAAATCATTTTGTGTTAATCCTTGATGGATTAATTCAAACGCTTTTTCTTTTATTTGTGGATTATGTTTTGCACCGGCAATAGGAATAGCGCCAGAATTTTTAAAAATAAATTTCATCACGGGCACTTTAAACATATGGTAATCCATAACAAAACGTACCGGGCGGCGGCTACATGCACCAATTACTAACGCATCTACATAACTAATATGGTTGCACACAAGGATAGCAGGGCCTTGTTCTGGAATATTATCTAAGCCTTCTTGTTTGACGCTATAAAGCGTATTAACAATAATCCAAACAATTAGTCGCATAATAAATTCTGGAAGGAGTGTAAAAATAAAAATACAAACTATTAGATTTAGTATTCCCAAGACTAAGAAGATTTGTGGAATAGTGGCATGAACTTTAAGTAAGATTACAGTATATATTCCTGCAATTACCATAAATATGGCATTAAAAATATTATTCGCTGCAATGATTCTTGATAAATGTTTGGGTTTTGAGCGGTGTTGAATAAGTGTATATAGTGGGACAGTAAATAAACCACCACTTATCCCAATGAGTATTAAAATAACAATGATCCGCCAATAATCACCATCAGTTAAAAATTGAATTGCATTTAAAACATGATGGGGTTGAGTGATAATTAAAGATTTGTGCCATAAGTTAATTGTAAAAATGGTTAAACCTACAGCGCCAAGAGGAACTAAACCAATTTCGATGGTGCCGCCTGATAATTTTTCACAAAGTAATGAGCCAATGCCAATTCCTACCGAAAATGCCACCAATATAATTGTCGCAACGTGTTCATCACCATGTAATATGTGATGAGTATATTCTGGCACTTGATATAATATTATCGTACCGAAAAACCAAAACCATGAAATGCCCATCATAGAATTAAATACAGTTCTATTATGTCGAGAATATTGAATATTACGCCAAGTTTCTCTAAAAATATTGTAACTAATTTTCAACGATGGATCAGTGGATGTCGCTTTTGGAATAAAACATGACATGGTAAAACCAAGTAATGCGACTAAGAGTGTGATGATCACAGTTATAATGACCCCGGTATGGGGAATTGCAATTAATATTCCACCAAGTACGGTACCGAGTAGAATAGCAACAAATGTTCCCATTTCTACTAAGCCATTGCCACCTAATAATTCTTCAGTTTTCAAATGTTGTGGTAAAATACTATATTTTACTGGACCGAAAAAAGTAGATTGCATGCCCAGCAGAAACAGAACAAATAATAAAACTGAAATATTATCAAAATAAAAACCAATTGCTGAAAAAAGCATGATGACAATTTCTAATAATTTAACATAGCGAATTAATTTGGCTTTTTCATATTTATCTGCAAGTTGACCCGCTGTGGCTGAAAATAAAAAATAAGGCAAAATAAATAAAACCCCAGCAATATTGATTAACATGCTCGGGGTAAATCCCATTAGTGAAATACTTTTAAACGAGATCAATATCATGAGTGAATTTTTAAAAATATTATCATTAAATGCACCCAAAAATTGCGTCCAAAAAAATGGCGCGAAACGTTTCCTTGCTAATAATTTAAATTGATTTGCTGACATAATTATTTTAAAAGTCGATCTATAGTATATAGGATGCGATTTTATATTATTGAATATCATTTGCCTAATTTAAGATAGTGTTATGACAGAAACAGTAGTTACATTGCATGGTTTGGGCCGCACGTCAAAAATGATGTGTCAAATTGTGCCTATACTTAAACAACAAAAATATGAAGTTGAAAATATTGATTATCCTTCGAAACGATATCCGATCGAGCAGTTGGTTGAGTCTTATTTAAAACCCATTCTTGATAAACATCGAGATGCTGAAAAAATACATTTTGTCACTCATTCCATGGGGGGTATTTTAGTTCGTTATTATTTAAATCATTTTCAGCTTGAGAATTTAGGGTATATCGTTATGCTTGGCCCACCTAATCAGGGAAGTGAATTAGCCCAATTTCTACAAACAAATTGGCTAACTAAGCATTTTTTTAAATGGTATTTCGGTCCTGCTGGTCAGCAACTTGGGATTGATGAAAATAGTATTCCTTTACAACTTGATAAAGTCGATGCCAGCATTGGTATAATCACTGGGGATCGAAATTACAATCCCTTGTTTAGATTGATCATGCCAAGTCCTAGTGATGGCAAAGTCAGTGTTGAACGTGCAAAATTGGATGAAATGCAAGACTTTAGAGTCGTTTCATGTGGTCATACTTTTATTACGCATGATAAACATGTGATTTCACAAATACTTCATTTCTTACGGTTGGGTACATTTGATAAAAAATGAATTCCTGTTCTGTATTTTAAAATACATCGTCTATACTTAAATTCGTGATACTTTAATCAGAGGAAATGAGGACATGAAAACTTGGATCTATTCAGTTGTAGGCGCAGGACTGTTAGCAGTCAGTTTGCAAGCAAGTGCCCATACACCACATAAATTGGTCGCTCCTAATGGTTGTCATATGGGCCATATTGGCAAGATGCATTGTCACAAGATGCCACCACCTGCGGGTACGCCAGATCATCATATTACAAAAAAGAATTTTGCACCTGGTGCAGTTAAAGATCATGTTAAACATATTAACGATTTAAAATTGCAAGCGTTGAAAAAAGGGGAACCCGTACCTCATCCCAAAAATGCATTCTGAAAAAAGAACTAAATTATCCACGCGTATTTTCACGCGTGGATATTAAATTTATTAGGCGAAAAATTCGTTGACATTTGAGTGTTACATAAGTGATATATTTCTGACTCTAAATTTTTAGAGCGTCCAATCTTTTTTGTTATAATACCTAACTATGATATGATAAATCCCGATTATTTGATCTAAATCAATATCTTTTTGACTGAATAACGAAATACTCTGCAATATGCTAATGCTAGTTTGGGGGAGCATGTATGATTTCTAGTACTGTGGTTGATTTATCACGAATTCAATTTGCGATGACCGCACTTTATCATTTTATATTTGTTCCTTTAACTCTGGGTTTATCTTTTATCTTAGCTATTATGGAAAGCGTTTACGTGATGACGAATCGTCAAGTTTGGCGAGATATGGTGAAATTTTGGGGTATTTTATTCGGTATTAATTTTGCTATGGGGGTAGCAACAGGTATCACGATGGAATTCCAATTTGGAACAAATTGGGCTTATTACTCGCAATTTGTTGGTGATATTTTTGGTGCGCCATTGGCGATTGAAGGTATGATGGCTTTCTTTTTAGAAGCCACTTTTGTCGGTTTGTTTTTCTTTGGTTGGAATAAATTATCAAAAATTCAACATTGCATTGTGACTTGGTTATTGGCATTAGGCACAAATTTATCAGCCTTGTGGATTTTGATCGCCAATGGTTGGATGCAAAATCCTGTGGGTGCGCATTTTGATGTTCATACCATGAGAATGGAAGTATCGAGCTTTTCCAAAGTATTATTTAATCCCGTTGCGCAAGCGAAATTTGTTCACACGGTAAGTGCGGGTTATGTGACGGGCGCAATTTTTGTTTTATCGATTAGTTGTTTTTATATGTTGCGTGGGAAATTTTTACCCATCGCTAGACGATCATTTGTTGTTGCTGCTTCATTTGGTTTAGCTGCAGCACTCTCTGTTGTTGTGTTGGGCGATGAAAGTGGTTATCTAACGACTGAACATCAACACATGAAAATTGCAGCGATGGAATCCATGTGGCACACAGAAAAAGCACCAGCGCAATTCACCGTTTTTGGTTGGCCCAATCAAGATGAACACAAAACTGATTATGCGATTCATATTCCTTATATGCTGGGTATTATTGCAACGCGCTCTCTCGATACGCCTTTGCCAGGTATTGTCGATTTAGTGAATAAAAATAAAGAAAATATTAAGCAAGGTGTGATTGCTTATGATGCGCTTATCAAATTGCGTGAAAATCCTGATAACATGGAAGCGTTAACAACCTTGCAGCAAAATATTCATTACTTAGGTTATGGTTTATTATTAAAACGCTATGCTGCAGATATTAATAATGCAACACCTGCAGAAATTGATAAGGCAGCATGGAGTACTGTTCCTGAAGTTGCACCAATATTTTTTGCATTTCGCATTATGGTCGCATGTGGTCTATTTTTTATATTATTATTTGGGACTTGTTTTTATATTGGCTCAAGAAGACGCGCACTACAAAATAGATGGTTACTGTGGATTGCATTATTTAGTTTGCCATTGCCGTGGATTGCCAGTGAATTAGGATGGTTTGTGGCGGAATATGGTCGTCAGCCTTGGGTGATAGAAGGTATTTTACCCACATATCTCGGCACATCTTCAATCGGGTTACATAATATCATAATATCCTTAATTGGTTTTGCTTTGTTTTATTCGATTTTGTTTGTAGTTGAAATGTATTTAATGTTGAAGTATGTGAAGATTGGTCCAGACTACATATTAAAGAAGGCGTAATATTATGGTTCATCATTTATTTAGTTTCGGCGTGTTACGCTTTATATGGTGGGCATTATTAGCCTATTTAATTATTGGTTATGCGATTATGGATGGCTTCGATTTAGGTGTTGCTATTTTGTTACCCTTTGTCGCTAAAAAAGATACTGAACGGCGAGTGGTGATTAATACTGTTGGTCCCGTCTGGGAAGGCAATCAAGTTTGGTTGATATTAGGCGGTGGTATGATTTTTGCTGCTTGGCCAACGCTTTATGCGGTAAGTTTTTCATCGTTTTATTTTGCAATGTTATTACTCTTGGCGATGCTAATATTAAGACCGGTCGCTTTTAAATACCGTTCCAAATTACCCAGTTTAAGATGGCGTTTTTTTTGGGATAAAATTTTATTTTTAACAGCATTTGTTTCTGCTTTAGTATTTGGTGTCGCGATTGGTAATGTATTACAGGGAATACCATTTCATTTTGATTTTGAATTGCGTTCATATTACACGGGATCGTTCTATCAACTTTTTAATCCCTTTGCTTTACTCTGTGGTGTATTAAGTGTTGTGATGTTAACCATGCATGGTGGACTCTACTTAGCGATCAAAACCGAAGGTGTGATTCAAAAGAGAGCTAATCGTTTTGTTAAAATATGCGCTTTATTAGTGATTATTTTATTTGGGGTTGGTGGCTATTGGGTTGCGTTTGGTATCAAAGGTTATTTATTAGCTAAGCCCATGATACATTATGGTCCTTCAAATCCAGTTGGAAAAATGGTAACAAGAGAAGTTGGCGCGTGGTGTTTGAATTTTACTAAATATCATATTCTAATTATTTTGCCAGTGCTTGGTTTTCTAGGCAGTGTGATGGCGTTTCTATTTACTAAATTTAATAAGTTTAGCTTTTTTAATAGCTCGTTAAGTATCATCGGAATTATTGGTACGGTTGGCGTGAGTATGTTTCCGTTTTTATTACCGTCGAGTTCTAATCCAGGCATGAGTTTATTAGTTTGGGATGCTTCCTCAAGTCACATGACTTTAGGAATTTTATTATTTGTTGCCGTAATTTTTATTCCTATTATACTTATTTACACTTCATGGGTTTATCATGTGTTGAAGGGTAAAATTAATGAGGAAGAAATATTAAACGATCACATGTCATATTAAATTGAGGTTAACATTATGTGGTATTTTGCTTGGATATTGGGAATTGGTCTTGCTTGTAGTTTTTCAATATTAAATGCAATGTGGATAGAATTATATTTTGAAGATGAAGCAAAGATTGAACAAGACAAAACAAATGGAGACAAATACTAACAATTCACTAATACCACGTTTTCATTATTTGTGGATTCTGAGTTTAAGTTACACAAGTATTATTTTGTTGGCAAATTGGTTTGATGGACGTCTTGTTCAACTTTTTGGTTTTATTACTGATGCTGGTACGCTGATTTTTCCTTTAACTTTTTTATTGTCAGATCTTATTACTGAAATTTATGGTTATAAGCATGCTCGACGTGCAATCTGGGCAGGATTGTTATTTAACTTTTTTTATATTTTTTACGGTCAACTTATTATTCATTTACCAAGTCCTGATATTGCAGTTAATAATCTTTATTATGATAAAGTGATCAATATTGATGGCCGTATTATATTGGCGTCTACTTTAAGTTATCTTTGTGCTGAGCCTTTGAATTCTTTTGTCTTATCCAAGATGAAACTAAAAACAAACGGTAGATTGTTAGCTTTGCGTTTTATTATTTCTACACTTTTAGCTGCAGGTGTTGATAGTTCGATTTTTTCAGTTATCGCTTTTTACAATTTAATGCCTTACGCAAAGTTGATAACATTTATATTAACAATGTGGGTGATTAAAGTATTGATAGAAGTGATTGGCTTACCTTTTTCATTGTATTTTACAAAAATTATAAAACACCGCGAATCATTAGATATATTTGATAGGGATACAAGCTTTACTTTGTTTAGTTTAGATTATCATTATCCATCAAGTTCAAATTATTATAAAATAAAAGACCAATAGCATTGAGAGCAACAGAGGGAAAATAATTTTGTCTAAATATAGTAATTCAAATTATTTGCATGTTGCTGCTTTTCAAGGAACGATAGATGAGTCTAATACAACAAATAATTTACTTAAAACTATTTCCATTATGGAGCAGGCAGAAAAAGAATTTATTGATATATTACTTATGCCTGAATGTTATTTGCATGGTTATTTTTCTACACGAGAAGAAACTTTAGAGCATGCGATTGACTTAACAAGCGATGACTTTAAACAACTGTGTAATAAATTTAAATCATTTAAAAAAACGACCTTACTTTTAGGCCTAAATGAAATTGAAGATGAGCATATTTATAACACGGTGGTTGTTATTGAAGGCGGCATACTAATGGGTCGGTATCGCAAAGCCTATACTTATAAGCCTTATGATTTTTATAGTTTAGGACGTGATTTCCCTGTTTTTAATAAACATGAGATCCCGTTTAGTATTATTACTTGTTATGATTCTGCTTTTCGTGAACCGGCATTAATTAGTGCGTTCAATGGTGCAAAAATTATTTTCTGCCCAATGTTTAATCGTTCCCCACATGACGCCAGAATGGTTAACTATTTATTACGAAAAAGTCATTTGGTAACGAGGGCTTTTGATAGTGAATGTTGGTTAATAGTCAGTGATATTATTTGTGATGAAAAAGATAGAACATGTCCAGGTTCGACTTGTATTATTGATCATGATGGTGAGGTTGTGGCAAAAGCACAACTGTTTCATGAAATGATTTTATCATATCGTATTCCATTAGATATTTTAAATTGCGAGGCAAAATTGCGCTTAAAAGGTGATAATCAATTATTTGAAATTCTTTCAAATAGCTATAAAAATAACAGAATTATTGGATAATCTTCAATTTTTAATATTTCAATAATTGTGAAGTAAATTTAGCAGTTACAAGATAATACTGTTATTTTTAGCGATAGTAAATAAATCAGAACGTCGATAACAGCCTAGTTTTTTATTAATATTTGTGACGTGAAACTCTACTGTTCGCACACTAATTTTTAAATCAAAAGCGATTTCTTTAATTGATTTAAATCTTAAGATTGCATCGAGAATTTCCATTTCACGATTTGATAAATGGGTTTCGCCATTATTACCAATCAGGTAATAACGTTTTACTTTAAATAATTCTTCTTTAGGTGGTTCGATGATAGGTGCCCAGGTCGTGGGTAGGTTAATCCGATTTTTATCAGCTATTTTTATAATTTGTTTACCTTCGTTTTTAAAATACATAATAAAACGCTGTAAAACGGAAAGGTAACTTGCATCTAGTGCCATAATGCCTGTTTGATTTTCGGCAGAGTGACCTGCAAAAGTAAAACCAAATCTTTCTTCAACACCATTATGTCTTGAAACGAAAGTCATGCCATTATATTGGTTATATTCTTCTTGCAACATATTTAATAAATTTTCAGTAACATGATTTGCCCAAATATATAATCCGGGAGGGAGTGAACCTGCTTCACCTGGATAGTCTTCATGTTGAGTAACAGCATTAATAGAGTAACCTTCATTAAATAAGAATGTCCAAGAACCATCAGGATAGTGTCGACAATATGAAAAAAAATTAACGTTAAATTCTTGTCGAAGTGGCTTCATAATTTTTTCAACTCGATCGGCTAACTCCCATGATACTGTTGATTCAACTTCAAGCGAAGGTGCTTTACGCGTCATAAAATCATCAAAATTAAGAGCGTTCGATGCTTCGAGGTCGAGTAAAAAATCGTTATCAGCCATAATATTTATTACCTAAGTGCTTATTTTTAAATGCAGTCCTTATAATATTATAACGTATGCATCTGGATAAATCAATGTGAGCATTCGTAATATTACCTGGGTTTTCATTTGAATTGAGACACTTAATATACTTATTTGGATCGATGTTATTTTCACTTAAGGTTTCAATTATTAATGCTATGTGTTTGTTAAGGGGGAGAACGAAATATCTTGATATCAAGATAAACGAGTGGGTCCATATAAGTTACAAAAGATTAATATGTTTTCTAAACCAAGTTGGCGGTATCTTGTGAAATAGTATGATAACCGTTATATTGGACAACTTTCTTTTAAGCTGAGTGCTGGATGAAACAAACTACACGCCGAATTAGTTTATTTACATTAATCATGTTTATAACCGGATCGATTGATAGCATTCGTAATTTGCCAGCAACTGCATTATTTGGCACGAATTTACTTTTCTTTTTTGTATTATCAGCATTTGTTTTTTTAATTCCAATTGCTATTGTTTCTGCAGAATTATCAACATCAAATAGCACAGAAAATGGTGTCTATAATTGGGTTCAGCAAGCATTTGGAGAAAAGACAGCTGTTTTAGCGATATGGTTGCAATGGATAAATACAATGGTTTGGTATCCTACTATTTTATCTTTTTTAGCGGGAAATATTGCATTTATTATCAACCCACAATTAGCCTTAGATAAAACTTATTTAATTTCTGTGATATTAATTTTATTTTGGAGTTTAACTTTTTTAAATTTGAAAGGTGTGCAAACCTCAGCTCGTTTTGCCAGTATTTGCACTGTTGTTGGCATGGTGATTCCCATGGCATTAATTTTTGGATTAATCGCAATTTGGGTGATAAAAGGAAATCCAAGTCAAATTCATTTTACCTCAAAGAATTTACTCCCTGACTTAACTGATTCAGAAAGTTGGGTTTCACTCACAGCGATTATGACTGCTTTTTTAGGTCTAGAATTAAGTTCAGTACACGTAAACGAAGTGGACAATCCTCGAAAAAATTTCCCGCGTGCAATGTTGATTTCAGCCATTTTTATATTAGCTACAATGTTATTCGGCGCATTAGCGATTGCTGTGGTATTACCTAAAAGTGATATTCATTTGGTTGATGGTGTGATGCAGATATTTACCCGTTTTTTTCAAGCCTACCATTTATCATTTTTAATACCCGTTATTGCCGTCATGTTGACGATAGGGAGCTTGGGTGAAATGATTAATTGGATGATTTCTCCTGCAAAAGGTTTATTTTACACTGCTCAACATGGCTATTTACCAAAATCATTAATTAAAACTAATCAAGCCAACGTGGCTTATGTAATTTTAATTATCCAGGCAGTCATGGTAAGTTTAGTGTGTTTAGCCTTTTTATTAATGCCTAGTGTAAATGGTTCTTATTGGTTGTTAACTTCCTTAAGTACAGAAATATATGTGATCATGTATTTATTAATGTTGTTAAGCGCTTTTAGATTACGCAGAAATCGAGCGCAATTAAATATTGTTAAGAGTCGTTTGCAATTCTATTTAATTTCAGGGATAGGTTTAATTGGTTGTATTATTACTTTAATTGTTGGCTTTATTCCACCACGTGATATTAATGTTGGTACCAATTTTCATTACATCTTTATTTATTCTCTTGGCGTTGTGGCAATGATTTTACCCGTTCTTATTTTATATATTTACAAAATGAAAAGAAGTGATTAAAGTGATCATTTAGTGAATCAATAGTTAATTAATTTTTAATCATGAATAATATCGATTTAGCGACAATCAGACAATGGCAATCATCTACTCTTTTAAGGGGCATAGAACAAGCGGTATTAGATGATTTATCAACGATTGCGCATTATATGGATTATAAAGCGGGCGATTTTTTTTACTATGAAAATGATAAACCTGATTATTTCTATATCATATTATCTGGTAAAGCTGAAATACTAAAAGAAGATTTAGATTATCCCATCTTAGAATTGAGTCGTGGGGAATACTTCGGTAATATCGCCGTTTTTCGGCGTTCAAGTCGAACTGAAACAGTACGAGCGGTGACTGATGTTAAAGTTGTTGCATTTCACATGGATGAAATAGCCAGATTAAAAAATACACTTGATATAAGATTTGTTAGTCGAATTAGTTTAAATTACTGTTTTGATTTAGAGTCAAGAATTAATCATTCAGAAATTCATATTATAAAAATTTTACGAATAAAGTTACAACATGCAAATGCTCGCTTAAATCTCAGCAGATTATTATTTTATATTATGATATTGATGTTCACTTATATTTTAGCGTTTACTATTTTTCAAAATATGAAATCGCAATTAGGTTTTGTTTTTGTATTCAATAATATCATGATACTTGTATTTCTATTAATTTCGTTTCAAATAATTAAACGTTGTGGATATAGTTATGCTGATTACGGTTTAAGTTTTTATGGCTGCAAATATGCTATCAAAGATGCGATTTTGTGGAGTTTGGTCGTGATTGCTATCATGACTTTTGTGAAATGGTTTTTAATCCATTTTGTTCATGGTTTTCATCAATTAAGTTTAATAAGCTTTTGGCAGGCTAGCGATGGAAAAATGTCGACAACAATTTTTGCAATCGTGCTGTATTGTATTTTAGCCCCCTTACAAGAACTCATGGCGCGAGGGGTATTACAAGGTGTTTTGCAACGAACGCTATTCGGTCCACACTCCTTGTTTTGGGCAATTGTTATATCTAATATGATCTTTACGTGTGGTCATTTACACATGGGGATCATGTTTGGCATTTTAACTTTTTTACCTGGTTTATTTTGGGGATGGATGTATAGTCGTCATAAAACAATTGTTGGTGTAAGTGTATCCCATATTCTAATTGGTGTTTGGGCTTTTTTTGTTTTGGATTCAGTACAAGCACTAATTAGTTAAGGATGCGCTAATTCAAAATGCAAAATTATATCGATCAATTAAATCAACTCGTCCAAATGTTTAAAGCGAATTTGCCGTTAGTTTTTATTATTTTGGCCATTCTTTGGTGTATACATTTAATTAATTGGGCAATCCAATATCGATTAAATTATTTGGGATTATACCCTCGAAAACTTCCAGGATTAATTGGGATTTTAACCTCTCCTTTTTTGCATGGCGGTTTTGATCATTTATTTTTTAATTCCATCGCATTATTTGCACTCGCAAATTTAGTGTTATTAAGTGGCGTGGCTACTTTTATCTCCGTCACAGTTATTGCAATGTTAATTGGTGGTTTGGGTGTGTGGGTAATTGGGCGTTCCGCATTTCATATTGGTGCCAGTGGTGTGATCATGGCTTATTGGTCATTTTTATTAGTTGATGCTATTCGGCATCCTTCTGTGGTTGCGGTGATATTAGGATTTGTCAGCTTATACTATTTTGGTGGTTTATTTTTATATCTTGTTCCAAATAAAGTGGGAGAATCTTGGGAAGGACATTTGATGGGATTTATCGGGGGTTTAATCTCTGTGTTTTTAACCCCCCATTTATTACCGTATATTTATCGATACATCAGTTAAACTACGATTTGTTCGCATTTTCTACAGGATGAAATTTTAGCATTTCACGAAAAACGGATTCTTGATCACGAGTGAGTAATTGAAAATTAATGTTGTGTTGAAGTGCTCTATTGCGACAATTATTACAAGTTGGCTTTGATTTGTTAAAGCAATATTTGTAACAAAAAGGATAAAGTTTTAAATATTGATCTTGATCTTTTAAATGTAAAATTATTTTGTCATAGGGTTTGATATTTATACTGGAGAAATTTTTGTCTAAAGAGGTAATATTTCCAACTGATATTTTAATGATGTTTGACCAGGGTATTATATTAGCTTGACGGCCAATTCTTGATGTATTGTTTTTTACCCCGTCTTTACTAATGATAAGTTGTGGGGTGGTAAGTGCGAGTAGCGCATTTAATTTTGTTAATGTGATACATAGACTTATTATTCCAAATAGAACAAAAAAGATAAGTATTGGACTTTGTTCTAGTAATTTCAAAATTGTAGTTGTTGAATTTACGTTGAGCGGAGTACCAGGAGAGAGGATTATCCAAATTGAGCAAGCGAACATAATGATAGTTAATAGCAAATAGACCAAGAATATTTGGATGATTTTATCCTTAGCATAATAAATTTCCATTATGTTTCCCCCGTTATGCCTAGGTTTTCTACTATACCCAAACTCAGGTGAAGAGACAATTTTCTATTGAAACCAGTGGTTTATGTTCTTTTTTGAAGCACATTAGCAAGACAGCGGTTGTTATTAAATAGCTCAAATATCTCTTATTGGGGACATGTTTCAATCTAGTCCGTTATTTTATACTGTATTTTTTGATGATAATTCTAGTTAATAAGACCAGTGTTTGAGGTAAGCGTTAATTTCATCGGAGTCAAGTCATAAACATAGGGCTTTTACCCCACAGAAAGAAATGTTATAATATACAAAATGTTATTAAAAAAATCCTGAAAATAAGATAAAGTTTTTTTGCCAAAAACAATACCCTCAAAATTTCTCTGAAGTTTGAGGGTAAATATATTTAACTAAATGCACTGTCAAAATTTTGACTACCCTGAAAATAACAGTGTTTTTTTATCATTAATTGAAGGTTTCCCTTAGATTATTTTAAAAAAACTAGTAGGCAATATTTTTTTTGCTTCATGTCGTATGAAAAAACAGGGTAAATTTGCGGGTGTTTTATTTTTTTTAACTGAGATAAAGTAAAGCTTCCCGTTAAAAAGGATGTTTTATACGGATACTAGATTTTAATAATATTTATTATAATTATTATTAGAATTAGCAGATTTTTAAAACATGGACAGTTACCTAATTACGAGATATTTTTATGAATAAATTTAAACAGCAGGATTTTTCAAAGACCGAGCAGCAAGCTACTTCAGAACTTCCTTCAAAATGTTACCGTTCAAATATTGAATCGGTTTCAGATGTCAAGTCTGCTAATACGGTATCGACGGATTCATCTGAAGAAGGTGAGGAACGCTATTATCTAATGAGTCGTCGTGATCTATATAATCACATCTTAGAACTTTCAAAACGGTTACGCGACGTAAAAAAAGATTATATCCAAAGTGTGCAAAAATGTTATCGAGTTGACGTATCAAAGTTTCGTGAGAAGAAAGAATTTTTTTATACCCTCGATGATGATTATAAAGTTGCCCAGGATATTGCATATAAAAATTGTAATATTGATTGGAGTAACAATACGAGTTTAATAGGTAATTTATTTTTACCGAGAATATTTCAAATTGCGCAAAAATGGCATTATATGCGGTACCGTAAAAAAATGGCGAAAAACTTTCTAATGATTGTGAAATTAGAATGTATTTTAGAAATTTTAATTAGCAAAGTTTAGAATTATTCAATTCAGCAATTATAAGTAACGGGGCTGTTACAAACTGTTTTGTTATTGACATGAATTATTTACTTAAATGACATATAATGTTGTTAAAACGTTTTTCATTCGGAGCTAAAATGCGTAAACTGTTAATTATTGGAAGTCTCATATCAAGTCTTCTATTTTTTTCATTCAACGCAAATGCCCAATGTATCAATTATAATTATCCCAATGGCAGAGTTATTACTTATTGTAATGGATATGGGCCTTATTATCCCCGTTGGCACCATCGTCATGGTTGGTGGAACTGGCCTTATGGACCTCATATTGTATATCATCATCGGGTTAAGCGTTGTTGGACGAACTGGCGTGGTGTGACGCATTGTCGTTGGTGGAGCCGATAAAATATACTGATACTCATATCTCATTATTTAATGATATTTTATTCCTATCAATTAAAACTTTTTAGATTTCAAATTATAAAAATACACAACTTTTCTACGTGTGTTTTTTTATTCACTCTGTTATAAAACTATAATTCTAAAAATAAAAACGAAACACACTAACAGGACTTACGCAAAACGAAGATTTTGTTTGTGGTCGAGGCATGATCTGCAGTGAAAAGCGCAGTGTACGAATGGTACATGAGCATTTGAACGAAGATTATAACGAAGACCACGGACAAAAGCGGAAGTTTTGCGTAAGTCCTGACTAAATGGTTAGTGAAAAAAAATATACCTGCCTATATTGAAAAAATTAAGTAAGATCTGGCAAATTTAAAGAATAGAGAAACAACTCCAACAGAAAAAATAGAAGGTGAGTTCGTTGACTGTATCATAAAAATATGTGAAGAATTTATGCCTCATGAATTTTTCCAATTTATTAGAGAAGTTGAGCCTTTATTTAAAGCGACTGATTTTGAATGTTGGTTTAATAATTTTATTAAATACAAAATTTACGAGCATAGCAGACAATCAGGAATTTTAACTATTCAAATTTATGATATTGCCTGTCTTTTCCAGACTATAAATCGTTCACCACAATTATATGTTCATCTTAGCCCTCAACCAGAAACGCATTTATGCCGACAAAATATTTGTAATAGGCTTAAAGCGTTAGTTATATATCTTGAATATTATTTTATAGGAAATTGCCCAAATAATAATGATGGGAAAAAGATACTTCAAAGATTTGCTCAACATTAAAATATGTCAAAAAAACAGGGTTTTTTATGGTCCTTTCCATAGAATGGTAGCTAATAGTACAAAGAAAATATTAGTGAGATTATTACCTGAATCCAATCAATTCTTTATTAACAAAATAAATAATCTAATGAATTTTTTACCGAACTAATTGAAAATACTTGTTTACATCAATGCGGTGATGTTAGAAATAGCTCATTTTCCCGATCTTCAAGAAGACACTGATAAATTAATATAATTCTAATTTAATAATTAATGATAGATTAATTATTAAGCTAAAGCACTACACCCGTTTTCCAAATGGAAATTTCTCTTGAATTTGTTTTTTCGTTACACGTCCTACTTTTACCCGAAGCAATGTCTAATAATAATTTGTAACAATTTTCAACTGTTGTTGTTGGCGACGAAAGCATCGTGCTAGCATCAAAATCAATCCAATGTGGTTTATGTTGATATAGAGCATGATGACTACTTATTTTTAGGGTAGGTATCGGAAATCCGAGTGGCGTGCCACGACCTGTTGTAAATAACAAAATTGTCGCGCCACTGGCGACTAAGGCAGTGCCCGATATAGCATCATTACCTGGCGCTTGCAGGATATTTAAACCTGTTACATTGCAAGGCATGCCATATAATAATGTTGCTGCTATAGGTGTATTACCTGCTTTTTGAATAGCGCCTATTGATTTTTCTTCTAATGTCGTAATTCCCCCATCGAGGTTACCTGGAGATGGATTTTTATGAATTGGCTGTTGATGCGAAATATAATATTGTCTGAAATCATTTAATAAATTTAATGTTTGATCAAAAATGTCTGGAGAACTACAGCGACTTAGCAGACTTTCTTCAGCACCAAACATTTCAGGAATTTCAGTTAGCATGACTTTTGCTTGCTGACGGCATAATTTTTCAGATATTTTACCGAGTAGAGGATTTGCGGTAAGTCCAGAATAAGCATCTGATCCACCGCATTTTAAACCGATGACTAATTCACTCGTTTTTACTTTTTTACGATGGCAATGTGTTGCTTGTTGAATTAATTTAGTAACCAAGGTATTTGCATGAGCAAATTCATCGACAACTTGTTGGCAATTGAAATATAAAATAGCCTCTCTCTTCGATTTGGGTATTAAATTTAAGAGTTGGTTTATTTGATTATTTTCACATCCCAATCCTAAAATTAATACTCCACCAGCATTAGGATGATTAATTAAGCCGGCTAAAATTTTTTGAGTATTAATTAAATCGTCGCCTAATTGCGAGCAACCAAAGGGGTGAGGAAAATGAAAAATACCATCAATATTTTCTGGTAATTTGTTTTCCCAGTGAGATACTATTTTATTTGCGACAGTATTAACACAACCTACTGTCGTAATAATCCAAATTTCATTACGTGTGCCCACGTTACCATCTTCACGAATAAATCCATCAAATGTATCTGGTGGTTCATTGGTAAATTCAATGGCTTCTGGTTTATAAGAAAAATGTGCTAGATCTTTCAAACAACTACGAAGATTATGTTCGTGGATCCATTGACCTTTTTCGATAGTTTGTTGTGCTTGGCCAATTGAGAATCCGTATTTAAAAACCAGATCACCGGTATTTATTTTTGTTAAGGCGAATTTATGTCGTGTTGGAATATCATCTTGTAAAGTGAGGTTTTCTTCTATAACTGAACCTTTTGATAATGCGTTAAGCGCAATGGCACAATTATCTTTTTCATGAATAATTAAATAGGGCTTCATGATGTCGTTTAATATTTGGTTTTAATACATAGTAGATAATAAACCAAGTTGTAACATAGGCAAAGCCACAATAAACAAATACAGGGAAATAATAATCATGTGAATATTGTAAATAAATTCCGGTTGCATTTTGGAATAAAGCGGCAAAGATCCCCGATACAAAACCTGCTAAGCCCGTCACCGTTGCCACGATTTTTGCAGGAAATAAATCTGATGCCAGTGTAAAAATATTAGCAGACCATCCTTGATGTCCAGCTGTTGCTAAACCGATTAATAAAATGATAATAAAAATACTGTGAGTGAACGGTGTCAGAATGACTGGAATCACTAAAAAACCGCAGCATAATAGTGCTAATTTTCTAGCTTTCTTAAGTGATTGTCCCTTTGCAACAAACCAAGTTGCAAGACCTCCTCCAGTAATACTACCAATATCTGATAGCAAATAAATAAGGATTAATGGAATGGCAAGTCTTGATAATTGTATATGATCATGGAATAAAAAGAATTTAGGTAACCAATATAAATAAAACCACCAAACACAATCAGTTAACGCTTTGCCAATAAGAAGCGCCCAAGTTTCACGATAACGAAATAATGCGCGTATAGAAATGACTTCTGATTTTTCGAATGATTGATGTGGTTTGCGATAAATCCTTAACCAAAATACTAACCAAATAAATCCTAATAAACCTAATACAACAAATGCAGAACGCCAGCCAAAATAAATACTTAAAATGGGGACTATAATTGCCGCCATAATCGCACCCATATTACTTCCCGCATTAAAAATACCCGTGGCAAATGATCGTTTATGAGGTTGAAAAGTTTCTGCTGTGGTGCGAATTGCCGCTGGAAAATTTCCGCCTTGACCTAAGCCTAATCCAAATCTAGCAAGAGCAAAGACAATAGGTTGAACACAAAATATTTGTAGTAGCGCCGCAATACTCCACCAAATAACGGCAATACTATATCCTAACCTTACGCCAATTAAATCAATTAAGCGGCCAAACCCAATTTGTCCAAAGGCGTAAGCAAAACTGAAAGCAGAAACAACAAACCCATAGGATTCTTCACTCCAGTGTAGATTTTTTTGCAGAACAGGGGCGAGGATACCAAATACTTGTCTATCCATATAATTTATTGTTGTTGCAAAAAACAATAACGCGCAAATTATCCATGCTTTTGTATTAGGTAGAGTATTCAATTTTATTCCTTAGTAAAATCTAATACAGGATCCAATAATTGGTTATGGTTAAAATATGATTCAATATTTTCTAACATTCGCCACATCATATTTTGTCTCGTTTCTACCGTAGCTGATCCTATGTGAGGTAATAATGTGACATTATCTAACGAAAGTAATTCGTTTGGAACCTGCGGTTCATCCCAGTAAACATCTAAACCACAACCTGTAATAATCTTATTTTGTAGGGCATGTATTAATGCTTCTTTATTAACGGTTGAACCACGTGAAATATTGATTAAATAGCCATCTTCACCTAACGCATTTAATATTTCTTTATTAATTATATTTTCTGTTGTTTTACCTCCAGGACAAGAGACAACTAAAAATTGGCAATCATGTGCCATAGTTAGTAAATTATTATAATAAGTGTAGGGTGTATTTGGTTTTTCATTGCGACCGAAATAAGAAATAGATAAATCAAATGCGCTTGCACGTTTTGCAATTGCTTGTCCAATACGTCCTAAACCAACTATACCAAGTTTTTTATTTGTTAACGTTTTTCCATATGGAAAATTAGGGCCGACCCATTTACCTTGTCGAATAAATCTATCACCAAAAGCAATTTGTCTTGCCGATGATAAAATTAAACTTAGAGCAATATCTGCTGTATCTGCAGTAAGTTCATTTGGTGTGTTGGTCACATTAATTTTATGCGTTTCAGCGTATTTAATATCTATAGTTTCATAACCAGCACCATAGACAGCAATTAATTTTAAATTGGGTAATTGTGTGAAAAGATCAGTTGTTCCCCCAGCACTAAAAGAAGTCGCTAAACATTCAATACTATTTAAGACCTCCGAACTTAATTTGTTAATATCAGAAATTTTTTGCAAACTATGGAATATAAATCTTTGATCTGCTTTAGGTAGCATGTCGCAAAGATAAGGGGATATTACGAGTACATTCATTTTTAAACCTCAATGTATATTTAAATCAGTTAGTTATATCAGTCATGCACAGGAGATGCAACTTAATAATGGCTGGTGTACAATTGACCGCTTGAATAAGAAGAATATGGACTACCGGATATGTATACAAGGCCGAGTTTATTTCAATCAACATTAATTAGTTTGATTTTTATTTTTGTTGTGACAATGTTTTTTATTTTAAACTTTGTTCCTATCATTCCTAAAAACTTATATGCGCTACGAAATTACTACATTTCACCTGTTTTAAAAAATATAGGGTTATATTCTCAACAGGCCGAAAACTTAATGTTTGGCACAGCTATGCAGGAAACTTGTGGTGGTATATTATCAAGTAATGTTTTTCAAATTATAAAACCAACAGCAAATGATCTAATGAAAAATTATTTACCCCAACATCCTCAATTACAACAAAAAGTGTTGAGTTATTATAATTCATCACAGGATTTAGAATGGAATTTAAATAACAATATTAATTTTGAAATTGCTTTAGCGAGAGTATATTATTTTCGCGCTGATCCTTTTCTTCCTTCGGGTATCGACAATCTAGGTTATATCTGGAAAAAATATTATAACACTTATGAAGGAGCAGGGACGGCTTTAAAGTTTATTAACATGTATCAACAAAGCAGTCATGGACATATCCCTCCTTGCTATATTTAACTAGGATATTATTTTAAATTTTGACTTCGTGATAATTTTAAAAAATTACGGGGGAGAAATAATGTAAAAATTTTCATATTTTCTTAATTATATTTTTTTAATATCTCATCTCATAATTAGAGTGAATTAATATTTAATTAATTTATATTTTAAATAACAATAAGAAAATAGAGAAAAATATGGCAGCTATGTTTGATGGATCACGTAAAAAAATTAGTGATGACCGTTACGAAATGTTTATTCCATTTACCTTAGATCAGAAACAAACGTTAAATTGTTGGCATGTTTCTTTGGTTATTCTAATGTCTTACTATGAAAACAATATTGATGATTTACTTCAACTATCTGAATTAATGTTTGCTATCGTTGGATATAGAGGTATTCCTCATGTCGAATTTAGGTCCGATATTTTACGTGATTTTATTAGTCAAGTACCTTTTAGTTATTATCCATTCCAAACACATTTAAATAAATTTTATGAAAATCCACCAGAGGTGGATTTCAGTGAATTTGAATTTACGTTCGAATTTATCTATGACATGTTACAGAAATATGGTCCAATTTATTTTCATCGTCATATTGAAGATAGAATTAATACACATGTTCTATTGATACTTGGCGTGTATCAGAGAGATAGTCATTCTAGTTATCTTACCTATTTTGATCCTCAGGGTGGACAAGTAAAATACATGTCAATTTCTGAGTTTAATAGAATAAGAAAAAAAACTTATTTACCTCGCCTAAGTGAAAGACAAGATGGCGATGATGAAATTTTTACATCCAATTTTCTTATTTATGATCCGGGATCAATTATGAAAAAACAACATATACAAAGCTATGTTTCTGATGATAGTGAACCTATGATGGTTCATAATACTAGATCAAGTGTGGCTTCGAGTAATTCTGTTGCTACAGGCGTAGTAAGTGTTTTTATGAGAAGTGTGCCAGATATATTTGAAGTAGCTAGAGAGCAATTTTCAAAAATAGCGCAATTGCAAAGACGTGTAAGTGCTAGTGCGCCGTCGCCTTCATTAGAGGATGGTGCGAAAAGGGAAGCTAGTCTGAAGTAATTTCAACGTTTTACATCGATACGACACTATGTAAGATATATTATCCATGTTTAAATGTATATAAACTTACATGATTATGTCTTGACGAAATTCCAGTCATTGTTTATCCTACACACATATTGAATGTTCAGTCGGTAAATAGTAAGAAATTAAGTGGTTTTACTGTTTTAACGAATAAGCTCAGAAGCTTATTCAAATCAGATTCTGCTTCACATGATTACTTTAATATCTTTTTAAATTTAAGGCCGTGGATAATGTCACGTCCCCTGATTACAGCTGCTACAAAAGGTGGTCTTAAAGTTGAACAAGGTTAATGAATCGTGTGAAGCAGTTTTATTAAAAAAAAAGCAGATTTAAGTCTGCTTTTTTTATGAAAAGTTTCTTTTATTTATCGCGATTTTTCAATTCGTTTGGAATATAGTCGATACGGGCTTGTACCATCACGCCAAGAAAACGGTGTTTTTTATCGAGTAATTGAACTTTGAAATCATCATTTAATGGTTTGAGATAGGTTTCTTCACCATCGATAAGAATTTGTTTGAACGAAACTTGTTTATGACCTTCAATATGAACGATCGCGAAGTCCCGATCAGCCGCTTGATAAGAGGGATCAATCACAATGAGTGTTCCTTCAGGAAATCTGGGTAACATCGTAGAGTCTTTAATTATGAGTGCGAAAGCATTATCACTAACATCTATATCAGTTGGTACTCGACGTTCTAATTGCTCATCATCAAGGTTGGGCCACGAAGCTGCTTCTTCCCAAGATAATAGTGGTACTTGGATCCAGCTTCTGACTTTATTGGTAATGGTGCCTAATAAACTTTCTTTAGGTAAAGGTTCATCACCAATGAGTTGATTGATTGAAATTGAAAAGTAAGATGCGATTGGGCGCAATGTTTCAATTTTCGGATTACCTGTTTCGCCAGATATCATTCTATGTATTACGGGTTGACCAATACCTGTTTGACGAGATAGTTCAGATTCAGATAATTTCCTGCTTCCCATTAATGTTTTAAGTATTGTACTAAGCTCGTTTGGTTTTAGTGTCATGATTGTACTCACCATGTTGTTAAAGTTGGGACATTATAACACTTTGTCTATGTAAGTAAACATTAGACTCGCTAAAACTTATTCTTTTTTTTTCTGAGAGAAAAAAAATGCGATGCTCATGGACATTATGCTTTGACGGATTGTAATATATGTGTTAATATTATCCGGTCGTTAAGTTTATCCGTGTATTACGGCGCGAAGATATCATAATTTAAACGATATTTCTGTTAGTAAGGTTTGAGGTGGTGAATTGTTGGAGTACCCCGTAATGTTTTACTCTCTCATCACCTCACTTTTATAAAATTGAAAATAGGTAGGCAAAGCATGAACCGAAGGGAAAATAGCAGCGTAAAAAGTGACAACCAAGCAATTTTAAAATTATCACTCATACATCCGAGTGAAAAATCTTCTCTTACTACAGCACAAGTAATGCTACGAGAATTGCTTTCTAAGACAGCATATAACGTTACGGGCATTGCTGAAGTATTGAATGTATCTAAAGCATCAATTTCTAGACTATTAAATGGCATGGTTAAAACACCAAATGGCGCCACTTTTGATAAGCTATTATCGCTTTATTGTCGAGTAATTTGTCAAAATTCGCATTAAACATTTATATATTCCCGCGGCTTGCCGCGGGGCATTTCAATATATTATTCGTTCCGAGTAACCTAGCTTTACAACTTAATATAGATTCATGATAATGCGGGCTTCAATTATTTGTTTGGAGTGCAAACATGCAAGTCGATCATTTTGGGGGCTGTCATTGTGGACGCGTAACTTTTAAAGTTGAAGATCATGATGAAATAGTTGCTTATGAATGTAATTGTTCTATTTGTAAAATGGTTGGTTTTTTGCACTTACAAGTTGAAAAAGTAAATTTTCATATATTAACAGGTCGTGATAATTTAACTGAGTATACTTTTAACACTGGGATCGCAAAACATTATTTTTGTAAAACCTGCGGGGTTAAATCCTTTTACATTCCTAGGAGTAAACCAAATGGATACTCTATTAACGTCCGTTGTCTAAAACCAGATACCATTAAAGCAGTAACCAGAATACCATTTGACGGGCAAAATTGGGAACAATCAATGGATGACATGCGTGGAATGATGTAGCTTCTTAAAAGCGGTTATGACTAAATTAATTTATGTCGAATACGATACAAATAAGGATGAAAAAAAATCAAAATTGATTTTTTTCATTTAATATTTTTAACTTAAACTTTGGTATTGAAAATGATAACCGACAATATCCAAATTTGAATTGTAAGCTAAAGTTATAGTTAAAACACCACGCTGCAAAGTCATCGCCATATTTGCAACAAATTTAGCTCGCTTGTCTGTCGTTTTATCTGTAATAACTAAACCACTATCTTGTCGAATTTTTCCTAATTTCATACGCAACTTTTGTAAATCTTCTGCATGCTTTTCAGGATTTGGTAGGAAATGCTCACGATTAATAAATTTTACAAAGGCGTCTAGATTTTTGGAATTCCAATAGGACTTTAATTGGATAAAATCCGTGTCAATTTTAGTTTTAGCGCTATCAATAGAATGTCCAGAACATGATGCCAACATAATCGTTATAAGAACACTAAATAATAGTTTAAAGTAAGAACGTTGATGCATTTTTTATCCTTAAATTTGGACGATTTGCATAAAATTTTTAACCCACTGCAAATAAAATCATGATAAATTACGTATCTGACCTTGACCAGAAATGTGCTGATTAATTTGTTTAGGTTTTCCATAGTAATCTACAACGCCACTTCCTGCGATATTAACCAAAAGTGATTGTGCTGCGTAGACAGTTACTTTTGCGATTCCGCTTACCTTAACATTTACTTTAGATGCATTTAAATGTTGACTATTGATTTTTGTTGCACCTTGAGTTTGAATGTTCAATTCTTCAACTTTACCTGAAATTTCGAGCGTACTCGCACCACTGGTGTGTATATTTAATTGTCCATTATCTACGCCCGATAAATTAATTTGACTATCACCCGATTCAGATAATTTAGCAATTTTACTTGCGGTAATCGTGATTTGAGGGACTTTAGTGGGAGATAAAAAGATGCCTGTTTTATTATGGATATACAGTGTTCCATCTTTGACTTCAGTGACAATTTCATTTAGAAGGTTTGAGTCAGCCGTGACTTTTAAACTTTCTGTTTTATGACTAACGATATTAACTTTAAATGCGCCACTAACTTCAAGATTAGTAAAATTTGTGATTTGACGTGTTTCAGTTTGCGGAATGCCATTGCCACTCATGGCAATATTTTGTTGATGATCACATGAATTCAAAGCTAGCACGATAAAGACGAGAGCTATCAGATAATACTTAAGTGTTTTCATCAACTAATCCTTCCTTGAATAGTCAAGCCTCTATTCTAACTAAGCTTTTTGATAATTGCTATCTGACAACTATAAGTAAAACATAATAACTACATTGTAAGAATATTTTAGTTAAACTGCAGAAGATGCCTTGTTTAAATTTTGATATACTCAAAACAATCTAACAAAGTAAAAACGGTAAAATCAAAACATGCATAATGATCCCATCGTATTTTCATTATTTCTTATGTTTGCGGGTGCTGCAATAGTTGCAACATTTGTTCTTTATACAAGACAATCTTTACTGGTTGCCTATATAGTGTTAGGTGGATTATTAGGTCCTTGGGGTTTAGGTTGGTTTTCTGATTCAACGTTAATATCACAAGTTGGGAATATTGGCATCATTTTCTTGTTATTTCTTTTAGGGCTGCATTTACAGCCACAAAATTTAATTAAAATGTTACAAAAGACGACGCATGTCACTTTAATTAGTTCACTTGTTTTTATTGTCGTTGGTTGGGCTATTGGCTTGGCATTTGGATTTAGTTTAAAGGAAAGCATTATTATTGGCAGTGCAATGATGTTTTCCTCGACAATTATTGGATTAAAATTATTACCCACCACAATATTACATCATCAACACACAGGTGAGGTTATGATTAGTGTCTTATTAATGCAAGATATTATTGCCATTATTGTTTTATTACTTTTACATGCGGCACAAAGTGGTGGATTGTCTTTTCATGAAATTGGTTTGGTTTGTTTTGCATTACCTATACTTATTCTGGTTTCATTTGTTGGTGCAAATTATGTGTTATTAAAATTAATACGAAAATTTGATCGTATCCAAGAATATATATTTTTAGTTTCTATCGCTTGGTGTTTAAGTATTGCTGTATTATCAGTGACATTGAATTTATCTGCAGAGATCGGTGCATTTATAGCGGGTGTGTCTTTGGCAACAAACAAAGTGGCACTTTATATTGCTGAAAGTTTAAAACCATTGCGAGACTTTTTTTTAGTCATGTTTTTCTTTTCAATTGGCGCAAGCTTCAACTTTAAATATTTACCCATTGTTATTTTACCCGCAATTGTTTTAGCCATTGTTATCATGATTGTGAAACCTATTGTGTTTAAAATATTACTGATTCGTTCTGGTGAAGCAAAACATGTTGCTGCGGAAGTTGGGGTGCGATTAGGCCAAGTGAGTGAATTTTCTCTGCTTATTACTTATTTAGCAGCATCAACACTTAATGGCTTTGCTTTAATAGGAGAAACGGCTTCTTATTTAATTCAAGCTACAACAATTATTACATTTATTATGTCATCTTATTTAGTTGTGTTGCGTTATCCTACACCGATTGCTGTAACAGATAAATTACGTCGTGATTAGTGTTTTTTTATAAATTCAAACATTGCATTTTGCGTAAGAGGTTTGCAATAAAATGGACCTTGAATTCGCTCACAATTATGGTGACGAAGAAATTCTATTTGTTTTTCATTACTCGCTTCAATAGCAATAATGGTCATGTCGAGTGATTTAACAAAATCCAATATATTATTTATGGTGGTAAGATCATCGATGAAAGAAACATCTAAACGTAAAATATTATAATGACATTCTTTAATTAAATCGATTGGAGCAAACATAGCACTAAAATCATCTAATACAAGATTAAGGCCTAAAGTATGCAATGTATTAGTAATTTCTTTAAATTGATCTACATCTTCTTTCCATTCGCTAAAGTTTAATTCGAGAAACATATTTTTAGTTTTCATACCAGTTTCATGCGAGACTAAACTCACGAATTCAGCAATTCCCTGTTGAATCAAATGTTTTTGAATAGGTAATAAGTGACGAATAGAAAGATCAAAATGTAAATTAATATCACGTTGCAACGCTTGTCGCCATTGGCTAACCATTTGGCATGCTTGCCTTATAAGAAATTTTTCAAGCTCAATCACTAAATGAGTATCATCACATGATGGAAAATACTGAATGGGTGATAATAGACCCAAGTTAGGATGATTCCAATATACCAAGCCTAATACGCCACTGACTTTTGATGTGGTTATATCTATAAACGGGCTAAAATGTAAAACAAACTCATTATTTGAAAGTGCAGAATGTAATTGTTTAATAAAATCGATTTGATTTTTAATTGGTGAATCATGAAATTGGTTGGTGCTCACCCCAAATTGTTTTATGTAATTTAATATAGCGTAAGTTTTTGTAATAAAGTCTTCAATATTATTGGCATCATTGGGATAGGTTGCAAAACCGATACTTGCGGATAATTGGATCTGTTCCTCACCTATATTTATATCTGTTTTAAATAATTGTTGGAGTTTTTCCACATAATTGACTACTTCTTTTTGTTTTATGAGTGGAGCTAGAATTGCAATATGATCATCTCTTAATCTAGCAATTACTTCATTATCTTGCAGCATCGTTTCTAGTCGTTTTGCAAATGATGATAAAATTTCTCTTGCGGCGTCATCACCATATTTAGCAGGTAATTGGCCAAATTCATCAATACAGATAATTACTAATGAACATTGATGATTTTTTTTAGTGATTTTCCGACAAATCGAGGTTAACTTGTGTTGAAAATATTCTGTAGTTAGAAAACCTGTCAATTCATCGTGAGAGTTTTTATAATCCTCTGTTTGCTGAAATGCAATTTCATCTGAATTATCAAAAAAAGTATAAATATAATTTACTATATTATTTTGGTCATCAAAAATAACATTGGCAGTTAAATATATAGGACAAAATAATTTATTTTTTAAAGCGATTTCTAATTTACCATGCCAATGCCCATTTTCATTAATCAATTGATCGCGTTGTTTTAATATATCCTCTGGGCAGGCTTGATGTAATAATAAACCTACGTGTTGATTTAATACTTCACTTTGTTTATACCCAGTTATTTTTTCAAAGAAATAATTAGTGGATAAAATTTTATTTTCAGCATCAGTAACAACTATACTTTGTTGTAATTTTTTTCTTTTGAATTCGACATGAAGCAAATCAGCCTTGATGATATTTGTTAAAACATGATTATCCCAGGGCGTTGCAATAAAAGTGTCAACCGAACCTTGCAGCATGGCAGATTTAACTTCATTAAAATTAGCATATTCACTTAAAATAATATTAGTGATAAGTTGTGATTGTGTTTTAAGCTTTGCAGAAAATGCCATTAAGGTTTCGGTGGGTAAGCCTTCTTCCACACTTAAAACAACACGGATGTCTTCAGAGGATAAAAGATCCTCTGCTTGTGCAATCGTTTTTGAAGTAAATATTTTGTCAGCGTAAGTTTTGAGCAAGGTTTTAAGTAATTCTGTTGTTGAATCGACTTGGCTAACGATTAGTAGCGTTTTATTCATAACCACTCCGGCTTTTGTCCTTAGTTTATAGTATAGAACAAAGTTTTAGGTTAATTTCTCTGATTTGATATACTCGCCAAATTAAATTTAAATTATCGAAGAATTAAGAAAATGAAAGTCATAAATCATAAATTAGTTGCTGTTGAACAATTAAATTCGCCGAATTTTAACGAACGGCCAGAAAACTGTCCTGTTGATATGGTTGTGGTGCATAATATAGCATTGCCGCCTGGTGAGTTTGGTGGTCCATATATCGCTCAACTTTTTCTAAATCAATTAGATATAAATGCTCACCCGCATTTTAGGGTACTTGCTGGTTTAAAAGTCGCATCTCATGTTGTTATTTATCGAGATGGTAGTGTACAGCAATTTGTTTCTTTCGATAAACGAGCCTGGCATGCTGGTGTGTCGAGTTATCAAGGTAGGAACGAATGTAATGACTTTTCAATTGGTATAGAATTAGAGGGTTCCGAAAATGTACCTTATCCTGATATCCAATATCAGAAATTAGCGATTATCATTCATAGTTTAATGCAATCTTATCCTCACATTTCGCGTAACCGAATTGTAGGTCATCGTGACATTTCACCAGGTCGAAAAACAGATCCGGGTTTGAATTTTGATTGGCCAAAATTGAGAGCTTTACTAAAGCAACAAGGTTGAGTGCTTGCCTATTTTTTCAGTATGATAGATTAATGCTATAATTTATTAGGGGAATTTAAAGGGACTCATTATGTTTACATTGTTCGTTGTTATCATTGCTCTCATTTTATCAAGGGTCTGTGGATTTGATCCCACATTACGTTGCTATATTTGGGTGGATTGTTATCTTCAAAAATTAAATCAATGGTTAGGAAAAACTCCCTTATGGGGTGAGCGTATGGGATTTGTTTCATCAATCATACCCATAATAATTGTGACCTGGTTGATAAGTTTAATATTATGCGGTTGGTTTTTTAATTTATTTTATTTTATTTTTGGAATTGCTGTTTTAGTTTATTGTTTAGGGCCAACAGATTTAGAAAAACAATTTGGTGAATATAAAGAAGCGCATGATCGTGGTGATGTTGAAGAAGCAAAAGATAAAGTGAGTGCCTTACTTGAAGATAATGCGCCTACTGATCAATCAAAGGCAACACGAGCAATGTCTGAGAAATTTTTAATCCAAGCTAATCAACGTGTATTTGCAGTTTTATTTTGGTTTATTGTTTTGGGCCCGATTGGTGCAGTCTTATATAGATTTTCTGTCATTATGAAAAAAATCGGCGAAAGAGATGACGGTGATTTAAGTGTACTTGCTTCTCCAGCACAATGGTTTCAAGCCTTATTGGATTGGATCCCTGCTCGAATTTTAACGTTAGTTTTTGTGTTAGCTGGAGACTTTAATCGTGGATTTTCTATCTGGCGGGAATATTTTTTTCGGGATCTAGATAGCAGTTATCTTTTAATTAAAGAATGTGGCTTAAACGCACTTGCTGTTACAAAGCGTGCAAAAGAAGGGCCAGATGAAGGGGCGCATGTCTTGGAATTTATTTCACGTACTTTATGGATGTGGATGATTATCTATGCCGTAGTTGTAATAGCTATTTGGCTGTTTTAATTTTGCGAAAAATAGGGTTTATTTTTTTTTTATTATTTATAAATCAAGTATTGGCTGTTTATTCTGTTGTTGATGATAGTGGACAAAAAATTGTATTAAATCATGCTGCCACAAGAATTGTTTCTCTCTCGCCTCATATCACTGAGATACTATTTTATTTAGGTGTGGGCAACCTAATTGTGGGTCGAGATAGTGCGAGTGATTATCCACCCGCGGCAAAAAAGATTTCAGTTGTTGGAAATTATGCGGATATAAATTTAGAAAAAATTATTCAACTGCAACCCGATTTAATTATTGCATGGCATGGCGGATCACCCTTAACACAATTAAAAAAGTTACAACAACTCGGTTTTAACGTTTTTTATAGCGCGCCAAAAACTCTAAATGGAATTGCTTCGGATATAGAAAAAATAGGACGATTAGTCGGTAAAGAAAAAGTAGGTCAAAAATATAAACATAAGTTTGATCAGCAATTATTAACATTACGTCAAAAATATCAGCATTTATCCGAGGTTCGCGTTTTTTTTCAAATTTGGTCTAAGCCTTTAATGACTGTTGGAAATAATCATATTATTAGTCAGATGATAAGCTTGTGTGGAGGTAAAAATATTTTTAGTGATATTACAATCGCGGCAGCGAAAGTATCGTTAGAATCCGTGATCAAACGTGATCCCCATGCTATTATAGCAAGTCCGGAACTGGGTAATTGGCAACAAACATGGGAAAAATGGCCAATTATTTATGCCGTTAAATACCATCACCTTTATAATATTCCAGCAGATTTAACTGAGCGTCCCGGACCAAGAATCATTTTAGGGATAAAAATGCTGTGTCGCGATATTAACCATACACGATCAATGCGCTTGCAAAATAATAACTAGCGTAGATGAACATAGCACTCAGATTTAAGTTTGTTATAATCGGTCACAATTACTTTTTATTTTTTTAAGGTTAAGAGTTTATGTTAGATACAACGCATTCTGATATCGATCCTATTGAAACGAGTGAATGGTTAGAATCCCTCAATTCAATATTTAAATTTGAAGGCGTTGAGCGCGCACATTACATCATTGCCCGCTTAATCAGTGAAGCACAACGCAAAGGTGCCGATCTTTCATTAAAGGCTACAACGTCGTACGTCAATACTATTCCACCAGAAGAAGAAATCCCTATGCCCTCAGATGATGGTGTTGGTAAACGAGTGAGTGCATTGATTCGTTGGAATGCCGTTGCAATGGTTTTACGTGCAGGAAAAACAGCAAAAGAGTTAGGCGGTCATATCGCTTCTTATGCATCTGCTGCAACACTCTATGATATTGGCTTTAATCATTTCTTTCATGCGCCTTGTGCTGAACATGGTGGCGATTTAGTTTACGTGCAAGGGCATTCTTCACCGGGCATTTATGCGCGCGCATTTTTAGAAGGACGATTAAGTGAATCGCAATTAGCCAATTTTCGCCAAGAAGTCGAAAAAGACGGTTTATCTTCCTATCCTCATCCTTGGTTAATGCCTGAGTTTTGGCAATTTCCTACTGTTTCCATGGGGCTCGGTCCTATTCAAGCTATTTATCAAGCACGGTTTTTAAAATACTTAAAAAATCGAGAATTAACAAATACAGAAAAACGTAAAGTGTGGTGTTTTTGTGGTGATGGTGAAATGGATGAACCAGAATCATTAGGTGCTATATCTTTAGCGGCTCGCGAAAAATTAGACAATTTAATTTTTGTCATTAATTGTAATTTACAACGTCTCGATGGGCCAGTTCGTGGTAATAGCAGTATTATTCAAGAATTAGAAGGTGTATTTCGTGGCGCTGGATGGAATGTTATAAAAGTTATCTGGGGCAGTCGTTGGGATCCATTGTTTGCGCGTGATGAAGATGGCTTATTGG
>CAYGUK010000002.1:76400-84135 GCA_964352985.1 uncultured Legionellales bacterium
TCGCCCCTCGCCAGCAACAACCCGTGGATCGGGATTATCACACTTATACAGCGCATGATGCCGCATATGTTCGTGAACACTTTTTTGGTAAATATGATGAATTAGCCAAAATGGTAGAACACATGTCAGATGATGAAATTTGGTATTTAAATCGCGGTGGTCACGATCCGAAAAAAGTCTATGCGGCTTTTGCAAGTGCCGTTGCTCACACGGGGCAACCCACAGTTATTTTAGCAAAAACAATTAAAGGCTTTGGTATGGGCGCTGCTGGTGAAGGTTTAAATACAACCCATCAACAGAAAAAAATGGATATCGAAAGCTTAAAACAATTTCGCGATAGATTTAATATTCCAATTACTGATGAACAAATTGCCGATGCACCATTTTATCGCCCAGCAGATGATTCAGCTGAAATTCAATATTTAAAACAACAACGAGAAAAATTAGGTGGTGCTTTACCCAGTCGTCGCAAAACATCGACACCTTTAAAAATTCCACCATTAAAAGCATTTGATTCACACTTAAAAGATACCGGTGATCGAGAAATTTCAACTACCATGGCATTCGTGCGAATTTTAAATACGTTACTAAAAGATAAAGAAATTAAAGAACGCATTGTGCCAATTGTTCCTGATGAAAGTAGAACATTTGGTATGGAAGGCATGTTTCGTCAGTTAGGTATTTATTCGCAAGCCGGACAACTTTATACGCCGGTTGATCGTGATCAGGTCATGTATTATCGCGAAGATATAAAAGGCCAAATTTTAGAAGAAGGGATTAACGAAGCAGGCGGCATGTGTTCTTGGATTGCTGCTGCAACATCTTATAGCAATAATGATGTGCCCATGATTCCATTTTATATTTATTACTCGATGTTTGGTTTTCAACGTATTGGTGATTTAGCTTGGGCTGCAGGTGATATGCAAGCACGTGGCTTTTTAATGGGGGGCACAGCAGGGCGTACGACTTTAGCGGGAGAGGGATTGCAACACCAAGATGGTCACTCACATGTTTTATGTTCTACTATTCCAAATTGTGTGAGTTACGATCCGACTTATTCATATGAGTTGGCTGTTATCATTCAACATGGTTTGCAACGCATGTATGTGGATCAAGAAAATGTGTTTTATTACATCACCGTCATGAATGAAAATTACGCGCATCCTGCGATGCCTGAATGTGTGGAAGAAGGGATCTTAAAAGGAATTTATCGACTAAAAGCAGCGGATAAAGGTAAAAAACACACCGTGAATTTATTAGGTTCCGGTACGATATTGCGCGAAGTGATTGCTGCAAGTGAAGTGTTAGCCAAAGATTATGATGTTGCTAGTGACATTTTCAGTGTAACGAGTTTTAATGAATTACGTCGAGATGCGTTAGATTGTGAAAGACATAATTTATTAAATCCAACGAAAAAAGCAAAAGTTCCTTATATTACGCAATGTTTACAAGATTATAAAGCGCCAACGATTGTCGCAACTGATTACATGAAACTTTATGCTGATCAAGTCCGCCAATTTGTTCCTCATCCTTACCATGTTCTCGGCACGGATGGTTTTGGCCGTAGTGATACTCGCAAACAATTGCGACATTTTTTTGAAGTGGATTGTAAATTTATTGTGATTACAGCTTTAAAAGCATTAGCAGATGAGGGTGCTATCCCACAAAAAACAGTCGCTGATGCGATAAAAAAATTGGGTATTGATCCTAACAAACCAAATCCTTTGACAGTTTAACTTTTGGAGACATATTGCGTGGAAGTAAAAGATATTACTATTCCTGATATTGGTGGTGCAGAAAATGTTGATGTTATCGAAGTTTTTGTCTCACCTGGAGATGAAATCGCCGTTGATGATTCGCTGTTAACTTTAGAAAGTGAAAAAGCCTCAATGGAAATTCCTTCACCCTATTCTGGGAAAGTTCAAGAGTTAAAAGTTCATGTCGGTGATAAGGTTTCAGAAGGCAGTTTAATTTTAACGTTGCAAGTCACAGGTGAAAGCGCAGTGACTGAAACACCTGTAACGAAACAACAATCAAATACTCAAGAAACAAAAGTGACTGAGTCTACAACAACACAAGCGATTAAAGTCCCTGATATCGGTGGTGCCGAAAAAGTTGATGTCATTGATGTCATGATTAAAGTTGGTGATAGTATCGCTGTTGATGATTCTTTAATAACATTAGAATCAGAAAAAGCATCAATGGATATTCCGGCAGTTATCGCAGGCAAAGTAACAGAATTATCAATTAAAGTTGGTGATAAAATATCAGAAGGCGATACGATTTGCATGGTAGAAGTTGCTTCAACAGAAGCGACACCACCAGCACAAAAAAAATCTGTAGACGCACCAAAGCAGCCTGAAAAAAATATCACACCAGTACCTGTAAAACCTGTCACTTCTGAAGTTAAACAACAAACGAATACAGGAGCAAAATCTTTTGTTCATGCTTCACCAAGTGTTAGAAGAATAGCGCGTGAGTTTGGAGTTGATTTAGATAAAGTAACAGGTAGCGGACGAAAAAATCGAATTTTAAAAGAAGACGTTCAACAATATGTTAAATCCGCATTACAACAAGGTCCAAGTGCTAGCGGTTTACAACTTGCTCCAGGTCCTAAAGTCGATTTTTCAAAATTTGGTGAAATTGAAACTCAACCTTTAAATAAAATTAAAAAACTGACAGGACAAAATGTCCATCGTAGTTGGGTTACCGTGCCACATGTTACTCAATTTGATGAAGCAGATATTACGGATTTAGAAAACTTTCGCCAAGCAAATAAATCTGATCCGCAATTAAATGGTGCTAAACTCACGCCATTAGTTTTCATTATGAAATCGGTGGTTAAATGTTTAAAAAAATTACCGAAATTTAATAGTTCATTAGATGCGAATGGTGAAAATTTAATTGTTAAAAAATATTTTCATATTGGCGTTGCGGTTGATACACCCAATGGCTTAGTGGTGCCGGTGGTTCGCGATGTCGATCAAAAAAGTTTATTTGAATTAGCGTCTGAACTCGGTGTGATTAGTACTAAAGCACGCGATAAAAAACTAATGCCAAATGATATGCAAGGTGGTTGTTTTACCATTTCTAGTTTAGGTGGTATTGGTGGCACGGCGTTTACGCCAATTATTAATACGCCCGAAGTTGCAATCTTGGGGGTATCTCGTTCTAAAATGCAACCCGTTTATCTTGATAATGAATTTGTGCCACGATTAATAATGCCATTTTCATTATCATATGATCATCGTGTCATTGATGGTGCGGATGCAGCAAGATTTACGAGTTTATTAGCAAAATGTTTAAGTGATATTCGTCAATTACTATTATAGAGGATAAATGATGAGCGAAAAGATTAAAGCTGAAGTAGCGGTTTTAGGTAGTGGCCCAGGGGGTTATAGTGCGGCGTTTCGCGCAGCAGATTTGGGCAAAAAAGTGGTATTAATTGAACGCTACAATACGCTAGGCGGCGTTTGTTTAAACGTAGGTTGTATTCCATCAAAAGCATTATTACATGTAGCTAAAGTAATTGATGAAGCGAAAGAAATGAAAAACCACGGTGTTGATTTTGGTGAACCTAAAATTGATTTAGCGAAAATACGTGGTTTCAAAGATGGTGTCGTTAAAAAATTAGTTGGTGGTTTAAGTGCGCTTGCAAAACAACGTAAAGTCACGGTTGTTACTGGCGAAGCAAAATTCATTTCTCCTCATGAATATGAAGTCGTGAATGAGAAAGGTGAAAAACAAATTGTTGAATTTGAAAATACCATCATTGCAGCGGGTTCACGAGTAGTGAATTTACCTTTTTTACCAGATGATCCTCGTATTGTTGATTCTACCGGTGCTTTATTACTTGATAAACCTGAAGGTGATATGTTGATCCTCGGTGGTGGTATTATCGGTTTAGAAATGGCAACCGTTTATCATTCGCTTGGCGCTAAAATTTCAGTCGTTGAAATGATGAATCAAATTATTCCGGGCGCTGATGCTGATGTGGTGAAACCATTACATCAATGGATAGCAAAACGTTATGAAAATATTATGCTTGAAACAAAAGTCACAAAAGTTGAAGCTAAAAAAGACGGTTTATATGTGACATTTGAAGGTAAAAATGCACCCGATAAACCGCAACGTTTTGATCGTATTTTATCTGCGGTAGGTCGTCGACCTAATGGTGATTCAATAGCTGCAGATAAAGCGGGCGTCAAAGTCGATGAACGTGGCTTTATTGCTGTCGATAAACAACAACGTACTAATGTGTCACATATTTATGCGATAGGTGATATTTGTGGAAATCCCATGTTAGCACATAAAGCTGTGCCTGAGGGACGTCTCGCGGCGGAAGTTATTTCTGGTTTAAAACATTTTAATGATGTCAAAGTGATCCCTTCTGTTGCTTACACTGATCCTGAAGTTGCATGGGTTGGCTTAACTGAACGAGAAGCTAAAGAGAAAAACATTAATTACGAAAAAGGTGTTTTCCCCTGGGCTGCAAGTGGACGCGCATTAGGTGTGGATAGACCAGAAGGCATGACAAAATTATTATTTGATGCAAATACCCATCAAGTTTTAGGTTGCGGTATTGTCGGTGTAAATGCCGGTGAATTAGTGGCAGAAGTAGCGCTAGCAATTGAAATGGGTTGTGATGCTGAAGATATTGCGTTAACTGTTCACGCTCATCCCACACTCTCTGAAACAGTGATGCTCGCGACTGAAATGTTTGAAGGAACGATTACTGATCTATACGTTCCTAAGAAAAAGAAACCCGAAAAAGAAACGGCTTAAACTGAATATCGAAACATCATAATTATTTCAATGATTATGATGTTTCTTTTTTTATTGATTTAGTTATCTAAAAAATATTATTTTTTCAACGCTTTTCGCAAGTTAGTGCTTGAGATTTTTCAACTATTTTTAATCCGAAATAATTTGTCGAATGATAAATATGTTTCTCACAATTTCCTAACAAAAAAATAATATATCGTATAGTGATAATTAAATAAGAAATGTTGAATTCACTTTATGCTCGAACTTAATAACTAGCGTGTTCGATGGCGTTTAGTATCTGATGAATGTGGTTTTTTATCATGTAAGTAATGAACACCTAACGCTGTTTCAGAACTTCCTTCTTCAGCTCTAGACATAGGTCTAGCAGTTTGAGCTAACGGCCTATCTGTGAGCTGAGGTACGCTAACAGATGGAAAACCTCTGCGTATCATTGCTGATACAGGCTGAATTGGTAAATGTTGTCTTGGTAAACTTGGCTGTAATACTGGAGGTGATGCGTCTAAATGGCTACTTGCAATTATCTTTCGGGTACAACCAGGAAAAGTAACAATATCTTGTTGAGTATTCACTATTCTTAAAATATCCTCATGGGATGAACCCCTTCTGATATCGAAATGTGCTCTGCGAGACAAACTGCGCAATCGTGTGAAATGAGTAAAATAGTCAGGAGCGGGAGCAAGACCTTCTAGTAACTCACGACCATTTTCAAAATTATTTGCAATATACTCTTTTAAGGCTTTGATTGCTAATTTAATAAAAGCTTTTGCTTTTTCTGGATTATATTTAGTGGGATGTGTGTAGAGTTCAGCAATCGATTCATAAGCATCGGCCATTTTACGCAGATCTTGGTGAACCTTAGCAGATTTCACCGCATTAGAATAAAATTTAAATGCTGTTGCGATGTCGCCATCTATTGCATATTGTTGACCAACTTTAAGTTGGCAAAGTGAAATCATATGAAACAAATCAGATTTTTGTTTTGTTTCTAATTGACTATTTTGACTTCTCATTTTGTAAGATTGGATATAATATTTTAATGCATCTTTATAAGCATTTATTTGCAGTGAAGCTTTTGCTAGATGTTCTGTTAAATCGGCATAATGATCTAATCGATCTTGAAAATGAGAATCGTCAATGTTTTTAATAAACCATTGACCAATATTAATAGCAAACGAGATTTTAGATTGATTAGCTTCTGTTATACCTGAATCAATTAATAATCCCATATGGCCTATAGAACTATCCAGTAATAAACGTTCAATAGCTATTTGTTTTTCATGAGCTAAAAATTGATCTTCTTGATTTGGAGATGCAACTAAATGAAGATAGAACTGATAGGCTTCTGTAATATATTTATAATTGAGATCACTTGATTGTGATTGATTTAAACCTCTTAATTGCAAGCAATCCCGATTGAGATAATAAAGATAAGCATGGTTTAATAAATTATATAAGTGAATACGCTTATCGATTATTTTACCATCGTGACTTTTATTTAACTCGTCTACTTCTTTGCATAATTTTTCTCCAAGAGATAGTTGACGATTGTTAATTGCCGCGTGGGCAAAAGCGTCACACGCATTTAGTAATTGCATTTTGCGATGTGCTTTTGAGTTCTCATCAAAATTTTCGCCATGGTAAGCCTCAAAGGCATGAGTGTAGGCTAGCTTAGCATATTGAAATTGTTGTGAACTATCAGAGCTTGAGGATTTTAATTTAATATAAACGTCAGCGAGAGCTTGATGAATATTCCCAATTTCAATTTTAATAGCTCGTATTAGTTTATTTGTGCGAACTTGTTCTAAGATTTTGTGACCAATTTCAAGCGCCTCTAGAGAAATACGCAGTGAATCATGATGATTTTTATGAAATGAGTAATGCCTCGATAATTGAGTTAAAGCATAGAATAATTCACGAAGCACCTCAAAATTTTTTGCTGTAATTTGCAGTTGGTAGTCACGTTTAAATTTATCAATTAGCCTAGGAAGATCCGGTGATTTAAATTGATATTTTTGTCGGGAATCTTGAAGACTAAATCTATAATTTGAATAAGCCATAATAACTTCATTATTTTTTAAATTGTTTGTACTATAAATCATAAATTAATTTAAAGTCAAACAGCATTGTTAAAAGTAATTTTTAGAAAAAAGCAGATTAATCATTGTCATTTCCAATTGTTTATATCCTAACTATATTGTTTTTTCATTAGTAATTATAGTGAGATAAATATTTAACCTAAGTTATTTAATAGAAAATTGTCAAGGAGTATTAATGCATACTGTTTTTATTGATTTTTATTACGGGTAAATTATAGTGATTTTATAATAAGAGTTTTAACAATTTTTAAAATTCTTACCTGAATTAGTATTTTAAAAATCATCGTATATTTTCAATGCGTTTTTCTATACATAATATTTAACGATATTATTCACGTGTTAAATTCATTATTATAGTAATTTAATCAAAAATTACTGGTCAATATGAAGCGAATAATCTGTTAATATATTGCAAGCATAAAATTAATTAAGTGATAATCGATGTTTACATTGCTCAAAAATTTTAATGAAAGCTTACTCCCAGCAGTTATTGATTGCGGAAAAGCCGTGGGCGGTTTTTTTGGATTAAAATTGGTGGTCAATCAAATTTTTCAACAAGATATTGAAGATAAAACAGGTGATGTTATTGGTTTGACGGCTTGTACAATAACTACCATCGTATTTTTTATTTCGATCTATAATCATAATCGAAATAAATCTGATGAATATAATGACGCGCAACTGGAAGAAGACGAACAAGACAGTAATAATACAAATGCTAGAGTACTCGATATTCTTCCTCGTGCCGGTACGCTCCATGGGCCAGGAAATATTAAATACGCTTTTGATCCCAATTATGTTGCTAAAGTAAAATCTCATCCAAATCTATTTCGATATTCATGGTTAATGGC
>CAYGUK010000003.1:0-76420 GCA_964352985.1 uncultured Legionellales bacterium
AGTCTGTTCTTTTCAGCGTTTCTACGTTGTTGCTTAAATTTGGTGAATAGTTACTTTCTTTTTATATGAAACCAATCACTCATTAGACACAAGTGCTTTGCAAAAAAGATCTCTTTTACGAAATTATTTTGATGCTCTCTCTTGTCAACGTTACCTACTCTACAATCTCGTCTCTGTGTTTTGTTTTGCCGGCTATTATGGCTATCTAACTGATTCTTCTTTGATCTTGATGAATGATTTCCATCTTAGTATTCATGTTTATGGTTGCTTAATTGGAATAAACGCTAGCGCTTACATGATCAGTAGTTTTTTAGCAAATAAATTAACTGACAAAATATCTTTAAACGATATCATTAAACTTGGGATTGCCTTAGGTTTAATCGGCGCAATCATGAGGCCGTTATTTTTGCTCTTTAATTACATTCACTATTTAGTTATTGTTATACCTATGTTTTTTTGTGACACTATCTATCGGTTTTGCCAGACCTATTGCCATGGGATGTGGGTTAAATCAATTAACAAAAAATATTGGAGTTGGTTCAACGTTACTAGGCTTTACACAATATGGGTTTTCCTTTATCTCTAGCGCGATACTCAGCTGGATGGATTCTAATTTTGGTCTTCCCTTATCAATTTTAATTTTAGTCGCAATGCTTTTAACTTTAACAGCTTATCTTCGACTATCGTTAAAAAAAAGTATCACTCTCCAATTTATGAATGGGATAATCAAAAATTTCTCACGTTAAATCTGAATGAATATTTATTTTTTTTAGATAGCGTTTATACTTAATATATTGGGAGTTAGTTTGTTGTGACAGAAAATTTAAAATACAATTTGCCTTTAGGTGGTTTATTAAGCCGTAATTACCGAATAGTTGACTTTTTGGGGCACGGTTATGAGGGCGAAGTCTATAAAGTAGAAGAAATAACGACTGGAATTATTCGCGCAGCTAAATTGTTTTATCGAAACCGTTTCATTCGATCCAAAACGCCACATATCGAATATGCTAAAAAACTACATTCCCTACATCACTGCCAAATTCTAATTCAATATCATCATCAAGATGTTCTTTCATATCAAGGACAAGAGGTTGATTTCTTAGTATCAGATTTCGTTGATGGTGTAGTGCTTTCAGACTTTATTAATAAACAACCCCAACGCCGGATACCACCTTTTGAAGCGCTTCATTTATTTTATGCTCTCGCTAAGGGTATTGAACAAATTCATTTTATGGGAGAATATCACGGTGATATTCATTCAGATAATATCATTATCCAACGTAAAGGCTTAAATTTTGATGCGAAACTTATTGATTTATTACATTTAGGAAAACCCAGTAGGGCTAGAATTCAAGAAGATGTTTTTGACCTTATTACAGTGTTTATGAATGTATTGGTGGACAAAAATATTATCATGCTATGCCCAGGAATATAAAAAAAATCATTTTTGGCCGTAAGAAAGAATTAATTCGTCACCAGTTTAAAATGGCCGGGCATATTCGACTATTTATTGAAAATTTAGAATGGTAAATTTCTCTCATTCCATATGATTTATCAAATTATAGCTTTATCTATCTTTTAGAATATTGTGCTTTTTTACAAAAGGTATATCATATTCTTTAATCAATTAAGTCCATGAAATTTGCCACCTCAAAAAGTGACAACCATAGTTTGTTGAGTAAACAATGCTAAAATCAATCTTAAGGCATTGAAGATAATAAGTTATAAGCGAAACCCTTATGCAAAAAATTAATAGAATAATTATAATTTCGCTACTACTAATCTTGCCAATTAGTAGTTCCCTTTGCATCGACATGTATCTCCCCGCTTTCCCATCTATTGCTAAATCCTTTAATATAAACTTAGGCTTAGTTAATCTATCGATGGGAATTTACTTATTAGGTCTTGCTATCGGTCAATTATTCTATGGCTTAGCAGCAGATCGTTTTGGCAGACGTCATGTTCTTATAATTGGTTTGCTCATATTTATTATGGGTTCTGTTATTTGTTATTTATCATCTAATTATTCCATTTTTATTTTGGGTCGTGGAATACAGTCTTTGGGTTCTTGTAGTTGTATTGTATTAAGTCGAACAATAGTTTCAGATTTATATGACTTTACCCGGCGAACAAAAATGTTGGGAATGATTAATGCGTTAAATATTATATCGCCTGGGATTGCGCCTCTTTTAGGAAGTTATTTTTTGACTTATCATCATTGGCAAGCAATATTTTTAGCGATTACTCTTTTTGGTATGATGTTGGTTTTTCTTGTTTTTCTATTTTTACCTGAAACACTTTCTGTAAAAGATAGACACCCGCTAAGTTTAAGCCAATTTCAACATAATATACATCGCCTTTTTAGTCATAAATTATTTCTAGGTTATTTAGTTGGTGTTTCCATGATGTATGGAACCGTCTTTGTTTGGGTTAATTATTCCCCTAATATTTTAATTAACATAATGAAGATTAACCCTTTAGATTTTGGCTTTTATTTTATAATTCCTGCAATCGGCTCCTTTATTGGTGCCCTTGTTATTGTGAAATATACTCAGAATTTATCTATCTCAAAAACCATTAGCTTTAGTTATGCCTTGATATTCATTGCGATATGTTTATTGATGATCGGTTTAATGTATCATTATCACTTTCATCCATTAACTATTACTTTAATTATAGCGACTATCTTTTTTTCTAATGGGATTATTCAGCCATTACAAATTAACAGTGCGATTACGCCTTTTCTAAGTATTGCGGGTTTTACCACTGGAATTATAGGGTTTTGCCAAGGTGTAACTGGGGCTTTAGTTTCGGCAATAACGGGTATTTTTAATGAAGGCATTTTAGGTTTAAGCCTAGTTATTACCATTACTTGCATGTTAGCTATTTTAGGTTCGGCCTTTGCATTATCAAACCAAACGATTAACACTATTGCATTAGCAGATAAAAATTTAAGTCATTAGTATTTTATTGCTTCCCTTAATAAATATTTACAATTGTAAAAAAAGGAGTATATTTAATCAGCCATTCCTACCCAATGGTACTCATTATTACTTTATAGGAGCTTTCGACACTATTGGGGATATCGTTCTTATAGAGGTCTAATGACTTAACTTACAACACACTATTCTAAATGTTATATTTGAATAGCCTTATTTAAAACTAGTTTATGAGGTATTTTATGAAAAAGTCACTAATGATTTTGGTTTTTTTATTCAGTGGAATGTTAACAATTAACGGCATGGCAAGTCACGCAAATAGCTCAACAAAGCATCATATGAAAGCAAGACACCACACAACGTTAGCAGCTAAACATGAAAAGAAAAGCAAAGACAGCAAAAAATGTACTAAAAACAGTAAAAGCAAAGAATGCAAAAAAGCAGCTAAAAAAAAATCTAAATCTTAATTTGATCTAGAAGGTTAGTGCAGTGCTAGAAATAGATACTGCACTAAAAAACTTATTGAGGCGATTTGGCCGTCACTTCGCCATAGCCATTAAAATCACCCTTAGTTACCCCTTTAACTTTCAACAAAGTCTTATCACGAATAAAAACTTTATGTCCATTTTTACAGTTAACATATAACCATTGTTCATAAAAATCATCTTCAGCATTCAATCTTTTAAACGAAGCATTATCTACATCATCACACATGAATGTTAAATGTTTTATTTTATTATCTATCAATTTTACTGATCCATCACAATAACCTTCACTTAAATAAAAAACATTCGTGATTTTAGTGTTAGGGTGTAATTTCTGATCATCGATGGTGACTGTTTTTTCAACTTGATAATCAAGAACTGGAACTAATGAATAATAGTTTATCACCGAGTTTTTTGTTTTAGACCAGGGATTATATAATCCATTTTTGATAAAACAGGATTGTTTTTTATCTAACTGACGAAGTGAAGGATAACCAAAAATTTCAGTATAGCCATCTTTAATATGAGAATTTACATTAATTACAGGATAAGGATATTCTCCTGCCCAACTATTAAATGTTAGTCTGGTTTTTGTTTCATTGTTACGCGTGATAGGGATCCGATAAGCGTCAAATTCAGCAATAGAATAAGAGAAAATTAATAATAATCCAATAACAAGAAATCCTTTCATGTTAACGTCCTTTTATATATTAAATTACTCTACAGTTACTGATTTTGCTAAATTTCTAGGTTGATCAACATCGGTACCTTTCATTACAGCTACGTGGTAAGACAATAGTTGTAGTGGAACAGTATAAACTATTGGCGCTATAGCATTTCCTACAGAAGGCATTTCTAATATAATCGTACCTTCACCATTAGTTAATCTTGCAGCGCTATCAGCAAAAACATATAACTTTCCACCTCGAGCTCTCACTTCTTGTAAATTTGATTTAAGTTTTTCAAGCAATTGATCATTAGGTGCAACCGTGATAACAGGCATGTCATCATCAACTAAAGCAAGTGGGCCATGTTTTAATTCACCCGCAGGATAGGCTTCAGCATGAATATACGAAATTTCTTTTAATTTTAAAGCACCTTCAAGAGCAATAGGGTATTGCACACCTCGCCCCAAAAATAAAGCATGATGTTTATCAACATAGTGTTTGGCTAAATTTTCAATTTCTTTATTTAATTTAAGTGTTTTATTAATAGCCGAAGGTAAATTATTTAATTCTTTGATTAACTCTTTTTCTAAAGCAGGGGAAATACCTTTACCACGGCCTAAGACAATAGTTAATAACAATAAAGCTGTTAATTGTGTAGTAAACGCCTTTGTTGAAGCAACACCTATTTCTGTTCCAGCTCTTGTCATAAAGACTAAATCAGATTCTCTGACTAATGAGCTTTCTGGAACATTGCAAATAGCGAGTGACGCTTTATAACCTAATCTTTTTGCTTCGCGTAAGGCTGCAAGTGTATCGGCTGTTTCACCTGATTGAGAAATGGTAACAAATAAAGTATTTGGCTCAGTAATCGTTTCACGGTAACGAAACTCACTGGCAATTTCCACTTGGCAGGGAATTTTTGCCAAGCTCTCTAACCAGTATCTTGCCACCATTCCAGCATGATAGCTCGTGCCGCATGCAACAATTTGCACACGTTGGATTGTATTAAATATTGTTTCAGCTTGTTCACCAAAAGCTTGTGTGAAAACTTGGCTATCACTCATTCTACCTTCTAGTGTAGAACTTACAGCTTGTGGTTGAGCAAAAATTTCTTTTTCCATGAAATGACGATATTTACCACGATCAATATCACTATGAATTAAATTTGATTCAATAATAGGCCTATTCGTTTTTTCAGCCTTAGCATTATAAATTGTTACTTGATCAATTGTGATATCAGCAATATCGCCTTCTTCTAAATAGATAAAACGTTGTGTAACCGGTAACAATGCTAAATGATCTGACGCTAAAAAATGCTCCCCTATACCAATACCAATAACTAAGGGACTACCTCGGCGAATAGCAATAATATGATTAGGATCACTAGCATTAATAATCCCTAATGCAAACGCACCTCGTAAACTTTCTGCTATAGTGAAAGCCGCTTGGATTGCATTATTGCTTTGCGTAAAGGCTTGATGATACATGTGTGCGACGACTTCTGAATCAGTTTCAGAACTAAAGTTATAACCATTTTTATTTAATTGTTCTCTTAAGTCTTCGAAATTTTCAATAATACCATTATGAACTACTGCGATAGATTCTTCAGACATGTGAGGATGCGCATTATTCTCAGAGGGAACACCATGTGTAGCCCAACGAGTATGAGATATTCCAATATGCCCAGCTAAGGGATTTTTTTTAAGCTGTTCTTCTAATTGTTTTACTTTGCCAACTGCTCGCGCGCGTTGTAACTTTTTATTTTGTAAAATGGCAATGCCTGCTGAATCATAACCTCGGTATTCTAAGCGCTTTAATCCTTCAATTAGAATATCTGCCACATCACGTTTGGCCACAGCTCCCACAATTCCACACATTTTACGATTCCTCAGTTATTTCGACCTGGAGTGATGGTCGCACCCATTCTTCAATAACTTGTTGCGTAACTGGATTAATTGTTAGTTTATATGCAGGTGCGTCTTTCGAAATTGTCGCACCCGCACCAATTGTTGCGCCTTCGCCAATTCTAACTGGGGCAATAAGTTGAGTATTAGATCCAATGAATGCATTATCACCAATCACCGTTCGACTTTTTTTAACGCCGTCATAATTGCAGGTGATCGTTCCCGCGCCAATATTCACATTGACGCCTACGTTAGTATCACCCACATAACTAAGATGATTTATTTTAGAACCAACTCCGACTTCAGAATTTTTTACTTCAACAAAATTTCCAATTTTAGAAGACTCATGTAGATGAGTGCCTGGGCGTATCCGGGCAAAAGGTCCAACACGACATTGATTTTCAATGATGGCATCTTCAATCACACACATTGCATCGATATAAACATTTTCACCAATTCGCACATTACGCAATAAAGTATTTGGTCCAATATAAGAATTTTTGCCAATAACAACATCACCTTCAATGACAACATTGACGTCAATTTCAACATCACTAGCGACTTCTAAATTTCCTCTCACATCAAAGCGATTCGGATCTTTTAGATTCGCGCCTGCTTTCATTACTTTATAAGCCATTTGACGTTGATAATAACGTTCAAGATCGGCTAATTGAAACCGATCATTTACACCTTCAACTTCACGTGAGCAGGGTGCTAACACTGCAATAACAGGACGCTTTGCTTTGACAGCAAGTTGAATAACATCTGTTAAATAATATTCTCCTTGCGCATTGTGGTTATTTAATTCTGGTAACCACTCAAGTAATCTTTCTGCTGGTGCAGTCATGATTCCTGTATAAACTTCGTTTATTTGTAGTTCTTTTTCATTTGCATCACGATGTTCAACGATGCCTGTAATATTTCCACTATCATCACGAATAATACGGCCTAATCCTGTTGGATCATTAAACTCAGCACCCACAATTCCAACACCACCTTTGGGTGTCGCTTGTAATAAATTAGATAAAGTGTGCAATGAAATTAAAGGAACATCACCATATAAAACTAAAACGCGATCTTTTTTATTAATATTTGGTAGAGCTTGATTAACAGCATGACCGGTTCCAAGTTGTTTTTCTTGAAGAACCCAACTGACATCTAAGTGTCCCATTTTTTCTCGAACTTCTTCACCACCGTATCCATAAACAATATGAATGGCATCAGGATTTAAAGATTTAGCGGTATTAATAACATGTTCTAAAAGATAAACACCTGCTAACAAATGTAAAACTTTTGGCGAGGAAGAATTCATTCGCGAACCTTCTCCGGCCGCTAAAATTACGATATTTAATCCCATTTTACTATTCCTTTAGTTTTATTTTCGTTTGATACGCCGTATTGCTCTAAGTTGAGCAATCGCCTGGGCTAAGTTTGCTGCTGCTTTGGAGTGATCAATCGCAGATTTATTATCAGCTAAATCACGCTCGGCTCGGCTTTTTGCTTCCATTGCCGCTGCTTCATCAATATCATTTGCACGCATGGCAGTATCGGCTAGAACATTAATCACTTGAGGTTGTACTTCAAGTAATCCACCTGAAACATAAAAAACTTCTTCTTCCCCACTTTCTTTTAATGTTCTAACTTGGCCAGGTTTGATAGTAGTAATTAAGGGTGTGTGCCCCGGATAAATTCCTAATTCACCTTGGCTTCCTGTTACAAATACTGCTCGCACTTGTCCATGAAAAATGGATTCTTCAGCACTCACCACATGTAACTCGAACAATTTACTCATATTTATCACTCAATATTATAAAGCTTTTGCTTTTTCGTGAACTTCTTCAATCGTACCAACCATATAAAAAGCTTGCTCTGGAATATTATCAAATTCACCATCAATTATAGCTTTAAATCCATGAATCGTTTCTTTTAATGGCACATATTTTCCTTGTTGGCCAGTAAATGTTTCTGCAACGAAGAATGGTTGCGATAAGAATTTTTGAATTTTACGAGCACGCATAACAACGAGTTTATCTTCTTCAGATAATTCATCCATCCCTAAAATAGCAATAATATCTTTTAACTCTTTGTAGCGTTGTAAGATACCTTGGACATTACGTGCAACATCATAATGCTCTTGACCAACAACTAATGGATCAAGTTGACGAGAAGTTGAATCAAGCGGATCAATCGCGGGATAAATTCCTAACTCAGCGATTTGTCTTGATAACACAACGGTTGCATCTAAGTGAGCAAATGTTGTAGCAGGTGATGGATCAGTTAAGTCATCAGCAGGCACATAAACTGCTTGCACAGAAGTAATAGAACCGGTTTTAGTTGAGGTAATTCGTTCTTGAAGCGCGCCCATTTCAGCAGCAAGTGTTGGCTGATATCCCACGGCAGACGGCATACGACCTAATAACGCAGAAACTTCAGTTCCTGCTAATGTGTAACGATAAATATTATCGATAAATAATAATACATCGCGCCCTTCATCCCGAAATTGTTCAGCAATCGTTAAACCAGTTAATGCAACACGTAAACGGTTACCTGGTGGCTCATTCATCTGACCATAAACTAGAGATACTTTATCTAGCACATTAGAATCTTTCATTTCGTGATAAAAGTCATTACCTTCACGAGTACGTTCACCTACTCCAGCAAATACTGAATAGCCGCTGTGTTCGATAGCAATATTACGAATCAGCTCTAACATATTAACGGTTTTACCAACACCAGCACCACCAAACAAACCCACTTTACCGCCTTTCGCGAAGGGACAAATTAAATCAATAACTTTAATACCTGTTTCAAGTAATTCTGCACTCGCAGCTTGCTCGGCATAAGTTGGCGCAGCACGATGAATGGGTAAATATTCATTTGTTTCAATAGGACCACTTTCGTCAATGGGATTACCCAAGACATCCATAATACGGCCTAATGTTTTGGTGCCAACAGGAACACTAATTGGTTTTCCAGTATCAGCTACTTTCATGCCACGATTCAATCCATCAGTAGTACCCATCGCGATTGTGCGAACAACTCCGTCTCCGATTTGTTGTTGGACTTCAAGCACTAAACCATTTTCCTGGATTTTTAATGCATCATAAATTTTAGGAACATTTTCACGCTCGAATTCAACGTCAACCACTGCACCAATAATCTGTACTACTTCACCTGTACTCATGAGCTCTCTCACTATATCAAATAATTTATCTAAACTGCTTCCGCACCAGCTACGATTTCAGCTAATTCTTTGGTAATAGAAGCCTGTCTTGCTTTGTTATAAGCTAATTGTAAATTTGCAATTAAATCGCCAGCATTCTCAGTTGCATTTTTCATCGCAACCATTCTTGCCGCATGTTCCGAAGCAATATTTTCAACCATTGCTTGATACACTTGTGATTCAATATACCGCTGTAACAAAAAATCAATTAATTGTTTGGCATCGGGTTCGTAAATGTAATCCCAATGATGTTGCGATAATTTATCTTCACTCGGCACAATAGGTAATAACTGTTCGATTGTTGCATTTTGTTGCATGGTGTTAACAAAATCGTTATAGCCTATATATAGGGCATCAATCTCATGATTTTGGTAACGATCTAACATCACCTTGACCACACCAATAATATCTTTAACGCTAGGTTTATCACCTAAATGACCTGCGTTTGCCACCATGTTAGCACCCAGTCTTTTAAAGAAATGAGCACCTTTAGTCCCCACTGCGCAAATATCAATTTCAATATTTTTATCATGCCACTTTTTCATATCGAGTATAATTTTACGAAACAAGCCATGATTTAACGCGCCGCATAATCCTCTATCAGTGCTAATGATTATGTAACCGATGCGTTTAGGATCTCTAACATCTAAATATTTAGGTGTATATTCAGGGTGAGCTTCTCCTAGATGACTTATGACTTCTAATATTTGTTTAGCATAAGGTCTAGTTAATGCCATGCGATCTTGAGCACGACGCACTTTCGAGGCAGAAACCATTTCCATGGCACGCGTAATTTTTTGCGTTTTTTTAATACTACCTATTTGTGTGCGAATTTCTTTAGAGCTTGGCATAGTCGCTTACCATGTTTGAGTTTGTTTAAAATCTTCAATCGCTACTTTTAATTGCTTTTCGATTGACTCGTTATATTCACCTTTAGTATTGATTTCATCAACCAATTCTTTGTATTTCGATTTCACAAAAGCATGTAATTCTTGTTCGAATGAGGCTATTTTTTCGACAGCGACATCATCTAAGAAACCTTTTTCAACGGCAAATAAAGAAATCACCATTAATGCTACGGATAACGGTAAATATTGTTTTTGTTTCATCATTTCGACAAAACGTTTTCCACGGTCTAATTGTTTACGTGTAATATCATCTAAGTCAGAAGCAAATTGTGAGAATGCTTCAAGTTCACGATATTGCGCAAGTGAAATACGAACACTACCAACCAATTTCTTCATAATTTTAGTTTGAGCTGCACCACCAACACGGGAAACCGAAAGTCCTGCATTAATAGCAGGTCTAATCCCTGAGTTAAATAAATCAGACTCAAGATAAATCTGACCATCAGTAATCGAGATCACATTTGTTGGAACGAATGCTGATACGTCACCAGCTTGAGTTTCAATAACTGGTAATGCTGTTAATGATCCTGTTTTACCTTTTACTTCACCGTTTGTAATTCGCTCAACATATTCAGCATTGATGCAAGCTGCTCGTTCAAGTAATCGAGAATGTAAATAGAAAACATCACCAGGATAAGCTTCACGTCCAGGTGGACGACGAAGTAATAGCGAAATTTGACGATATGCCCAAGCTTGCTTCGTTAAATCATCATAAATAATTAATGCGTCTTGGCCACGATCACGGAAATATTCACCCATCGCACAGCCAGAATAAGGTGCAATAAATTGTAATGCGGCAGATTCTGATGCGCTAGCAGCAACAATAATTGTGTGATTTAACGCGTCATATTCTTCTAATTTTCTCACCACAGCGGCAATCGAAGATTGTTTTTGACCGATAGCTACATAAATACATTTCACTCCAGTATCACGTTGATTGATAATGGTATCGATAGCAACAGCAGTTTTACCTGTTTGTCTATCACCAATAATTAATTCACGTTGACCACGCCCAATAGGTACCATAGAGTCAATCGCTTTTAGACCTGTTTGCAAAGGTTGATAAACTGATTGTCTAGAAATAACACCAGGCGCTACTTTTTCGATAGGAGAAAATGATTTTGCTTCACAAGGCCCACGACCATCAATAACATTTCCTAGCGGATCAACAACACGACCTAATAATTCTTCACCAACAGGGACTTCTAAAATACGGCCAGTACAACGAACTGTATCACCTTCAGATAAATCTTCATAAGGACCCAATACCACCGCACCAACAGAATCACGTTCCAGATTTAATGCAAGACCGTATTCTCCGTTAGGAAATGCAATCATTTCACCTTGCATAACTTCGTTCAAACCATGGATACGAACGATACCATCCTTAAGACTAACAATGGTGCCTTCATTACTCATTTCAGAAGAGATATCAAATTTTTCAATTCTCTCTTTAATAATTTCGCTAATTTCTGCCGGATTTAGTTCCATCATGAGTACCTTTGTTTACTATGAGATTAAATTTTCACTTAATCTGCTTAATTGTGTAGAAACCGAGCCATCAATAACAAAATCACCAGCACGAATAATCGCACCACCGATTAAACTGTTATCGACATGACATTGTAGAAAAACGCCAAGTTTGAGATGTCTTTCTAAAGCTTGTGTTAATTTTGCTTGCATCACTTCGCTTAAAGGGAAAGCAGAAGTGACTGTCACATCTACTGTCTTTTCACGTTCTGCAACATACTGCGTAAATAGATTAAAAATTTCCGGCAACAATGAAAGACGATGATAGTCGAGGATTATTTGCAAGAAATTTTTTATATGTTGATTTAAATAAGATTTAGTTGCATCAGATAAAATTTGATTGATTATAGACGCTGACACTTTTGGATTATCAATTACATGTTGCATTAGATCATTTTGATATGCAATAACTAACGCATTTAAACCAGTATGCCATGTTGTTAAATCATTGTGTGAAACTGCATATTCAAATGCCGCTTTTGCATATGGTCTAGCTAATGTAATTGTATCTGCCATTATTAAATCTCAGTTATCAACTTATTTATTAATTCATCATTTTGCGCATTATCTAATTTTTGGGCGAGAATTTTCTCTGTGCCTGCAATTACTAAACGTGCAAGATCTGAACGTAATTCAGTTTTAGCAGCTTCTTTTTCTTGATCGATTTCACCACGAGCAATATTAATTAATCGCTCACCTTCATCACGAGCTTTTTCACGAGCTTCTTCAATTAGAAGTCCTGCTCGTTTATTCGCTTCATCAAGAATTTCTGCAGCTTTGATTTTAGCTTCGCGTAACTCTTTATCTGCTTGATGCTGCATCGCTTCAGAATCACGGACACGCTGTTCAGCATCTGCAATGTCACTTGCGATTTTGTTTTGACGCTCATCGAGCATTTTTTGAAATAATGGCCAAATAAACTTATAAGTAATCCATATAAATATGGCGAACGTTATAAGCTGGCCAAATAGAGTTGCATTAATATTCATCTATATGCAGCCTCTTCTGTTAAGTATTAATGAACTAATTTGCTACCTTGTTTGGCCAATTCAACAACGGCACTAACAAAAGGATTAGCAAAAATAAACCAAGCACTGATACCAATGCCAATAAAAGTTACTGCGTCAACTAAACCAGCAACTAAGAACATACGTCCTTGTAACATTGATGCCATTTCAGGTTGGCGCGCAGCGCCCTCCAAAAATTTGCCACCTAAAATACCGAAACCAATTGCGGTTCCAAGCGCCCCCATACCTAAAATTAGCGTCACACCCAAAACGGTTAAACCTTGGATATGAGCAATTAAAGTTACCAATTCCATCAACCCCTCCTAAATAATATTATTAAAATAAAAATTAATGTGCTTCATGGGCCATACTGAGATAAACAACAGTTAACACAGTAAACACATATGCTTGAATCCATATTACGAGAATATGAAAAATTGACCAGATTAGACCCGGTACTTGTTGGGTATACCAAGGTAATAATGCGATCAAAATAAAAATCAACTCTCCAGCAAAAATATTACCAAATAACCGTAAGGATAATGATAAAACTTTGGCAAATTCCTCAACTATTCTAAAAACAACATTAACTGGTGCTAACCAAACACCAAACGGTTTAGTTAAAATTTCTTTCGTAAAACCACCAACACCTTTAATTTTAAAACTATAAAATATCACCATAAAAAATACCGTTAGTGACATTGCGAAAGTTAAACCAGGATCAGTGGTAGGAACAACACGGCTATAAGGCACATCAAGATGAAATAAGCCCCAGGGAATTAAATCGACGGGAACTAAATCCATGCAATTCATCAAAAAGACCCAAACAAAAACGGTTAATGCCATCGGTGCAATAAGTTTTGAGCTACCATGGAAACATTCTTTTGTTAATTTATCGGCAAAATCATATATATATTCTAAAAAATTTTGCCATTTCCCAGGCACACCGCTAGTTGCCTTTTTACCCGTTCTGTAAAACAACCATAAAAATAAAATACCAAGAATCCATGAAAAAACCATAGTATCGATATTAATAGTCCAAAATCCACCATCACCTAAACGCATAGTGTGTAAGTTTAATTGCAAATTATGCATATGGTGTCGAATATATTCTGCTGAGGTAGCTGGGGGAGTTAAACTCATGCAAACCTCCTTTTGCGATTAGCTATAAATAATGGTGCTATCCAAGCAATTGGTTGAAACAAGATAAAACTGATAATCGTAACTTTAATATTGATTGGAAAAAGAGAAATAAAAGTTATCAATAATAATACCGTTACAAAATACTTAATGAACTCAGCTCGATAAAATGCTTTAGCCATAGAATTAACCGCGCTTGCGCCTTTAGGCTTAAAATAGACTGAAACAAACAAACCGTTTGGTATAATATAAATCAAGCCACCACAGAAAATAGAGAAGGCGTTTTCTGGTGAAAGAACACTACCTAACAATAACGCAGCAATCACAACTAACAATTGTATAACAAATAACTGTATTGCAAATTTTTTATAACGTGTTGGGTTAGCAATCGCCAAACTTTCTTCCTTTTATCACTGTTACCAAATATATTTTGCGCACTATCATAGCCGGCCGTCACAAGAACAGCCAAATTGTTGCGAGTATAATGATTTCGTGAACAGTGTGCAATTGCAAGACTGTGATTTTTCGCGAGAAAAATGATTTTAAGCCTTAAATAAATACGAAATACACACACCAAATTAGTATATAATCCTTATTTCGTAAAATCCAGTTATTTGGAGAGCAAATGAAAATTTTTTTAACAGCAACTTTTCCTAGCGATAATTTTACGCTTCACTTCAAAATAAAATTTATATTGCACTTATTTATTAATTAACAAATGTATAATCAAATACTACGTATTATTAATCACTCGCAGAAACTTGCTTTGGGAAAATAGTTAAAACATAACTTGTAATTTATGAGGAATATCACGATGAACTCAAATCATTATTGGCCTGATGTAATCTTGGTTAATGGCTGCTCGAGTTCAGGTAAATCGACTTTATGTAAAACTTTGCAAGATAGTCTTTCTGAACCTTATCTCCATTTTGGTTTTGACGATTTAGTTTTTATGTCACCTAAAAGATATTACGGCGATTCAGACAGTGCTTTTCAAAGTAAGAAAAATCATTTTATCCAACAAGGTGTAGAAATGATAGAGGTACAAAAAGAAAATGAACCTTTAACCATTGAAGCAATATTTGGACCTGTTTTTCAAAAAATTATAAAAAGCATGCCAGCTGTTGTTGCAACCTTGGTTCGTGAAGGAAATAAAGTAATATTTGATCATGTCTTCCATGATCAAAAAATGTATGATGATTTTCAGTTTTATCTTGGAAATTTAAATATTTTAAAAGTCGGAGTATATTGCCCATTAGAAATTTTAGAGCAAAGGGAAAAATCCAGGGGTGATAGAGTCTTAGGTCGCGCACGTGGATTATTTCCAATTGTTCATCAATTTTGTGATTATGATATTAAAGTAGATACTCATGAGTCAGCAACAATAGATATTATTACTAACATTAAAAAATATCTAAATAAAAATTAATCATATACTTTATCCTTAGGTTGATAAAACAGAATTATAAGAATGCCGATTAATGTTATGCCAATATCGATATAAAAAGGCGCAATAGCGCCAGCTTGAGTCATAATTCCAATACATAAATTTACGAGGCCAGCGCCAAAAGCAAGTAACGCAGCAGTAATACCCATTACCCAACCTTGTTTATCTTCACTTGCCGCCCAGGAAAATAAAGTTAAAATAAAAGTATATCCTACAGCGAAACCCATTGCGGATATAACCACATAAACATAAAGTAACCATAGCTGATGAGTAAAAAGAATTAAAATGAAATTAACAATTAATATAGCGTAACCAATCAAAACAATATTTTTCGGTGAAAATGTTTCAACTAAACGCGTAATAAAAATAAACCCTATCCCTAAACCTACACCCAGAACCCCCATAAACAAGCCTATTTGAAATCCTGACGCATCAAACACAGTGGTAAGATAGACTGAAGAATAAGTATAATATAAATTAAATCCCATTTGTAAAAAGAAAAAAGCACAAGCTAGATGTCTGACGGATGGATCTTTAAATGCTGATATGAAAATTGAAATAGCATGTGAGAGTTTGATTTTAGTTTGTCGAAAGACGGTTGTCGTTTCAGTAAAAAAGCATATCAATAAAATAATATTTAACACAGATAGAATACAAGCAAAATACATAGGTGTAGTAAAGTTAAACCAGGAAATTAAATTTGAATCATCTAATACACTACTAATCACTGGTCCTAAGGCAATTCCAGATGATACTGCTAATAAAACCAAACCTAAATTACGTGCTAATTTTTTAGAATCACTTAGTTCAGTAATTGCAGCCTGTGCAATTGGCTGACTACCAGCTGTTAATCCAGCTATTATTCTTCCAATCAAAAGTATTAAAACGCTATTTAAAACAAAAGCAATCGCAGAAATAAAATAGGCAATTGCAGCACCAATTAAACAAATAAGTAATGATTTTTTACGTCCAATAGAATCCGATAAATCACCTAAAACGGCAGCCCCTAAAAACCAGCAAAAGAAAAATACTCCGATTAATAATCCATATAAAAATTCACGAGTTTCTAAAGTTGCATTTACCGCAAGCACTGCTGTGCTCTTATTAATTAAGGCATCGGCTAATATTGGAAATAAAATACCTTGGCCCAATCCATCAATAAATAAAACTAAAAATAAAGCAACAATAGTTAAAGTTTTTGGGGAAGAATTCATACAAGATACCTTATAGAATTATCAAATTGGTAAACTTTATTTATCACACCAATGATAGAATTCAACCATAAGCGGAAGACATTTACTACACTTAGATCCACAACCAGGAGGGTTATTTGATTTTTTAATCATACCTTTGTTAATCCAGAGATTTAGCATATCTCTAATAACATGTTCATCACAGTTAAAATGTTTAATTAACTGCATTAGATTAACTGATTTTTTTTGTGAAATATATTGTTTTAATTCTGCTAAAATCATACAGGTTGCTCCATCATTTGTGAAGAGGAAACCGTGTGATTAGCATAAAAACGCATGGCAGTAATCGTACCAAGAAATAAAACACATATCCCTGAAATCCAAGCAATAGAAGAATAAGGATGATGTGATAATGTTGCTACTTGATAAAATATCACTGCCACGCCATAAGCTAATCCTACAGACCATAGAACTGAAAAGGTCGCCCATTTTTTATCGAGTTCACGGATCATTACAGCTGTTGTTGAAACACATGGAATATATAATAAGACAAACAGTAAATAAGAAAATGCTGCAGCTTGGCCGTTAAATCGTTGATACATTAAACCATATACACCATGGTTAACACTGTGATCGGGAGCACTTGCGAGTACAGGATTTCCTAAAGCATGCGGTAGAGCTGCCAAATTATGTGGCACTGACATCACTGCAGCATGTAGTCCTGACCAAAAATTAAAATGTGAAACAGTTGTTGTGAAGTGACCCACTTGGGTATATAAAGTATTTAAGGTCGCAACTACAACTTCTTTCGCTAAAGTTCCGGTTAATAATCCAACTGTCGCTGGCCAGTTATCTTGATGCAAACCAAAAGGTGAAAATAGCGGTGTTAATTCACGACCAAGCCATGACAATAATGTTTGTCCAGAACCATTATCGCCAACAAGTCCACCTGTTATTGTTAACGAATTCAGTGCACCAATTAATATACAAATAGGAATAATAAACTTACCCGCTTTAAATAAAAAGCGTTTTAACCGCGCCCACGTTTGTTGCCAAATAGCGCGTAAAGTGGGTATGTGATAGGGCGGTAATTCCATAATAAAAGGTGAGGGTTCACCTTGTAAAATTGTTTTTCTTAATAATAATCCAGTAATAACAGCTGTTAGAATTCCAATTATATATAATGCAAAAACAACATTTTGTCCTCCTCGCGGAAAAAATGCGGCAGTGAATACTGCAAAAATTGCTAAGCGAGCTCCACAAGACATGAATGGACTCATCATGATAGTTAAAATTCTATCGCGTCTGGAATCTAAGGTTCTTGCTGCCATAATTGCAGGAACGTTACAACCAAACCCAACTATCATTGGTACAAATGATTTACCCGGTAAACCTAAAGCTCGCATAAACCTATCCATAACAAACGCAGCACGAGCCATGTAACCTGAATCCTCAAGAAATGCTAAAAATAAAAACATACCACCAATAACAGGAATAAATGTGACGGTTGTATTAATTCCTTTACCTGCACCACTCGCTAATAAAGCAATAATCCAATTTGGCATATTTAAACTTTGTAATAAATGCGCAAAACCTTGCACAAAAATAGTATCAGTACCTATATCAAAAAAATCTTGGAATGCGCCTCCAATATTAATTGCAAATAAAAACATTAAATACATTATAACCAGAAAAATAGGTATCCCTAAAAATCGATTTAACACGATACGATCAATTTTTTCAGTTAAATTTGTTTTGCTCTGACTCTCTTGTTCTATCACGGCTAACCGAACAGAATGAGCAAAATCATATCTGCTATCAGCAATTAAGATATCAGTCTCTTCGATAGTCTTGGAAATATCTTCTTGAATCTTTTCTATATTTTCTTGTAATTGCAGATCACTAGAGTTAAATACATGTAAATCACCTTCGAGTAGACGAAGCGCTAATGCTTTGTTAAGTTGGCTAATTTTTTGAATCGAATTAATGGCTTGTGTAATTTCTTGCGGATATGAAAGCGTAAGGGGGATTTTTTGCTGCTGATTCACTATACACTGTTTTAATAAATCGATACCTTTATTTTTTACTGAAACAATTGGTATAACCGGACAACCCAGTTTACTTGATAATTTATTTACATTTATTTTAATTCTCTCACGTTCAGCCAAATCCATCATATTGAGCGCTACAATCATGGGACGTTCTAAGTCAATTAATTGTGTGGTAAGAAACAAATTACGTTCTAAATTTAAGGCATCAATCACATTAATAATAATATCTTGGGGATGCTCATTGATGTAATTAACAGCAATAATTTCATCTATAGATGTTTTACCATTATTAGCAACAAGTGAATAAGTGCCAGGCAAATCTACAACTTCAACCTTTTTATTTTGTAATAAAAAAAAGCCACTTTTTTTTTCTACGGTAACTCCAGGCCAATTACCTACTCTTAACCGTGATCCCGTTAAAGCATTTATCAATGCTGTTTTGCCGCAGTTGGGATTACCTACCAACACTACCTTATGATCAATCATTAATTTGCTCTACTTTTAATGCTCTAGCCTCATGCTGACGAAGACTTAAAGCAAAACCTCTAACTGAAATCTGAATTGGATCGCCCAATGGCGCTTTTCTAACAACATGCAACATTGCCCCGCGGGTTAATCCCATCGACAATAATTTTTGGCGATACTGTTTTGAACAATTGTCGTATCCTATGACTCGTGCTTTTGCACCGATTTTAAGTTCAGCTAATTCAGTCATCATCTTTTCACGTTTTATCAAGTATGGTCTATATTAACAGAAGATTTTTTAAATGAGAATGATTATTATCCTCATTATAAAAATAGATGTGTTCAATGCGTCTTTCCGCTATAATCCCATACTTTGTAACCTGCAATTAATGACATGGATCAACAAACAAAACGTTATTATTTAAATCAAATTGGTATTCCTGTTTGGCTTGAGAAAGAAAATAACAGTATCAATTCTAATAAAACTCAAAAACTAACTAAACAAAATGAAAAATATTTAAAGTCTAATGATAACTGGAATACTTTACAGCAAGATGTCATAACTTGTCAGGCATGTGGTTTGGATAAAAGTCGTACTCAAACCGTTTTTGGAGTAGGTAATCATCAAGCTGAACTTCTTATTATTGGTGAGGCACCAGGTTTTTATGAAGATCAAAAAGGTGAACCTTTTGTTGGTAGAGCAGGTCAATTATTAGATAATATGTTAAAAGCGATAGACCTTGATAGAAAAACAGTTTTTATTGCAAACATATTGAAATGTCGTCCGCCTAATAACAGAGATCCTAAACCAGAAGAAGTTAATCTATGTACACCGTATTTATTACGTCAAATAAAATTAATACAACCTAAATTAATCCTAGCCGTAGGTCGTATAGCAGCTCATTTTTTATTACAAACAAATACACCACTATCAAAACTTAGAAATATTGAACATGAATTTAACAAAATACCTTTGCAAGTCACTTATCATCCCGCTTACTTATTAAGAAACCCTCGGGATAAAGCAAAAGCATGGCAGGATCTATTAGCAGCAAAACAAAAGCTTAAAAAAATAAATTAAGTGATATGCTGTAAAATTCCATCCAGTTCTTCTAAATTATTATAATGAATGACAACATGTCCATTACCTTTTTCTTGATGTTTAACATTGATTTTTGCACCTAATATTTCAGAAAGTCTATTTTCTAAGTTTACCACGTCAGGATCTTTAACTTTTTGAGGTGGCTTTACTTGTGGTTGAGGTGCTTGACTTAATTTAATAAGTTTCTCTGTTTCACGAACCGATAATCTTTTCTCAACAATTTCATTTGCAATTGTAAATTGTTCGTTATCATCGAGAGTTAATAACGCTCTAGCATGCCCCATTTCTATATCACCATGTTCAAGCATCGTTTTAACATCACTGTTTAAACTTAACAATCTGAGTAAATTCGTTACACTGGTCCGAGAACGTCCCACTGCTTCGGCAGCTTGTTGATGAGTCATGTCAAATTCTTCGATTAATCGATGTAATGAATAAGCTTCTTCAATTGGATTTAAATTTTCTCGTTGAATATTTTCTATCAATGCCATAGCAAGAACTGCACTATCAGAAATATCACGAACAATTGCGGGTATTTCGTGTAATCCTGCAATTTGAGATGCTCGCCAACGTCTTTCACCTGCTATTAATTCAAAATCTCCGGTCTGTAGTTGACGAACAACAACAGGTTGTATGATACCTTGAGCCTTTATTGAATTTGCTAATTCTTCTAAAGCCACTTGATCAAATTCACGTCGGGGTTGATAGGGTGATCTTGTTATTTTTTCTACAGGTATTAAACGATATTCCTTCTCTTTAGTATTATTCTTATTTTCAGTTTTAGGCGCGTCTACTGGTGAAGTTGTAGAAGATGAACTAAGTAATACTTCTAAATTTCTTCCTAAACCTCTTCTTTTAGCGTTCATAGTTTCTCTCTTCTTTAAATCGCTGTTGCTTCCTCAGTAACAATTTCAAAGCTACTCATTTGTTTTTGTAACATCTCTTCTGCTAATTTTATATAGGCAGCAGCACCAACCGATCGTTTATCATAAATTATTGCAGGCATTCCGTAGCTAGGTGCTTCAGCTAAACGAACATTTCTTGGGATCACTGTTTCATATACTTTTTGATCAAAATGATCAATTAATTGTGATGATACGTCATTGGTTAAACAATTTCTGGCATCATACATCGTTCTAATAATTCCAATTATATGAAGCTTAGGATTTAGTGATTCACTCAATTGAGAAATCGTGTCAAGTAATCCAGATAATCCCTCGAGCGCATAATATTCACACTGCATCGGAATTATAACTCCATCAGATGCCACTAATGCATTTACTGTCAACATATTAAGTGAAGGAGGGCAATCTATTATCACAAAATCATAACTATCTTTAAGTACTAATAATATTTGTCGTAAACGAAATTCCCGACGAGACATTTGAAGTAAGTTTATTTCAGCAATAGTTAAATCTTGATTAGCAGGTAGAATGTCATAACCACTTTGAGTAGTGAGTAAAACCTGATGAATATCAGCTTGTTCAAGCAAAGCTTCATTTATAGAATTAGTGATTTCTTTCTTATTAATTCCACTTCCCATCGTGGCATTTCCTTGGGGATCAAGATCGACCAAAAGAATTCGTCTATCAAGTGTTGCTAATGCTGCAGCTAAGTTAACACTTGTTGTCGTTTTTCCTACGCCACCCTTTTGGTTGGCGATGCTAATTACTGTTCCCAATTTTTTGACTCCGTCTTATTTGCAAAAGATAGCGTTCACGGTCTAATCCAGGCACCATTAATTTATGAGTATCGTATAATACAAACCCTTCAGGTATATTATTAATCTCATTATGATAGTTTTTACCTTTTAGTGCTAAAAACTCACAATCATCATGGCACAAGTGTTGGCATTGTAAAATAAACTTTCTTAGATCGCTAAAGGCTCTTGATAAAATTCCATCAATTTTAATTTGAGGTTGGTACTTTTCAACTCTTGTATGGCATACTTCAATATTATCTAATGAAAGTTCATACCCCACTTGCCGTAAAAAATTAGTTTTCTTTTTATTTGAATCCAATAACTTGAAGGATAAATTTGGATTTGCGATAGCTAAGATTATTCCGGGTATTCCTGCGCCGGTTCCTACATCTACAAAAGTGCTTCCAGACAAAAATTGTTGTATTGATAATGATTCAATAATAATTTTTAATTCTGAATTATCTTGTAACCGAGTAAAATTATAAGCATTTTGCCATCGAGATAAAATATCAATATAGTTCAATAAGTTTTGAAGAATATCTTGATGTATATCGACGCCGATGTTAAGACAGCTTAGTTGAAGACGGGAAATTTTATTACTATCCATTTAATAATCTCAGTTTAGATTATTTTATCATAATACAGTTACATACAATGCAACAAGCTTTCTTGTAAGCTTAAGGAATATAAGAAAGGTTGCATTAAATATATTTCACTCACTTGTAGCCAACTCTTTATTTTTCATTTTCTTTAAATGAATTAATAAAAGTGAAATTGAAGCAGGTGTAATTCCAGGAATTCTGGCAGCCATGCCAATTGTTGTAGGTCTAATTTCTTTTAATTTTTGCTGGGCTTCTGTTGATAAACTCTTTACTTGATCATAATCAATATCATTGGGTAATAAAGTATTTTCATTTTTACTCTGTCTTTCAATTTCTGCTAATTGACGATGAATATAACCGTCGTATTTTGCTTGAACCTCAATTTGTTCAATAACATTGGATGGTAAATTAATACAACCCACACTGGGTAATGTTGTTAGAATCTTATAATTTAGTTCTGGTCTTTTTAATAATTCAAAAGCATTATATTCTCGTGTTAACTTTTGCTGAGTTAATTTATAGAGTAATTCACTATCAACAGAATTTGCTTGAATCCAAATTTTTTGTAACCTTTCTTTTTCATCTTTAACTAACTGATATTTATTATCAAAAGCAGCCCAGCGTTTATAATCAACTAAACCTAATTGATACCCTTTTTCAGTTAAACGCAAGTCAGCATTATCTTCTCTGAGAAGCAATCGATATTCAGCTCTTGAAGTAAACATGCGATAAGGCTCTAAAGTGCCGCAAGTAATTAAGTCATCAATTAATACACCGATATAAGCTTCACTACGTTTTGGTGTCCATGGTGATTTATTCGCAACAAAAAGTGCGGCGTTTAAACCAGCAATAATTCCTTGAGCAGCGGCTTCTTCATATCCAGTTGTTCCATTAATTTGGCCTGCAAAAAATAATCCTTCGATATATTTAGTTTGTAATGAAGGAGCTAGATCCCTAGGATCAAAAAAGTCATACTCAATAGCATATCCGGGTCGTGTAATATGAGAATTTTCAAAACCCTTGATTGAGCGAACAAAGTCTAACTGCATATCAAAAGGCAAGCTAGTCGAAATGCCATTTGGATAAACTTCATGGGTATTTAATCCTTCAGGTTCAATAAATATTTGATGTGACGTTTTATCGGCAAAACGAACAACTTTATCCTCAATTGAAGGACAATATCTTGGTCCTAGGCCTTCAATCTTACCTGTGAATAAAGGTGAGCGTTGTAAACCATCTTGAATTATTCGATGTGTTTTTTCATTTGTATAAGTAATGTGACAAGGTATCTGACGAGGATGTAAACTGGCATCCCCCATATAAGAGAACACTGGTAATGGTGTATCACTATGTTGGATACTTAAACTGGAATAATCTATTGTACGAGCGTCAATTCTTGGAGGGGTCCCTGTTTTTAGTCTTTTTACTCTAAACGGTAATGCTCTTAATCTTTGTGCTAAAGCATTCGAAGGCGGATCACCTGCTCGCCCACCTTGAAAATTAGAAAATCCAATATGGATTTTACCTCCTAAAAATGTTCCAACAGTTAAGACTACTGATTTAGCAAAAAAAGACAACCCCATTTCAGTTACTACACCGTTAACTTGATCATTTGTAACAATGAGATCGATAACACTTTGCTGAAAAATTTCTAAATTATTTTGGTTTTCTAAAATCGAACGCATAGCTTGTCTATATAAATTTCTATCAGCTTGCGCCCTCGTGGCTCTAACCGCCGGGCCTTTTCTTGAATTTAATATTCGAAATTGAATACCCGCTGAATCTATCGCTAACGCCATCGCGCCACCTAATGCGTCAACTTCTTTGACTAATTGACTTTTGCCAATCCCTCCGATAGCTGGATTACAAGACATTTGGCCTAAAGTCTCAATATTGTGAGTTAAAAGTAAAGTTGAAGCCCCCATGCGAGCACTTGCTAAAGCAGCTTCACTACCCGCATGCCCACCACCAATCACAATTACATCATACTGTTTTTGATAATTCATTTTTTCACACATACCAACAAAGGCCATATTATAGCAAAAAGATTCTATGTAGTTTAGCTCTTTTAAAATTTTTATTTCATTGAATGTAGAATTTTATATGAAAAATTTTTGATAAGCGCTGATTTTTATTGTTATTTTTTCATCGCTTTTGTTATTATTTTGAATGTAAAGATTGGGGGGGCTATCAAGGGATAGACGCGTTAATGTGATACTTTGTGCTTGTAGCTAAATTAGTACTGAGAAATCATTCACTATCACAATATTGCATAGCCAACATGGGATTGTTTTTCGAAGAAATAGTTAGAAAAGGATTTTTTTCGAAATAAACAATTGTGGGGAATTGTTTGTTTGAGGCACTTGAATGACTAACAAAATTTATATCGGAAATCTTCCTTATGATTTAGACGAAATTGCATTAAAAACTGCTTTTACTCAGTTTGGTGAAATTGTTGACGTTAAAATCGTAAAAGATAGAGACACTGGAAAATCAAGAGGTTTTGGTTTTATTACGTATACGAATCCTGAAGAAGCACGTCACGCATTAGTGATGGGCGGACAAATGTTACAAAACCGCAAACTTTTCGTAAAATTTGCTAGAGAAAGACAGCAACATCAATCATACGCTGAAGCTGAAGGTTAATTTATTTTCCAATACAGAAAGATGAAAATATCACACCTAACAAATCGTCAGGTGTGAATTTTCCAGTGATATCGTTTAAATGTTGATGAGCTAATTTTAATTCCTCAGCTACACACTCTGGAAAAATATTAAGATCATTTATTGCTTTAGAAAGATTTTTATTAGTTTCTTCTAAGGCATTAATATGTCTTCTTCTAGCTGTGAAATTACTAATATATTCACTGTTTATCTCAGAACATTTTTTTATTTCTTGATAAAGTATATTTAAACCTAAACATAATTTAGCAGATAGATAAATTGTAGGATAATTATTTTCAATAGTGACTTTTGGTTCTGTATTTGTTAAATCTATTTTATTTTTAACAATTAATATTTTTGTTTCTGTAGGGATAGTTGAAATTATATTTTTCAAAACACTCTCATCAATATGATGATCATCTATTACAATTAATACCAAGTTCGCTAATTCAATAGCTTTTTTGGCACGTCGCATCCCTTCTAATTCTATTTCATCCTGACTTTCTCTAATACCTGCTGTATCTAAAATTTTAATTGGTAAACCATCAATAATTATATCTTGTTGAACAACATCTCTTGTTGTTCCAGGGGTATCGGTAACAATTGCTACTTCATTTTGACATAAAACATTTAATAGACTTGATTTCCCAGCATTCGGAGGCCCGACAATAACTAAATTTATTCCCTCTTTTAAAATAAGGCCTTGTTTACAATTTTGTAAAATTGATAGTATTTGATCTTGTAATGAACTTAGTTTATTTGCTACAGCACCATCAGATAAAAAATCAACTTCCTCATCTGGAAAATCAATTGCAGCTTCAATATACATTCTTAATTCAACAATTTTTTTATCTAATTCAGAAATCAGGTTTGAAAATTCACCCTGTAAAGAATTAATTGCACTTTTTGCAGCACTAGATGTCGTGCTTTCGATAAGATCAGCAATAGCTTCTGCTTGAGTTAAATCAATTTTGTTATTTAAAAATGCTCGTTTTGAAAATTCACCAGGTAATGCAATTCTCGCTCCAAGCTCAAGCGTGCGTTTTAATAATAAATCTAAAACTACGGGACCACCATGGCCATGTAATTCCACTACATCTTCGCCAGTAAAGGAATGAGGACTAGGAAAAAACAAACCTAAACCAATATCAATAACTTGATTATTTTCATCATAAAACTTTGTATAAGTCGCATATCTTGGCAAGAATTTTTTTTTTGTGAGTTCTGTAAGAATTGACTTAGCTTTTACTCCAGAAATTCTGATTATACCAACTCCCCCTTTACCCGGAGGAGTTGCAATCGCAGAAATAGTATATTCAGTCATTATTTATTTTTCTTAAGAGCTAACTCTTTTTCAATTTTTTGCGTGATATACCATTGTTGTAATATTGATAATAAATTATTAACAAGCCAATATAAAACCAAACCAGATGGAAACGTAGCAAACAGTGCTGTAAAAACAATTGGCATTAACATCATAATCTTTGCTTGCGTTGGATCTGGCGGAGCAGGACTCATTTTTTGTTGTAAAAACATAGTAACCCCCATCAAAATAGGCAAGATAAAATAAGGATCGCGAGCTGATAAATCATGAATCCAAAAAATAAATGGAGCCTGCCGTAACTCAACACTTTCAATTAAAACCCAGTATAAACCTAGAAATACTGGTATCTGAACTAAAATAGGTAAACAACCACCTAATGGATTTACTTTTTCGCTTTTATATAACTCCATTAATCTTTTAGAAAATTCTTGTTTATCTTTACCATATCTATCTTTTAGCGATTTAATCCTAGGCTGAAGTAATCGCATTTTAGCCATTGATCGATAACTAGTTGCTGATAATTTATAAAATAAAAGCTTAATAATTAAGGTTACAAAAACAATTGCCCATCCCCAGTTACCTAAGAAATTATAAATTTTGAGCATTAACCAAAAAACAATAACAGAAATAAACCACCAGTATTTTCCATAATCAATTGTTAATGATAATCCTGGTGCAATATTTTCTAATCGCGATGCAATTGCTGGTCCAGTGTAAAACTTAGAACTTATTGTAATAGTTTTTCCCGCAGGTACATTTATTTCTGGTCCGCGCATACCCAAAGTATATATTCCATTATTTGCTAAAGAATAATAATTAAATGTTTTATCTGGATTAGGTATCCATGCACTTAAAAAATAATGCTGAACCATAGCTAACCAACCATTTTTTATATTACGATTTAATGGTTGTTTTTGCATATCTGAGAAAGGTATTTTTTCAAAGCGTTCAGAAGGACTGGAGATTGCGCCACCTAGATAAGTTAAATGATGAAACACGCCCTTATGAGCCCCCTCAGATTCTTTTCTTAATAATTGATTATATAAATGCCCCTGCCAAACTTGGCTTGATTGATTATCTACATGATAAGTAACCTTTACAAGGTAACTATCTCGAGTAAAAGTAAATGATTTTACTAACTTTAATCCACTTGAATTTTGCCAATGTAAATCTACTGTTAATGTTTTTTCATTTGGTTCTAAAGAATAGTTAGATTGCGATGAAGTATAGGAAATTTGACCATTTTCAGGCGTATCAGGTCCTTGTTTTCCAGTTAATCCACTTTGAGCAACGTAATAGGAATCATTATTAATATTAAGTAAAACAAATGGATCATTAGGTTGATTAATTTTAGTGGGGTATTTAACTAAGCTAGATCCGATAATATTACCACCTTGTGTATCTAGAGTAATATTTAGTAGATCTGTTTTAATATGGATAAGTTGGCTATTGCTAGCTATATTTTTTATTACTTTGTTTGCCTTCACATGATTTTGTTTATTTTTTAAATGATCGGGGATTATTGGAACAATTGAATTATTATTAATGCCATTTTGGTGAGATTGATTTAATTGCTGCTGTGTATTGGTCGTTTCTTTAGGGCCATAATCTAATTGCCATTGAGACCATAGTTGTAAGATTACTAACGCTAAAGCAATATAAAGAAAAAGTCGTTTATAATCCATTGTGATTTATACCTTTTTTGTGCGGGACTGGATCATATCCACCGGGATGCCATGGGTGGCATTTTAAAATCCGACGAATAGTAAAAATAAAACCTGTAAAAATACCATGTTCAACAATCGAATCAATCGAATATCTTGAACAAGAAGGATAAAACCGACAACGAGGGCCTATTAAAGGGCTAAGAAGATATCGATAAGATTTTATAACAAGAATTATTGCTTGTTGAACTTTGTTTCTACCTTCGACCACATCTTCCCCAATTCATTAAATAAAACAGTATTTATACACGTTTTAGCTTCAGCTCTCGCTATAATAACAATGTCTCGATTTGGTAATTTATTTTTTTCATAGCGAAAACTTTCTCTAATTATTCGCTTAATTCTATTTCTTGCAAATGCTTTTCGCACCGCTTTTTTTGTTACCACCACCCCAACTCGAGGATGTAAAACTTCATTTTCAGTTATAAGAACAACAAAAAACTTACTCACAATTTTTTTGTTAGATGCGTAAACACGCTTATACTGTTTACGATTTAATAAACGGTAAGATTTAGGGTAATTATAGGTACTCAATAGTGGATTAATTAGCCTGTTAATTTATGACGTCCTTTACGGCGTCTACGGCTAATGACAGCACGACCTGCTCGGGTTTTCATTCGGGCCCGAAAACCATGAGTACGGTTCTTTTTTAAATTGCTAGGTTGATAGGTTCTCTTCATGTTCTTAACGTCTATTTAGTTGATTTAAAGTTCTCATTTTGAGCCTGAACGCGCGATTTTATTGAAGTACAGTAGGTATGTCAACTATTTATGATAGGTTATCAGCTCACTAATAATAATATTATTATATAAATATTTAATATTGTTATTATTAGTGTAGGTTTTTCTTGTTTATAACTGTAATTATCCATTATCTTTCAATTGGTTGAATACTTTATAAGTTACTTTTTAACCTCTTAATAATGACCCTATAAGTTTAAGAATAATTTATTCATAAGTTTAAGGTTTCAACATCTCGATAACTTATTCACATAAAAAAAGTTAAATTATCCTCTACAATATCAATATTGCTTAAATGTGTATTTTTTAAAAATGTTGAGAAGTTATTCTTACTTCTATAATAATAAGTATTATTAATATTTTAGTTATTGTTATTATTATGTCTCTTTTTTTTGTGGATAAGCCTTAAAAACAAATTTATATTAAGCTCTTACAAAAATTATTAATTGTTAATATCCCACAGAATAACCCTTGTCTTTGAATGAGTATTAAATGTGAATTGTTTTTTCTAATGATAATTTTATTAAGTTACACACATAATATATATCACTTATTTGCAATTTTGTAATATTTACTTTTGTCTCTTTATAAAAATGCCAAAATATTTTTTTTATTTTTTTATATTAATAGATGTGGATAACTTCAATAAAGGAGTATAGAATTAGCAACCCGGTTTGGTGAAGGTTTGAGGGAGATTTATTGGTGGAACTCACTGTTTGGAACGAGTGTTTAAATTCCTTGAAAAAAGAATATTCAACACATCAATTCAATACTTGGATTTTACCATTGCAAGCTGAAGTAAAAGATGACATCCTCATGTTACTTGCGCCTAACCGATTTGTTTGTGATTGGATTGAGCAAAATTATCTCTGCCACATTAACGATATTTTAAATCGATTATCTGGTGATGAAAAATTAAAAATTAATTTACAAGTTGGTAGTAAATCAACTTCTGCTTCTAATGATATTAAAACTATCAAAATTAATTCTAACACTAAAAAATCAGATAAAAAATTATCCAATACAGTCCATCGAAATAATTTAAATAAATTATTTACATTTGATAATTTTGTTGAAGGTAAATCTAATCAACTAGCAAGAGCTGCCTCTATTCAAGTCGCTGAAAATCCAGGAGGGGCTTACAATCCTTTATTTATTTATGGTGGTGTTGGGTTAGGTAAAACTCATTTAATGCATGCTGTTGGTAATTTAATTCAAACAAATAAAAGAGATGCGACAGTGCTTTATTTACATTCTGAGCGTTTTGTGGCAGATATGGTTAGAGCTTTACAAACTAATACGATGAATGAATTTAAACGTTACTATCGTTCTGTTGATGCTTTATTAATTGATGATATTCAGTTTTTTGCGGGCAAAGATCGATCTCAAGAAGAGTTTTTTCATACTTTTAATGCGTTGTTAGAAGGACAACAACAAATGATATTAACTTGTGATCGTTATCCTAAAGAAATTAATGGATTAGAGGAACGATTACGATCAAGATTTGGATGGGGATTAACTGTTGCTGTTGAGCCGCCTGAGCTTGAAATGCGTGTTGCAATTTTAATGAGTAAAGCAGAACAATCTGGTGTTGAGTTACCTTATGAAGTTGCATTTTTTATTGCAAAAAGAATTAGATCGAATGTTCGTGAACTTGAGGGTGCCTTGAAACGGGTTATTGCAAATGCTCATTTCACCGGGAAAGCAATAACTTTAGATTTTGTCAAAGAAGCATTAAAAGATTTACTAGCACTACAGGATAAATTAGTTACTATAGAAAATATACAAAAAACAATTGCTGAATATTATAAAATAAAAGTATCTGATTTATTATCTAAAAGACGAAGCCGATCAGTAGCTCGACCCCGTCAGATGGCTATGGCAATTTCAAAGGAGCTAACCAATCATAGCTTACCTGAAATAGGAGAAGCTTTTGGTGGTCGTGATCACACAACAGTTTTACATGCCTGTCGGAAAATTAAAGATCTTATTAACACAAATTTAGATATTGCTGAAGATTATAAAAACTTGTTACGTATTCTATCAACATAATTTTTTTGATTTTTAAAATCAATTTATATCTGCATTTTTATCGCGATGTATAGATTTCCTGTTTTTAGACTCTCTGATATAATTTGGTTTATTTTTTCGATTATTTAAGGATTATTACATGCGTTTTACAATCCAACGTGAACTGGTGGTAAAACCTTTACAATTTGTAGTTGGTGTTGTTGAGCGTCGTAAAACAGTCCCTATTCTTGCTAATATTTTAACAGAAGTTAGTGATCAGTATCTTACATTTACTGCTACTGATTTAGAAGTTCAGTTAAAAGCTAGTATAAATCTAAATTGTAGTGTAATACCAGGTAAGATAACGATACCTGGACGTAAACTGTTTGATATTTGTCGAGCTTTACCTGAAGAAAGTCTGATTACCTGTGAACTTGATGATGGTAGAGTTATAATTAGCTGTAATCAAACTAAATTCACGTTATTAACTCTTCCTGCTGAAGAATATCCAAACATTGGTGAGGATATTGGGATATTGGAGTTTTCTATCAAACAAAATGAATTACGTTTATTGCTTGAGAAAACTCAATTTTCAATGGCTAATCAGGATGTTCGATATTTTCTGAATGGGTTACTGTTAGAAGTAGGGCGAGAAAAAATATCTGCCGTTTCGGCAGATGGACATCGTATGTCTTTATGCGCTGTCTCTGCTCCTGGAATTAGTCCTCCTGAGTTGACTCAAGTTATTATTCCTAGAAAAGGTATCACTGAGTTATATCGTTTGTTAGAAGAAAGTGATGAATGTGTCGATATTGTTATTACTGAAAATCATATTAAAGTTACAACATCTTCTGTTATTTTTACTTCAAAATTAATTGATGGTCGATTCCCTGATTATAATAATGTAATACCTCGAAATGGTGATAAACAAATAGAAGTGGATTGTGAACAATTGAAACAAGTTTTAACTAGAGCTTCTATTTTAACCAATGAAAAATATAAAGGTGTTTGTCTACAATTACGTAATGGTATGTTAAATGTAATGGCAAATAATCCCGAACAAGAAGAAGTTGAAGATTGTTTAATGATAAATGAATATGATGGTGCTGATTTAGATATAGGTTTTAATGTTAATTATATAATTGATGTGCTAAATACTATTAATTGTGAAAGAGTAAGATTAACTTTTAAAGATACACAAAGTAGTTTGCTTATTGAAGGTTGTGATGAAGTTGATAGTGTTTATGTTGTGATGCCTATGCGTTTATAGCCGCCGAAAATAATGACAATTAATCAAATTCACATCCGCAACGTACGTAATTTAATTGATGTAAGTTTACAGTTAAATTCAAGTTTAAATGTATTAATTGGACAAAATGGAAGTGGTAAAACTAGTGTTTTAGAAGGAATTTCCTTATTAACTATGGGGCGATCATTTCGTAGTCGTATTTTTTCTAAGATTATTAACCTTGATTCTAAATCTCTTACCATATTTGCAAATGTTACAGATGTTAAAACTGGTCGCAATCATAATTTGGGTTTTTCAAGACAGAAAGGTGTTGCAAAAGTAAGAATAAAGAAAGATGGAGTTGATATATCTTCTATTTCTTCAATTGCTAAAATGTTGCCTGTTTTATTATTGAATCACGATGGATATAGTTTAATAGAAAGTGCTCCTATCTATAGAAGACAATACTTCGATTTAATAATGTTTCACGTGGAACCTCTTTTTTTTACTTATTGGAAAAAAATTCAAAAAATAATAAAACAACGAAATGCAGCATTAAAAGGATTATTGGATAAAAAATTGATTCAAAGTTGGGATGAAAAGTTAGTTGAATATTCTTTGATTATTACGAAAATGAGACAAACTATCTTTACTGAATTAGCCCCTTTTCTACATAAAGTTATAAAAGAACTTCTCAACATAGATTGTATCAGTTTTGAATTTTTTCAAGGTTGGAATTCACAAAAAAGTCTTAGTTCTGTTTTATCAGATAACTTAGAAAAGGATCGCTATTTATGTTATACAACGCAAGGGCCCCATCGTTTTGATATACTAATAAAAATAAATAAAATTAGTGTTCATGATATTCTTTCTAGAGGACAAAAAAAGCTTTTGTTTTCTGCTCTTCGTTTAGCGCAAGGTATGTTAATATCTCAAAAAATTGGAATTTCTCCAATATACTTAGTTGATGATCTTAATGCTGAGTTAGATGAAAAAAAACGTTTTTATCTTGTTGATTTTTTGTTAAATCTCGAATCTCAAATTATCATGACAGGAGTTTCACAATCAGAACTCGCTTTTTTGGATTCTTTTCCATGTAATATGTTTCACGTGAAACAAGGTAGAATAGAGATGGATTCTCTATGCGAATAACATATTGTTTTGCAATAAATAGTCAACTAGTTTTACCCCATTTGTACAATAAAATGATATAATGATTTTTTTATTAGGAGCTAATAAATCACATGAGTGACCAAGCAACATATGATTCCTCAAATATTAAAGTTTTACGTGGTTTGGATGCTGTAAGAAAGCGTCCTGGAATGTATATTGGTGATACTGATGATGGGACTGGTTTGCATCATATGGTGTTTGAAATTGTAGATAACTCTATTGACGAGGCGTTGGCGGGATATTGTAAAAACGTTCAAGTTACCATTCATAGTGATTGTTCAGTTACGGTTAGAGATGACGGTAGAGGAATACCCGTTGATATACACCCTGAAGAAGGACGTTCAGCTGCTGAAGTCATTATGACAGTTCTCCACGCCGGTGGTAAATTTGATGATAATTCTTATAAAGTTTCTGGTGGTTTACATGGGGTTGGTATTTCTGTTGTGAATGCTTTATCTGAAGAGCTTCATCTAACTATTCGTCGTGGCGGTAAAGTTTATGAACAATTTTATTATCTTGGCGTACCTGAGTCAGCTTTAAATATTACTGGTGATGCCGTTCAAACAGGTACTGAAATTCGGATGAAACCGAGCGCTGAAATATTTACTAATATTGAGTTTCATTATGATATTCTTGCTAAAAGGTTACGAGAATTATCATTTTTAAACCCAGGTATTTGTATTCATCTGGAGGATGAAAGATCTGGGAAATCAGATACCTTTGAGTATGAAGGTGGTATTAAAGCTTTTGTTGAACATTTAAATAAAAATAAAACTGCAATTAATAAAAAAGTTATTTATTTTTCAATAAAAAAACAATCAGTTGTTGTCGATGTTGCAATGCAGTGGAATGATTCATTTCAAGAAAATATTTTTTGTTTCACAAATAATATTCCTCAAAGAGATGGAGGTACGCATTTAGCGGGTTTTAGAGGAGCACTAACAAGAACATTAAACAGCTATATCGAAAAAGAAGGATATGGAAAAAAGTATAAAGTAAGTACCACTGGTGATGATTCAAGAGAAGGTTTAACCGCAGTTCTTTCCGTCAAAGTGCCTGATCCCAAGTTCTCCTCTCAAACTAAAGATAAATTAGTTTCATCTGAAGTTAAGCCTATTGTTGAGTCTGTTGTTAGTGAACATTTACATGATTTCCTTTTAGAACGTCCTCAAGAAGCTAAAGCTGTAATTTCTAAAATTCTTGATGCCGCTAGAGCAAGAGAGGCTGCAAGAAAAGCAAGAGACATGACCCGCCGTAAAGGTGCGCTTGATATGGCAGGGCTACCCGGTAAATTAGCTGATTGCCAAGAGAGAGATCCAGCTTTATCTGAATTGTTTATTGTTGAGGGAGATTCAGCGGGAGGATCTGCAAAACAAGGGCGTGATCGACGTTTTCAAGCAATTTTACCACTTAAAGGTAAGATACTTAATGTAGAAAAAGCTCGTTTTGATAAAATGCTATCTTCAACAGAAGTGGGCACCTTGATTACAGCTCTCGGTTGTGGGATAGGTCGAGAAGAATATAATCCTGATAAACTGCGTTACCACAGAATTATTATCATGACCGATGCTGATGTTGATGGTGCTCATATTCGAACTTTGTTACTCACATTTTTCTATAGACAAATGCCCGAATTAATAGAACGTGGGCATGTTTATATAGCACAACCACCGCTGTATAAAGTTAAAAAAGGAAAACAAGAGCAGTATATTAAAGATGATGAAGCGCTTGATATCCACTTAATTCAAATAGCAGTTGATAAGTCATCATTAGTGACGAATGATTCAGTTCCTCCAATTACTGGAAGTGGTCTAGAATCTTTAATCAATGATTATCGCCGTGTGATGAATATTATTAATAGATTATCAAAACGTTATCCCAAGAATGTATTAGTTAAGCTACTTAATCAACCAGAATTACATCAAAGTAAATTAAATGATCGTGAATTTGTTTTAGAGTGGAACCGCAAACTTGAAGAAACCTTAAACAGTCAAACAACTAATTCTGTAGTTTATAAAATTGAGCTAGGTGAAGAAGAGGAAAGACAGATAGTTTTACCAGTAGCTATAGTAACTGAACATGGTGTAGCTAAAACACATCTTTTTAATTATGAATTTTTCTCCTCTCCTGAATATATACAAATAGTAAAACTAGCCAAAACCTTAGAAGGATTGATTTCAGAAACATCATATGTGAAAAGAGCTGATAAACAAGCTACCGTCAACTCTTTTGATGAAGTGTTAACCTGGTTAATGAGTGAAAGTAAACGAGGCTTATCTATTCAACGCTATAAAGGTTTAGGAGAAATGAATCCTGATCAATTATGGGAAACAACGATGGATCCTGAAGTTAGAAGATTAATGCAAGTAACTATAGAAGATGCTGTTGCCGCAGACCAAATATTTACTACGCTTATGGGGGATCAAGTTGACCCTAGAAGAGCCTTTATTGAAGCGAATGCGTTAGATGTTGGAAATCTTGATGTGTGAAAAGTCTCTGTCAATATTTTTTTATAACCAGCTGTAATGTGGGCGCTTTCAATAATGATTGCGGCGCAGGCCTGAATTGTTATATTATATTATTTCTAATATAATATTGATTTACTTTAATACCTAAGGCGCAATTTAGTATGAAGGCAGATGAAATAGATAATTTTAGATATCATTCTGATAAAATGAGCTTATTTATTTCAAAAATTAGCAAATTTTATGATATAAAATATTTTAGTAATACACGATTTTATAAAGATTCTATTACTTCGTTAACGACCAGCCCAGAGTTAATTAATTATTCTTTTAATAATCCCTTTTATAAAATTGCTGGAAATATTTTACCTGAAGGAATTTATAAATGGGAAGATTATTGTTTACCAGAAATATTAAGCTATTATCGAAATAATTTGGGGTTAATTCCAGGTTACACTATATTATTTTATCATGATAACTATATTGATCAATTTAGCTTCGCGGGTTGCAATTCGGGGCGCGACTTAAATTACTTGTTCCAAAATAAATTTCATGTAATAAATCATTTTATCAGCTGGTATAAAGATAAATCTCAAGAATTAATAAAAACGCCTCAAATTTTTTCCCCAAGAAAATCTGAAATACAAAATGATGTTTTATATAACTCAGATCGTGAAGAATTATTTTTAAGTTCTATAAATAATAAAAAATATTTTTATAATGGGGAAGATAATAAAAGTTATTTGTCAAAAAGTGAGAGATTTATCTTGGTTCTTACTGCTCATGGGTATGTGTCAAAAGAAATTTCTGAAATCATGAGCCTGAGTTTTGAATCTGTTAATACGTATCGAAAAAGAATTTTAAGAAAACTCAACGTCCGAAATATTACTCAAGCTGTTCATGTAGCTCAAGTAGAAGGTCTAATTTCTTAATTAACTAATAAAAATAACACCTTGAACAATAAAAACTAGGATTAAAAAAGGAATTATCATGGTTGATAGTCGTCTCGTAAATATTTTTGCTCTAGGTGTAGCAATTGCTTTATCATAAATCGGATTAGATTTATTTAATTTTTTAATTAAGTGATAAGTTATGGCTCCACTAAAAAATATGGATAAAAAGGGAACTAGAACACAAATCATAAAGCCAACTTCATAATCACAAAAAAACAATTCACCAATATATTGTAATCCACTATAAAGAGAGTTGTCACTAAGACCTTTTTCATTGCCCAAATATTGTAGTAAAAAAATAATAATGCAAGTGATAATAAATCCACAAATAGTACCTGTATTTCGGCCAATATACCGAGCTTTTGCTTCTAATGATGAGAGTTTGGATTTATATTGTAAAAAAGTATGATTCATTATAGTAATAGCTAAGTGCATACTTACCCCCAGGGAAAAAACCATGAAAAAAGCAGTCCCTAGATTTGTATAAAATAATTCTGCAGCAGTTAAATTACTTGTAATTTCACCAATTGAGCTATTAAGCACAAATAAAGCTAAATTAGTATTAATAGAGATGATAGAACGATTAACCTGTTTGCTTTTATGTTTTCCAGTGATACACCAAAACACAAAATGCTCACAATTATTATTAAATATTGAATAACAGTTTTCACCAACTCGGGAAATTGCGCGATCTACAACACTATCTCTTTCAAACCTTCTTTGGTTATATTTTTTAAGATAAATAGTACAACCACCAGCAAATTCTTCTAGCGTAACAATTTCAATTGGTGCTCGAGAAAATTTTTTGGCGAAACCAGCATAATGAACAACGTTACCATCACCAACGTATAAGCCGTGGTGAGAATAAGTTCCACCCGCTTTATAAACGTAGAGGTGATCACCTTTTCTTATTTTTTTTAATGCGTTTAATCGCGCATGTCGTCTAAATATGGATTTTATATATTTTATAATCACAGACCTTACACTTTAAATATAGATGAATGTTAATATATTGTTAGTGTTCATCCTTAAAGTTGTGTCATTAATCAATCCATGATTTAAAAACAACATATCTATATTAAAATTATGCAATATTTCGCAATTAGTCAAGCTCGAACTTACTGTTAAAATTACAGGTATTTTAGTGTAGTAATGACTGTGATTTTAATAATTTATAACAGTGAAGATGCCCATTTATCAAGGCGAATTCAATAGCAGCTTGCAAACTTTCAGTTTCAAGCAAGGAATTATTTGTAAATTTTAATAAACTTGCTACACATTGCAAATTACCGATTGCACTGGCCAATTGAAGGGGAAAATAACCTTGAACTTTTATGCTAATAATATTGGGGTTAAATTGTAATAAGTTTTCTAGCCAAACTATATCATTATTTAATATAGCATCCATTAGACTGAAGGTTGCTAATTTTAGTTCATTTTTTATAACAAGTTTAATACATTGTTGTACCGGATTTAAACGCCGCCTTTTTTTTGGGCGTAAATGATACCATAATGGAGGCTCCCATATATTTTTGTGGCATTTAATACAATGTGAAATAGGATTGATTAAGATAGTAACATTATGGTGCAATAAAATTTCAACACATTCTAAATGACCTTTTATCACAGCTAAGTCAAGCAAGGATAGGTTTTGGTTTATTCGTGTATTAACATCACCACCGTGAATAATTGTAAGAGATAATAATTCCCATAAGCCATAATGAGTCGTGTAATACATTAGATTGGGTATTAATTTTTTATTTGATTGAAGCAGAACAATAAATGATACTAAGTCATTGTTTTTAAATATATCATGTAACGTATTGTCAAGTGCAGAAGTATTTATAAACATAGTATTGCCCAAAAAAGTTAAACTATATTTATGTTAATGCAAATGATAATTATTCTCAACAATATTTAGGCTGGTTCTATTTATATCTAAGGTTGTTGAAATACCAAATCCCATTAAAATAATTGATTTTACTTTTATAATTATTTTTGTCTATTAATAGAATGCCTGAAGCTAACCAGGTTGTCAGTAATTGATGAGTTGTATAAATTGCGAATTGTTTTAATTCCTGATTTGACTTTCGTTGAAGTATTACGCTTTGATTAATTGAGCTTTGTATCTCTTCATAGAAGAGTGATATTAGGAGATTATCAATGACTCTGTTATCTACATTTAAATAAATTGATAAATTCCATTTTTTCATCCATTCTTCTATAGTCATTATGTTTTTTATATGATGAGATGGATAAATTGATATGTTAAATTCAATTACGCCTTTAGGGGTTTGTAAACTTTTAATAGAAAAATATAGAAATGTATTTTTTTGAACAATATTTTTAATGGTATCAAACAAAATGTTATCATCACTCAGGCCACTTTCGTATAAATTAATAAGCGTTAATAAAATGTTAAACTGTAGATAATCTAATCGTTCAATAGCTAGATTTAGTTTGCCATTTTTAAATAAAATATCATTAAACAGTAAAGTGGAAAAATTTACAGTGAAATAAAAAGAAATATTATTATTAAAAATATTATCCAGGTACTTTAATTTAAAATTAGTTAATTTGATTAATTCAGGACCGTAAAAAATGCTAGCTATTTCAGTACTAAAATCCATATCAGTTTTGTCCTTGTGTTGATGGGATATATATTCACTATTTCTTAGAACAATTTCCAAGTTGTTTTCTTTTAATTTCAATGAATCTATAGTTAGCTTCGTTGCAGTTAAATTATTATTAAGCTGAGATTGAAGTTTTATGTTTTTAACATCGAAATAATTTCCCCCATTCTTTAATGATATAGCATCAATATTTGCTCTTAATCTATAATCACCATTTAAAAGTAATGTGAAATCATTGGTAATATCTGTGTTTAATAAAGAATGTGTTTTTAATTCATTTTCCAATGCGGGTTTGAAAATCTTTCTTGCTTCACAATATGCGGTAGCAAATAATAGGTTCTCTTGATTTTTATTAATAATGACAGGGCCATGATAAATAGTGACATTAAAATACAAATTATGTTCAGATTGCGAAGAAAAAAATTGTGAGAGTGAATCATTTAAGTTTAATTTTAGTGTAGCTTCAGACTTGAACCAGCCACGTTGATATTCACTCAATTGCAATTGTGGGTATTGTTGAATTAAAGATTGGATTTTATGATTTGCAATCAAGCCCATTACCCAAGGTAAAACAAACAATATAACTATTATAGAAAATGTAATGATTAATACGCGCAGCAAGAAACATTCCTTACATAAGATTACAAAATTAGTTAGGTGTGAAGTGAGACCTAATCTTGCATAGTATAATAAAAGTATAGATCATAAATATAATAATGCATAAAACGCCGATAAAACACGCAAAACATATATATAAATATTTTAAAAAGTTATATGCTTGTTTTATGATACGTCAGTTTGTATAGTCGAATAATTAAAACAAAACTTATGTTGATTTAAATAGAAATAAATTAATAACCTTATAACTAAGGTGAACGAATAGTTTAATTAGAAGTAGCCTAGTACCCCTTGGATTAATTTAAAGGAAATGCAAATGTCTATTCAAACTGTCAACCCCTCTAATGGAAATGTTATCGACACTTATGATGAATACTCACCAGAAAAAGTTCAGGATATTATAACTCAAAATCATAAAGCATATTTAGCTTGGCAAGATGAAACATATCAAACTCGCCGAGAGAAAATGCTTAATCTAGCGAATATTTTACGAAAGAAAAAAGAACATCTCAGCATATTGATGGCGAATGAAATGGGTAAACCAATAAAATGGGGAAAAAGTGAGTTAGAAAAATGTGCTCTTGTTTGTGAATATTATGCCGAAAATGCTGAATCGTATTTATCACCATATTCGATACAAACAGAAATGCAAAAGAGTTATGTAACATATCAATCATTGGGAAGTATTTTAGCAATCATGCCTTGGAATTTCCCCTTTTGGCAAGTTTTTCGATTTGCTGCTCCAAACTTAATGGCTGGAAATGCTGTTTTATTAAAACATGCCCCGATCTCTACGGGTACCGGACTTGAAATTGAGCATCTAATTCTGGAAGCGGGTTTTCCAGATAATCTTTTTAGAACATTAGTCATTTCAGAAAAAGATGTTTCCTATATAATTGAAAATCAACATATTAAAGGAGTCACCTTAACAGGAAGTGGTCGCGCAGGAAAATCTGTTGCAGAACAGGCTGGCCGTGCTTTAAAAAAAGTAGTTTTAGAATTAGGTGGAAGCGACCCATATTTAATCTTAAATGATGCCGATCTTGAAAAAGCTGCAACGGCTTGTGTTTTTTCGAGATTATATAATACTGGCCAAGTTTGTATCGCGGCAAAAAGATTGATTGCGGTAAATAAAATCTATGAAGAATTTAAAGAGCTAATTTTGCAAAAAATTAAAAATTATAGCATTGGCGATCCTTTAGATGAAAATACTGATTTAGGACCTATTGCTCGAAGAGATCTTAGAGAAGAGATTCAACGTCAAGTTAATATGTCCATGCTACAAGGTGCGAAAGTCATTATGGGAGGTGAACCATGTCCAGGTTTAGGCTTCTATTATCCAATAACAGTACTCGAAAATGTTTTACCTGGTTGTGAAGCTTTTGATAATGAAATTTTTGGGCCGGTGATTAGCTTAGTCTCTGCAAAAGATGAAGATGATGCCATAAACCTTGCAAATAAATCGCAATATGGATTAGGCGCCGCAGTTTTCACTAATGATATTAATAAAGGTGAAATAATTGCTAGAGAAAAAATAAACGCGGGTTGTGTTTTTGTTAATGCTTTTGTAGGTTCAGATCCTAGGCTACCCTTTGGCGGAATAAATGCTTCAGGTTTTGGGCGCGAGTTAAGTCGTGAAGGAATACATGAGTTTGTGAATATAAAAACTATAGCAATAACTTAACTTTTTAATTCCTGAATTGTATTTTATAAATTCACGGTATTGATCTTGGTATGAGATTATATTAGACCTTTTATTGGACCTAAATCGATTGATTTGTTTTCCCTTCAATCAATTCAGCATCGATTTACGTATTCTAAGCGATAGGGGTTTCTACTTTTAAATAACTACCATCAGAAAATATTAATGTTAATGGTATGACTTCCCCTTTTAATAATTGTTTTTTAAGACCTATTAACATAACGTGAAATCCACCTTCATTTAAATTTGTATCATGATGAGGAGTAATTGTTATCATTTTAACTGCTTTCATTTTTTCAATATTATTTTTTATACTCAAGGTAAGATGCAATTGGACATCTTGTGCAATCGGTGAAGTTGCAGCAACTAAAGTATGGGGTAATTTGCCATTATTAACAATATTCATAAAAATTTCAGTTGATGATTGATTTTTATTACTTGGTTTGACATGTGGCAAAGTAATTTGCATTACATGAGAAGCCAATTCATTAGAATGGTTGAATTCATATTGTGTTTTATTAATAGCATAACTTAGGGTTAAACAAAAAAAGAATGCGAATAGAATAGCTGTGAGTAATTTCATTTTAGCTCTCCTTGCGGTTTGAAAAAGTCTCATTTAAGTTTTATTTTACTCTTCAATCAAGCTGCAGCATAGTATTTATTGTTTGAAGAATTTTGAAATTTAATAATCAATAATGACAGGAGTGCAAGTAAAGAAATAATACTTAATATAGTGGCAAGTCCCAACATGTCATGCCATCTTGAAACAGAAAGGAAATAAGTAAAAAAGAACCCACCTAAAATTTGGATACTTCCATAAATTGCACCCGCCATTCCGGCTCTAACAGTAAATGGTGAAAGGGCATTAGCTAATACATTTCCAAAAACTAAAGATGTGCCGGTAGAAATTATTATGGTTGGAAAGATCATGCTATAAATAGTATCGACCTTGATTAAAGCTAAAAATAACATTGTAAAACTTGAAATGGTAATTATGCTTAAACCAAAAATTATTAATATTATGGGAATATAATATTTCAGTAAAAATGCATTGAGAAAACGACCTAAAAAATTTGAACCAGTTATCAAAAGCGCAAACCATCCAAAATCAATGGGGGAAAATTTAAGTTGAGAAATTATAATAAAAGGACTAATTGTATAATAAACAATAAGCGTGCTAAAACATAAACTACTTATTAAACTAAATAATACTAATGTATTATTCGTTAATAATGAATGATAATCTTTTATAATTTTTTTAAAATTAAATGAGACTTTGTTTTTATCTAATAATGTTTCTGGTAAAAACTTCCAACAAACGATTGTTAAACTAAAAAATAATAAAGTCAATAATAGAAAGTTATATCGCCAACCTAAATAGCTTTGAATATAACCACCAATAGCTGGCGCAATTGCGGGCGCAACCGAAATTCCAATACCCACATATGAGCCAAACTTGGCTAGCTGTTGTCCTTTGAATAAATCACGAGATATTGTTCTCGTGAGCGACAGCATAGCACCACATCCCATACCTTGGATAAAGCGGCCAAAATAAAATAACTCTATGGTATTTGAAAAGAAACAGATGATACTCGCAAAGAAACTAATTATAAGCCCCATGATTATTATTTTACGGCGACCAAAGCTATCTGAAACTGGGCCATAAATAAGTTGGGAAATCGCAAGTGATATTAGATAAATAGAAATAGTGAGTTGAACGGCTGTTGTTGAAGTATTGAACTCGTGTTTAATGGTTGGAAGTGATGAGACATAAAGATCTGAAGTAAACACACCGCCCATTGCGAGCAAAACAATTAGAAATAGAATCAATTTCGTATTTGAGGCATGATTTTTCTTTTTCATGATACCGCCCAGTTAGAAAGAGTAAGTGTGATTGTACTCTTAATTGATTGAACATTCAATTATTATGAATTTTATTAAAAGTTTGATATACTTACAAGTGTAGTAAGTATTGCAAATCATTATTTGGAGCAAGAAAAATGGCAGAAAATGATAATTCTGGTAAAAAGCGACCCTCAGCAGATCCAACACGCTCGAAAATTCTAGCTGTTTCACAAAAACTCTTCGCTAAAAAAGGGTTTGCCGGCACATCTATAAGTGATATTGCAACTAAAGCTAATATTAATCAAAGTCTTATTTATCACCATTTCGGCTCAAAGCAAGCCCTTTGGCGTTTAGTTAAACAGAACTTACTTGAAAACTACTTTTGTGTGAATGATATTAGTTTTTCTGAGTGGTTAGGGGCTAATTCTGCTCGTGAATTTATTCAACACTACATTACAGTACGTTTTAAATTTTATGAAAAAAATCCTGATGTTCAGCGCATGATTAATTGGCAACGTCTTGAACCAAATCAAGAAGAATTAAAAGGTGTAAAACAAGATGATATCGAGAGACTTTGCCAAAAGATCAAAGATTTCCAAGATAAAGGCGAATTAACTTCTGACTGTGAACCCGAGCTTATTCTTGTACTATTGTCCACCACAGCTATTAGTTTATTTTCAAATTTGTGGTGTGTGATGCATGATCGTAATGAAAATGAGCAAGCGAAGCTAAGAAATCAATATTTAACACTAATCATTAATAGTTTAACTGATGGATTGGCTACCAAGAAGTCGGAAATAGACTAAAATATAAGAAAGTAAGCTATCTAAAGGAAGAGTAAGTCTCGATATGCGATTTATTTTATTAATACCAATATTATTATTTTCAGTTATTGTTTATGCGACAGATAGCCAAGATCCCAATCTAATTTCAATAAGATTTGGGACACTGATTTCTGATTTAACGATTGAAATTCAATATAAGAGTACCAGTGGTTCAGTTAGACAAGAATCAATTGAATTAACTAAAGGAAAAACAGTACTAAAAAATTATTCCATTCTTGCCGATCCTGTACGTGAACTCAAAGTCATTAGGATTTTCGATAAAAAAAATAATATAGATACTACAGATATTGTTTGTGAACCGACTTTTAAAGAAAATAATAGATTTACAACTGATGAAAATAATACAAACAAAGGAAATTCAACTATTCATTCACAGAATATTGAATTACCTAAAGATGTTGAGATAAAAGTTTATGGAAACAAAAAAAATAAACCTTTATACACAAGACCTGTAAAACAAAAGCCTAACTCAACAAATATCGTTAAACCAAAAAATAAAGATGAATATCAAATCGTCATAGTTCGGGATGGTAGTTTTGGTGTTACACGTTATGGATGTATCGTAACGCACTAATGTATTATTTGGGTGCCACACCCTGATGAATAGTGGCGTCGCCTTCATTCCAGAGAACAGTTTGTTTGATTCTATTTATTTTCCATGATTTATTAATTCTGATTAAATAAAAGTTATAAATTGCATGCGTATTAAAAATTTGATTAAGTTCATTTTTTCTAAAAATAATAGCATTTAATTGACAGTGTGCTGTATCTTTATTAATTGTGATGTCCAAATTTGAAAATAAATGCTGTGTTTTTAAATGATTAAGCGATTGCTGTCTTAACTTAACATATTCAACATTACTGATAAAATCAATTTTCCCACGCAGATCTTGATAATCACATTCTACGACATCATCCAATGTATTTTGTAGATCAGTCCAATTTTTTAAGTCAAAACTATTAGCAAATTTTGATAAAGTATTAGAGATATCAGAATTTAATTGATGATTATCCACGGTATTGTTTCACTCTACTTTGCATTTCACTATCAGATAAATCTTCTTTATGTGTTGCAATCCACCACTGATTGCCTGCAGGATCTTTTATACCTGCATTTCGATCCCCATAAAATTGATCGCAAGGTTGTAGAATTGATATACCGCCAGCTGCTATTGCAGTTTGATATGTTTTATCAGTATTTTCAGTATAAACATATAACATCGTTGTATTTGGTTTAGTAGAATCTCTAGCATCAGCTATCATAACAATACAATTGAATAAACGTAATTCGGCATTCATTATTTTATGATCATACTCGTGACAAGTAATTAATTTTGCATCAAATGCTTGTTGTAAAAAAGTAATAAGACTTTTGGCATCATCAGTAATTAAATAAGGAATAATTTGTTGATAACCCTCAGGAATAGGATTGATTGAATTCATCATTTAATCTCCATTACAAATTTTAAGTATGTTTGATTTTAATCCTTGAATGTCTAAACTTCGACTCTTTGATAACTGTAATTTCTGTTTAAATGATTTATCGGTTAATTTTTTTTCAGATTCGCCAATTTTTATCCACAGATTTTCGAGTTCTGTAAAACTAATCTTATTTGATCGTGTTAAGAGTGTTTTTGTGTCAGTTTGAATAATAGGATATTTTTTGCAAGCATGTTCAAGCCAAAAGTAATCCATTATATTGATTTCTGCAGATAATTTGGAGCTCTGATATAAAGTACGAACATTTTTTGGTTTGCGACTTAAAAATATAGACGCGAGGAAACCAAAACCAGAAATAACATACCAAAAGTTTTGACTTTGTTTAAATTGTATTAACATGTATAGCGAAAATGAAAGACCAAATAAACCCACTATTAAAAAAATAATAGCAAATGTTAATTTAGTTAACCGGTTTTCTTTTACTGACTTTGCAAGATCTAGCACATAAAAATTTTGATTTGGATTTTTAATAGAATTTAACCTTGACATATTATAACACCATATTGTTTGTTCATATTATTTTAATCTATTTATCTAAATGATAACAATAGACAATATATCAAGTTGTTGATAATAATATAAATAAAATTTAAAGAAAGAATACAAAATATCGCCAATTTTCCGCACAAAAAAAATTTTTAATTTTTTTTGTGAATATCTACATATACTTAGAGTGTAAATTGAATTTTTCTGAAATTTCAAGTCTTGAATTTATCAATGCATATATTAAAATGTAATCGTGTTTTCGCTAAAGTCTATTCATTCTGAGCCGAATGAATCTGACTCAGGCGGCTACAAATTGCGCTGTGAGCAAGCCTTGAATTATTATTTCTTTAGTAATTAAGTAGGAAGCCTAATGCGTTGTTCCATGTGCTGCCCACCTAGTAAAAATACTGGGTTCAGTAATGCAGCTTTGCGAAAACACTTAAAAAAACCCACTTTTTAAAAGTGGGTTTTTTTATGGATTTTTAAACAGTTTTTTAGTAATGTTCGTTCCCTAGGTTTTCAGGGAAGTTCGGTGAAAGTCCGACGCTGCCCCCGCAACGGTAAATATTGGAATATTACAGCTCATTTAAGATAAATACTAGAAATATCAATATAAGCCCGATTACTGAATGCTTAGAAATTTACGTGTATGTTGCGGTGGGCTGCAGGTAAAAGCTCACTATTACCCATCGTTTTTTATTAAAGGAATATTAATGGGTAATATATTAAAAATAATGATTTTCTTAATTTTATCAAGTATTTCGTTGGCAATGACTATCCCAACAATTTATTTGAATAAAAAGCCTATACAAAAAGTATCTCATTTTTCAACGCGATCAGTGACACCTATAACTAGAATCAACTTGAAACAAAATAAATTTCTAAAGGCGAACAATCTGGGAACTTTATTACAAGCAGAAAGCGGGGTAGTCGTTCAAAATTTATATGGTAATGATAGTAATCTATCTTTTAGCATGAGAGGATTTGGCGGGGATGCTAATACAAATACCGTATTACTTATTAATGGTCAACCTTGGATTAATCCTGTTATTGGCGCCTACAATCTAAGTAGCATAAATATTCAAAACATATCGTCTATTGAAATATTGCCAGGTAGTGCAAGTGTATTATATGGAGATAATGCTGTTGGTGGCGTGATTAATATTATTACAAAGCCACAAAAAAAAGGAGAAACAGCGTCTTTCAATTTTGGAAGTTTTGATTGTCGAGGTTTGTCAGTAGAAAAGACAGCTTCGCTAAATAAAAATATCGTATATCGAATATCAACAAATCTAAAAAAATCAGATAATTTTCGTAATCATAATAAAACACAAGATGGTAATTTAGATACAAGAGTAGATATTAAACATGAGTTGACTCATTTTTATATTGAAGCAAAATTACTTAGAAACAAATTAGAATTTCCTGGTGCAATTACAGAGGAGCAATGGCAGCAAAATCCAAAACAATCAACAAACAATACTGATTTTAATAATCAGAATCAGGGATTTGTTCAAGCGGGAATAAAACTATCAATAAGTCCAATGTGGTGGTTGCTAATTGATGGTCAATTACAAGGATTAAAAGGAAAAGGAGTATTATCTAATCCATTTTCAGAAAGTTTGAATAGTGCTTATCTTCATCCTCGATTTCATGGTTTGTTAAACGTTAACGGTAAATTAATTGATAGCATTTTTGGTGTTTCTTTAACTCACGGTTATTATTCTTTTAATGGGCTTACTTATCGTTCACAAGCATTACTAAATGAGCAATCAATATATTCTCAATTCCACTTCCCACTAAATAAGGAAATAAAAATTGTATATGGTGCGAGATATGCCTATGCAGAACCAGAAGCTGATAATCCAAATCGATTTAAATACCATGAACATGCCTTTGTAAGTGATGTTGGAATTATCTGGAAAATAAATAATTTTATAAAATATTATTTGCAAAGAGCTGGAAGTTATCGATTTCCAAAAGCTGATGAAAATGCATTAACTCAAAATAATCAACCATTGTCTACAGAAACAGGCGTGTCCTATGAAACAGGCTTTAGCTTTCATATAAAGCGATTCTCTGCGAAAATTCGCTCTTATCTATTAAATTTAAAAAATGAAATATTATTTGTGCCAGATGTAACCAATAATTTTTTTGGCACAAATCAAAACTTACCGCCAACAAAAAGACTAGGGGCAATTCTAAGTTTTACCTATCAACTAACTAATAAAATTAAGATTGCGGGCAGTTATAATCTTGTCAAGGCAACATTTAGAGAGGGCATTTTTGCCGGAAATCAAATTCCTCTTGTCGCAGAAAACTCATGGCGGTTGAGTTCTATTTTTGAGTTGAGCGATCATTGGCAAGCATTACTCGAAACCTATTATATAGGACAACGTTTTCCAGGGACGGATTTTCAAAATTTCACAAAAAAACTACCCGCCTATCAAATTATAAATACAGCAATTACCTATCATTGGAAAAACATGAGTTTAACATTTAGAGTAAATAATTTAGCAAACAAAAAATATATAAATTATGCGACAGTTGTCTATCGCAATAATCAACCACTCACCTTTGTATATCCCACTACAGGTAGGAACTACATGTTAACCTTAACGTGGAATATATAAATGACTAAGTCTTTTTTAGTCTCACTACTTTTGCATTTAATGCTACTAAGTTTGTTTTTTATAAAATGGCACAATTGGGAAAAAAGTGTGGACAATCAAGTTGGATTTAAACAGGCAATAAACTCATATATTATAGTGTCGCCAGAACAACCAATACTTATGGAAAAACCCAAGGTAGTGATGAAAGACAGTGCAAAATCTAAAATTGTATTGAATCATGAAAAAACTCATAAAGTAATCTCTATAAATAGAATTCAACGAAAAGGAAACTATAATCAGTTCATAATATATTTGCATAACCTTATTCAGCAACACGTGGTTGTTCCAAATGAATTAATTGACTTCATCAATAATCATCGAGTTAAAATTGCTTTTTCACTTTCGCCAACGGGAAATGTAAGTCACTTAATAATTTTACAATCTAGTGGAATCGCGAGCGTAGACAAACGTATTTTATCAACGATAAATTATTTACAACCAATTTTAGCGGCAAAAAAAAATTTAAAGCATACTTCTCATTTTATAATAACCATCGTGTTGTAAAAAAAGAAATAAATAAAACTTGATTAACAAAATAGATTAAAATACTATTTTTACTTTTAAAATCTATCTACTTGATGATAGTAAACAATCTGGAGATTATAATATGAAATCGAATGTGACACTATGGGGTCTTGCTGCATCACCCTATGTTAGAAAAGTAATCATTGCTTTAAACGAAAAAGAAGTAGAATATAATTTAATTGAAATTCCACCGGCTATTATACTCAAAGCAACTGGGCAACCGATCCCTGAAGATTTTTCAAAGGCGAGTCCTTTAGGAAAAATTCCTGCAATAAAAATCGATGAAGTTAGTTTATCTGATTCTGCAGTTATTAATCAGTATATTGATTTGAAATTTAATAACGGGCAAGTACTGTATCCAAAAGATATTCAAGCTAGTGTAGAAGCACGTTGGTTTGAAATGTATGCGGATGTCGAACTTACCGCCGTTATTTATAAAAAAATATTTATGGAGAAAATTGTCAAACCTTTGATAAAACAAAATACTGATGAATTAATTTATCAAACCGCACTAGAACAAGAATTACCACCATTATTAGATTTTCTTAATTCCAATCTTGTAGGAAAAACGTGGTTTGTTAGAAATGAATTTAGTGTGGCTGATATTGCTATCGGTGTGCAATTATTGGCATTAGAAATGACGGGTTATACTTTTAAGTCAGAACAATTTCCTCACGTAAAGGAATTTTTAAACAGATTAAAAGAACGGAAAAGCTTACTCTTTCTTCATACTTCATAGTAATCATTTTATTTAGAAAGCATCAAGCGATAATGTATATCATCTGTTGCTTGATGCTGTTCACCATTCATTTTATCGCGTATACTTCGTCTCCATGAATATAAATTTACCCTACATTTTGGTTACACTAATATTAATTTCAGGCTTGATTTGGCTTGTTGATAGTGTTTTTTTGGCAAAAAAAAGAATGGCAATGTTAGCAGCAGGTCAAAAAGATAAAAAACCTTTAGTTGTTGATTATGCGAAATCATTTTTTCCACTATTAATTATTGTATTAATTTTTAGATCTTTTGTTATTCAGCCTTTTAAAGTTCCCACAGGATCGTTAATGCCCACCATCGAACCTGGGGATTTTATTGCAGTTAATATGTATAAATATGGACTCCGATTACCATTAACACATACTAAAATTCTAAACGTTGATCCATTACATAGAGGTGATATAGCATTATTTCGTTGGCCAACTAATCCAAAAATTAATTTTATTAAACGTGTTATAGGATTACCAGGTGATCATATTAGTTATATCAACAAAGTATTATATATAAATGGTAAGCAAGCAACGCAAGTTAAGTTGGGAAACGCAATTGATCATAATTGTCTAAATGGACCAGTTTGTACTGTTGATAAAATACAAGAAAATTTAAATGGTGTTAATCACGATATCTTAATTAATCCTGCCGTACCGCCACACAATTTTTTTGATATCGTCGTCCCGAAAGGAAAATATTTTATGATGGGTGATAATCGAGATAACAGTGATGATAGTCGTTATTGGGGATTTGTTCCTGATCAAAATATTATAGGAAAAGCGTTTGGCATTTGGTTTAGTTGGGACAGCATCACAGATCGAGTACGTTGGGATCGTATTTTTACTGAACTTAATTAATACTTGTGATACATAATTTATTTTTATCAAAATCGCAATAATTCGCCCAAATTAATCCACCCTCAATAAGCATAATTCCTTGTGAGTTAGCAAAAACAATATTTGGATTTTGTTGGATAATTGCTTTATTTAATTCTGGGGTAAATATTTTACTATAATGCTTAAGAAAATTTTTTGGATTAAATGAAGGTATCACTTTCCCCTTATATCGAAAGTTAGAGTAATCAATGAGTTTTGATATATCTTGAAATTTCTCATTTTTTACGAGTAATTGAAAGTTTTGTAAAAAAGCAACTGCTTGTTGATAATGATAACCATTACTTCTAAAATATGACTCACTATATAAAGTACCATTCTTTTCTATCATGATGTGATCATTTTTTTTAATCGAAATGGTATATTCACCTGAATGAATAATATTATTAGCAAATATATTGATAGAGATGAAATAAATTATAAAGAAACAACAAGGTTGAATAATTTTACTCATATTTATAATCCCTTTAATATATCTTGATTATCGATGCTTTTCTTTTAAAGTAGCATAATGTTTTGCACTGTATTCAAAAAATTCTAATTCTTCCTCGGTAAGGGGTCTGATCTTTTTAGCGGGTCTTCCTAACCATAAATAACCACCATCTAAAATCTTACCACCTGGGACGAGACTTCCTGCACCGAGTAATACATATTTTTCTAAGATAGCTTCATCTAAAATTAATGATCCCATTCCTATTAAACAACAATCTTCAATTTTACAACCATGTAATAAAACTTGATGTCCAATAGTAACATCATTGCCAATGACAACTTGTGAGCCGCCTGGATGGAATTTACTATCATGATCGACATGAATAATTGTTCCATCTTGTATATTTGTTCTATGCCCAACAGTAATGGTATTGATATCACCTCTTATTACTGCATTGGGCCAAACAGAACAATCATCCCCTAAACTTACTTGACCAATCACCACTGCTGTTTCATCAATAAAAACGTTTTTACCTAATGATGGTTTAAAAGTAGAAAATTCTCTGACTGTCATCTTAATGTTACCAACTCTTCAGCACTTGTAGGATGTATTGCAACAGTGTTATCAAAATCTGCTTTTGTTGCGCCCATTTTAATCGCAACAGCGAAACCTTGAAGCATTTCATCTGCCCCGTTTCCAATCACGTGTAACCCAATTATTTTTTCATTTTTTCCATAGGTAATGAGTTTCAATGCTGTCGGAATTTTTTTATCAGAAATGGCAGATATCATGGGATTAAATTTAGCGCGATAAATTTTAATATTTTCTTTACCAAATTTTTGAAACGCTTCTACTTCAGTCAAGCCCACCGTGCCGATAGGTGGATGACTAAAAATAACAGTCGGAATATTATCATAATCTAAATAAAGATCATGTTGTTGATTATACAATCTCTCTGCAAGTCTTCGACCTGCAGCAATTGCGACTGGTGTTAACTGTGCTCTCCCTGTTACATCTCCCAAGGCAAAAATATGACTAATTTTAGTTTGTTGGAATTTATCAGTGTCGATATAACCTTTATCATTCACTTGTAAACCAGCATTTGATAAATTTAAATTCTGTGTATTCGGTGTGCGACCAATTGCCCAGATAACTTGATCAAAACTTTCTAAAGTATTCCCGTTTTCACATTTTATAGAAATACTTTGATCGGCATTTTTTATGAGCGCTATCGGTGAATGTTCAGGTATGATTTTAATACCATGGGTTGTCATGCATTCGACTAAGGTATCAGCGAGTATAGGATCAAACTGTCTTAATGGTTTTTGTTTGCGTAATACTAAGGAAACATCACTTCCAAGAGCGTTTAATACACCTGCCAATTCTACCGCGATATAACCTGCACCAATGACTGCAACCCGCTTGGGTTGTTGTTTCAATGCAAAAAAACCATCAGAATCAATACCAAAATTATTCCCCTGAATATTGGGAACAGTAGGATAAGCACCAGAAGCAATAATAATTTTATCACCAGTCAGTGTTTTGTCACCAGCCAAAATATTATGTTCGTCTTTAAAAGAACCATGTTCATGAAAACAATCAATGTTAAATTTATCTAATTTATCTCGATAAATATCGTTTAAACGGTGAATATAAGCTTCGCGTTTTTCAACTAATGTTGACCAAGAAAAATCATTAAGTGTGGTATTAAATCCATAATCCTTAGCAAGATGAAGATGCGAAGCAATTTCAGCGCCATACCACATTACCTTTTTGGGCACGCAGCCCACATTCACACAAGTACCACCTAGTTTCTGAGATTCTAAAATGGCGACTTTGACGCCATGCTCTGCTGCGCGAACAGCACTGGCAATACCGCCACTACCACCACCGATGACGATTAAATCGTATTTATTAGACATAATTATTTCCAACAAGAAAAAAGGTTATTTTAGTGATCTAAGAATATTATTACAACCAATATACAATCGGATAATTATGTTAGAGAGAATATATTTATTTACGATGATAATTTATCTTTAAGTTGTGATAAGGTGGATTCATAACCAATATCACTTAAATTATCAATTTGTTTGAAATCAAATAATTTAAATTCACGGACATCACAATCTATATAATAATCAGCTTCACGAGCCATGCGTCGTTGGTGTTGCATGCTACAAAGCGTAATAGACTCAAAAATAATTTCGGAAATTGTTGGGATATCAATATTCACTTTTCTAAATGGATTAAATTGTTGACGTAATAATCCCCAGCCAGATAACCAACCTTCTGGTGTGAGATCACTCGTGAGTTCTGGTTTTGAAGAAACATTAACTGCAATAATTTTCCCACCATTAGAAAAACGTCTCATCACATCAACAGGTAAATTATTCACAATGCAACCATCAATCAGTAAATCACCATCTTTTGTTGAGATTGGAGGGACGATACCTGGTAAGGATAAACTTGCTCGCACATTTTTCCAGAGGATACCTTGCGAGTGAACTTTGATTTCACGCTTTGTAATATTGGTTGAAATACAAAACATACGTTTCCATAAATCTTCGATATTTACTTCACGTCCGTAAGCATTCATTAAACTTTTAGACCAAGCTTTTGCAGAAATAATTGAAACAACTGGTACAGTATAATCAAATAATTTTTTATTCGACACTAAATGTGTTTTTAATATATCACTAATGGTGTCAACATCATAATCCATGGCAAATAATCCAGCCATCATGGCGCCGGCACTTGTTCCTGCAACTAAATCAATTTCAATTCCCAATTCTTGTAATGCGCGATAGGCACCTAGATGAGCAAGACCTCTTGCACCGCCGCCACCTAAAACTAACGCATAATTCTTACCAGTAATATATCGAATAACACGCTGTAGTGTTTTCTCATTTCCAATTTGCACATGATGGTGACTTTCAACGTCTCGAAGTTCTAGCCATTTTGCCGTTTCTTTAGGTATTTTTACATCACTACCGTGGATTAATATTAAATCTGTTGTGCGTTTGATATTACTTGAAAATGAAGAAATTTCATGTTCGACCTCATTGAGTTCATGATTATCTTCACTCGCAGCGATTAATAAGATTCTATCTGCTTGACGTAAACAACGTCTCGACCAAGGCGTAACTTTTTCATCTGTTTCATACACAATAAATTTATATTTGTTTTCTTGCTCACTTAACCAATTTGCAATGGTAGTGCAACGATCACTTTCTAATGGTGTTTGAGCAAAGCCGGGTTCATGCAAATATTCATCAAATTTTTTACTATTTAAATGTAGTGTGTCACCTAATGTAGATATTGCTTCAATAAATTGATGAGTAAATTCTTTATAAACTAATGAATTTCCAGCCGGCGCAATGGTAATAGTATTGATAGGTGCGGTTGCTGAGAGGTTTTTTGTCATGATTCGAATGATGGCGTGCTTTACAATACTCATTAATTGCGTGTGATGATTTTCACAAAATTCATCAAATGCATTTTTGGTGAGTTTAAGAACGAGACTATCGCGAATAGCATAAACAGTTGCCGCGCGAGGTTGTTCAGTTAACAAAGCCAATTCACCGATAATTTCACCAGCCCCCATTTCACCTAGCATGGTTTTATTTCCACCTGCAACTTTTCGAAAGGCGCGAAGTCGACCATTAACAACGAGGTAAAGGCTATCACCACTATCACCTTCATTCATTAATATTTCACCGCCACTTAAAAAGACAGGTTTGAGATGTAAAACAAGTTGCTCAAGAACATCTGTCTTAATATCAGAAAAAAATTCGCTTGCAGCTAAGAAATCAATGACAACATTCTTAGGAATGTCATCCATACTCTGCAACATTGTTGGCTACCTCTCTTTAAATACTAAATTCGCCGGCAAAGTGGTAATGATTATTCAATTATAAATATAGCACAGGTTATTTAAGACCGCGTTTAAACCCAACTTTTAATGCAAAATGATTAAAAACACAGTATCATAGCGTCCTTTTCTAATAACTTTTGGGAATGAAATGTCAGAATACACTATTTTTACATCAGAATCTGTCTCAGAGGGGCACCCGGATAAAATTGCTGATCAAATCTCAGACGCTGTTTTAGATGCGTTACTTGAGCAAGATCCCATGTCTCGGGTAGCTTGTGAAACCTATGTAAAAACAGGCATGGTATTAGTAGGTGGCGAAATTACCACCAATGCTTGGGTAGATGTCGAACACATCGCTCGTCATGTCGTCAAGCAAATTGGTTACAATAATTCTGAAATGGGTTTTGATTGGGAATCATGCTCAATTATGTCAACGATTGGTAAACAATCACTTGATATTGCTCAAGGTGTTGATGAATCAGCTGATAAAGAACAAGGGGCAGGTGATCAAGGTTTAATGTTTGGCTATGCTTCGAATGAAACAGATGTATTAATGCCAGCACCAATTACTTATGCGCATCGCCTGGTAAAACGCCAATCTGAGCTTCGCCATAATGGTACTCTCGAATGGTTGCGACCTGATGCAAAAAGCCAAGTGACACTACGTTACGAAAATGGCAAACCCATTGCTGTAGATGCTGTTGTGCTGTCGACCCAACATCATCCTTCTATTTCTCAAGCTGCATTAATAGAAGCTGTCATGGAAGAAATTATCAAACCTGTTTTGCCTAGCGAATGGTTATCAAAAACGACTAAATATTTCATTAATCCAACAGGTCGTTTTGTCGTTGGTGGCCCATTAGGCGATTGTGGTTTAACGGGTCGTAAAATTATTGTTGATACTTATGGCGGTATGGCGCGACACGGTGGCGGTGCATTTTCAGGTAAAGATCCCACAAAAGTTGATCGCAGTGCATCTTACGCTGCTCGTTATGTCTCAAAAAATATCGTGGCAAGTGGCATAGCGGATCGATTAGAAATCCAAGTATCTTATGCGATTGGTGTAGCAGAGCCTACTTCAATTTCTATTAATACTTTTGGAACAGGTAAAATTGCCGATGACAAAATAATTCAACTGATTGATGAATTTTTTGATTTACGTCCCAAGGGTTTAATCGCGATGTTAGATTTAAGACGACCTATTTACTCACCCACAGCGGCATATGGGCATTTTGGTCGCGATGAATTTCCTTGGGAAAAAACCGATAAGGCCAGTATGTTAAAAGATGCTGCTGGTATTTAATTGAATGGAGAATAGATAAAATGAGTGCACAAATGAAAAATCAAACGACTGAAGACTTTAAAGTTAAAGATATAACGCTTGCCGAATGGGGGCGTAAAGAAATCGCTATTGCTGAAACTGAAATGCCAGGTTTAATGGCATTACGTGAAAAATTTGCAACAGAGCAACCGCTAAAAGGCGCTCGTATTGCTGGCTGTATCCATATGACGATTCAAACAGCCGTTTTAATTGAAACTTTAACAGCATTAGGTGCGGAAGTTCGTTGGTCATCCTGCAACATTTTTTCAACTCAAGATCATGCAGCTGCCGCTATCGCGAAAACATGCGTTCCTGTGTTTGCATGGAAAGGTGAAAGTGAAGAAGAATATTGGTGGTGTGTTAAACAAACGATTGAAGGGCCAAATGGATGGCGCCCAAATATGGTATTAGATGATGGTGGTGATTTAACATTAATGCTTCATCGTGATTATGCTGATATTTTAGATGATATCAAAGGAATCACTGAAGAAACGACAACTGGTGTTCATCGTCTTTATGAAATGTTTGAACAAGGTACGCTGAAAATTACAGCAATTAATGTTAATGATTCTGTAACAAAATCAAAATTTGATAATTTATATGGTACGCGTGAATCCTTAATGGATGGTATTAAGCGAGCAACTGATACCATGATTGCAGGTAAAATTGCTTTGATTGCTGGTTATGGTGATGTGGGTAAAGGTTGTGCGCAAGCATTACGGGGCCTTGGGGCAACAGTAATGATAACAGAAATCGATCCCATTTGTGCGTTACAAGCAGCAATGGAAGGTTATCGCGTGGTAACAATGGATGAAGCCTCTCCTTTAGCTGATATATTTGTTACTGCGACTGGCAACTATCATGTTATTACACATGATCACATGTTAAAAATGAAAAACAATGCGATCATCTGCAATATTGGACATTTTGATAATGAAATCGATGTTGCTTCATTAAAACAATATCAATGGGAAAATATTAAACCTCAAGTTGATCATGTTATTTTCTCAGATAACAAACGCTTAATATTATTAGCGGAAGGCCGTTTAGTGAATTTAGGTTGTGCGACAGGTCATGCTAGTTTTGTCATGTCTAATTCATTTACTAACCAAGTATTAGCTCAAATCGAATTATTCAAATATGCGGATAAGTATCCACTTGGCGTTCACGTATTACCTAAACATTTAGATGAAGAAGTAGCACGCTTACATTTAGCTAAATTGGGAGTGAAACTTACAACGTTGACCAAAGAACAAGCCAAATACTTAGGCATAAAAGTTGAAGGTCCATATAAACCTGAATTTTATCGTTATTAAAATTAATAGGGCAAAGCAATATAAAATTGCTTTGCCCATGTTGATACCATGCTTAAACCCAGAGTTTATTTTTCAACTGTACTAACACTAAATAGTGAAATCAACTTTCCTAAAGAAATTGCACATCATTTACAGCAAGTACTAAGATTAAATGTAAACGATGAAGTCATTATTTTTAATGGTCAATCGGGCGAATACTTGGCTAAAATTATAGCGATATCAAAAAAAAGTTTAACTGTTAGGATAAAAGAATTTATTGATGTCAATCGTGAATCTTCACTTAAAATTCATTTAGGACAAGTTATCTCACGCAGTGAGAGAATGCGTTTTACCCTACAAAAAGCAGTTGAATTGGGTGTCAGTGAAATCACACCGTTGTTATCAACGAAATGTGGAGTGAAAATAAAATCAGTAAAATCTGACGCAAAAATATCACATTGGGAAAAAATAATTATTTCAGCTGCTGAGCAAAGTGGTCGCACCATTTTACCGAAATTAAATCCAGTCATTGGATTTAGCGAATGGTTAATGCAAAATCCACAGGGTGTCGTTCTTGATCCTTGTGGGCAGAAAACGCTAAGTGATGTTACGTATATTAATAATACAATGAATATTCTAGTTGGTAGTGAATCAGGACTTACAGTTGCAGAAATAAATCAAGCATTATCGCATCAATATATCGGCTTACGATTAGGACCGAGAATACTCAGAACAGAAACTGCTGCGTTAAGTTTGGTGAGTATTTTGCAGTTTATTCATGGTGATTTTCAATAAATCTAATACTCATTATTAGATTAAACAAAAATAAAGAAAGATTAATATTTTTTTCATGACATTAATTTCGAAATAAATAATTTTTATTTTATCAGAAGTAATCTATAAAATAAAACTCAAAACCTCGGTGTATTAGGAGGAGCAGGAGGTAGGGGAGTATCTTGATCAAGAGAATCATCTTGAATTGCATCATCAAGATTTAGATTAAAATTATCCTGCACATAAAGATGACCATGAGCGTTGTCGTTACTTTCTGAAAAATCTTCTACTTGACTTAGGGGGTCGCCATTAGGCTCCATGTCTTCTAGCAGAGCTAAAATTTTATAATAAATATTACTACCGAAAGTTTCAGACATAATGTATTTCCTCAGATAGTTATAAGCACTCAAGCTATTTTTAAAATAGTACACGAGTAATTAAAATAACTATGATAATAATTAAACTAAATGAATATAATTTGTTAAATTTTTGAAAATTCCATGATATTTAAAATATAAGGTGAGTCAATTTACTTTTTTTATTATTCGTGTAAATTTTTTAATTCTATTGTAAAGCATAGTATAAACATTGATTATTCTAAAATAAAGAGGTTAATAAAATGAATACAAATAATCCAATTATAAGTTAATTTATATCGGTGATGAATAAATCATAACAATCAAAACTTCTGATTGTTTTTTTGCAATATTTTTTACTTGATATAAATGATTTGGTTGTAAATAAAGACAATCTTCTGTAGATAAAATGTAGCTATCACATTCAACAATCAATTCAACTTTACCCTTTAATACATAAAAATATTTTGTACCTTTTGTGGCAAAAGAAGGTGTGGGCGTAAATGCTTTATCAATAGGAATTTCGATATGTTTAATTTGCGATTCAGCACTTTTTTCTTGTGGTGTAATAAGACGACAAATTGTGTGACTGTCTTTCGCTAAATGTTGCAATTGATGTTCTGCCCTTTTAATGAGGACCAGAGGTGGTTCATTTTCACCAATCATATCGCTTAATGATTTGCCTAGTGCATTGGCTATGCGAATTGCAACATCTAAGCTGGGTTGAACATCGTTATTTTCTATTTTAGAGACTAACGATTTTGAGACATTTGCTAATTCAGCTAAGTGTTGCATCGAGAATTCTAATTTTTTTCTAAAACATTTCAAATTTTCTGCGAAGTAATTCATGGTGTTATCTTATTTAAACTATTGGTTCATATAATACACAAAAAATTTAAAATAATAAACAAAAACACTTGCATTAAATTATTCGGTGTATATAATACGACCCATAAAGTTTCATATATTAAACAAATGGTGGAAATCAATTATGCTAAATTTTAACTTTAAAAATCCAACACGCATCATTTTTGGTCAAGGCGAAATCGCTAAACTAAGTCAAGAAATTCCAAAAAATGCAAAAATATTAATGACTTATGGTGGTGGTAGTATTAAAAAGAATGGCGTATATCAGCAAGTTATAAATGCTTTAGCGGGTTATGATGTGATTGAATTTGGCGGGATAGAAGCAAATCCTCGTTATCATACTTTAATGGAAGCCGTTAATTTGGTTAAAAAACATGATAGAACCTTTTTACTGGCAGTTGGTGGTGGTTCTGTTGCTGATGGGACTAAATTTATTGCTGCAGCAAGTCATTATCAAGGTGAAAATGCATGGGATTTAATCGCTAAAGGTTTAACTATAACAAAGGCATTACCTGTCGGCGTTGTTCTTACCTTACCTGCGACTGGGTCAGAAATGAATGGTGGGGCAGTTGTTACCAATGAAGATTTAAAACAAAAAAGAGCATTAAAATCACCACTTTTATTTCCTCAATTTTCAATCTTAGATCCAACTGTCACATATAGTTTACCCCTGCGTCAAATTGGAAATGGAATCGTCGATGCTTTTACGCATGTTATGGAACAATATTTAACTTACCCGGTTGGTGCGCATTTACAAGATAGATTTGCTGAGTCTATTTTATTAACGCTCATTGAATATGGTCCAAAAACTTTAAAAGAACCTGAAAATTACGAATATCGAGCTAATTTTGTTTGGAGTGCCACCATGGCATTAAATGGATTAATTGGTCAGGGTGTAGTTCAAGATTGGGCGACACATATGTTAAGCCATCCGTTAACCGCAATACATAATTTAGATCATGCTCAAACCTTAGCAATAATTTTACCTAATGTAATGAATAAACAACGAGAAACTAAAAAAGAAAAACTATTACAATATGCCGAAAGAATTTGGCATATCACCGAAGGTGATGAAAAAGCGAGAATAGACCAAGCAATTGCAAAAACACGGGAATTTTTCCAATCAGTTGGTTTAAAAACGTCATTAAGTGAATTTGATATTTCAAAGAATTCTATTGATAAATTTATTGAATCACTCAAACAAACAAATATGTTACCCGTAGGTGAAAGAAAAGATATCGATATAAATAGAGCACGTGAAATATATCAAGATTGTGTGTAAGTAACTAATCACCAATCACATTTAATTTGTGATTGGTGATAGTTTTTATTTCATACTGAGTGAAGTTTTTGCGGTTTTATTTCTTGTTAACATTTTAGCAAGGGCCTCAAATTTTTCACAGATTAATTGTTTCAATGCTGCAAAAAATGATTTTTCTTCCCGAACTATTTTAACTTTTGGGTCTTTGTAAGGCTTTAATTGTAGATTTTGATCAAGTGATCCCACGATTGTCGTTTGATGTAGAAAATTAATTTCAAATTTATCCCCCGGCGTAAACTTAGAACGCACCAACATTTTGTTTTGGTCATCACCAATACTAATTAACATAAATAAATAATTACCATTTCGATATGTTGCTGTTGCAGGTAGATAGTCACGTAAAACGGATTCAACTTCTTGATATGCCTTTGGTAATTTAGACAAATTATAACGATGTTCAAATTCATGATAACTAGCACGACAAGCAAAATGAATATTTATGGGCATTTCTTTTGCTAAAGCAGAATATAAAATATGTCCTGCTACATCGTTACCTGTTAAATTTACCTCACGACCTGCGGTAATTGCTTTACGCTGTTGAATGAGATAACTAAATGTTGAACTGTCTTCCATTAGAAGATAAGCGAGATGATCTTTAAAATAATCTAAATAACTGGCCTCATTGTAATAATCAAAAGTTTCATAGCTTGTGAATGGTGTATACCAATTTTTCATAAACTTGATATGTTCTGTTGGTTTAGGTTGCCAAGGTATATATCGAGAAATTTGTAATGGTGTTGATTTCTGTTCAATTAATAGGTGAATATAAATTTCTTTTTCATCCTCACGAGTTTTAGTCACCACTTTAAATTTATCAATATGGTTATGTTGACTAAAATCCAAGATCGCTATATTTTTACGGCCATCATAAATAAATTGACCGTTTTTATTAACATAAACCGTTCCACCAAGTTCAGTTTCAGCCTGAAAAAAAATGACTTGTGGGCCAAAATAAGATTTTTTGTAAAGTTGATCTTGATAAAGCATTGTTTTTGATCGACTTATTTTATCAACTGTAGGTAATTGTGCGAGCGTTGGACTCATTTTAGGTTCAGGTTCAGGTTTAGGGATAATTGGCTCAATTTCTTTTTTACTAAAGGCTTCTATTTTTAATAGAAATTCTTGTAAGGCAATAAAATGTTGATCTCTTTCATTTCTAAGTTTTTTACCTTCCTTTCTGATCCCTGCAGTAAATCGCATTCTACCCAAATCTTCTTTGAATATTTCAAAATTCACCATCGATATCATAAAATTATCTAGCATTATAGCGAGTTCCGACTTATCTTCCGCAAACTCAGTATCGAATTCGTCAAAGTGTTTTTCTAAAATTGAGATTAAATCTAAATAATCAATAGAACCTGTTTTAGCTTTTTTCATTTGGGTAAAACAGTCGACAATTTCATGTGCTAACTCTAAAAGTCGTTTTGGCATGTTACTTATCCTTTGTTATTTTCTATTCTTAACTTTCTACTTTATGCAGCAACAATAATTGATTGATTAACATCTATTTTGGTTGCTGATTTTTTCTTTTGTTGTGAACTTCCGCGTTTAAAACTTATCCATCGTTTTGCGATGTAAAGTAGGTTGCCAAGAACAATATTATGCTGATCGAGATTTAATTCATCAAAAAGCTGTGTTTCTGATAATTGATAGTGACTACAATCTAAATTCATGTGCTGGATTAATTCTAATATGCTCTGATGAAATACTTGACATAATTCATAAAATAGTTCTGCTGCTTCGATGATATCTCGTTTTCTATAAACTTGAATAATTTTTGTCTTGTCATAAAGTATTGATATATTTTGATATAATAACGTCACTCCTGAAAAAGTACTTTTTAGCTCTTGATTCGTATTCATCACATCAAGAATTGTTAAAAGTTGTTCATGAGTTAAAGAATTAACAATTGCTTTTATATTAAAAATATAATTTTCATGATGTGATTTTAATTCTCTACGACCATTAAACGTCATAGTAAGGCTGGCATCATAAATTTTCACTAATTGCTTAATAAATAGATTAACCTTAAAATCTGGATGAATCGTGTAGAATAAATCTGCAACAAATTCTTCATGTAACGCCTTGTAGGGTTGTGTCGCCGTAATAGCTAAGGGTAATTTTTTTTCGATCGAATTGTTATGACTAAATCGTTTATACTTATTTTTTAATGTTAGAGATTTATTCCGATACAATTCAGATGTAACCATGAACATTTCACTATTGGTTAATTTCGCGATCATTTCATAAAGTTCTGCTTTAAATAGATAAAATTGCCACTTTATTAGATTAGGAAAATTATATCTTATAAAGTCGATGAAAGTCGTGCTACTTAAATCTTGAATTTTCTGTGTGAGATAAATATCTAGTTTTTTGAATTGAGTATTCGCATAAAGTGTAGCCAATAAATTTTTTCCAATATTTTTTTCAATGAAATTCGATGAAGAATTAAGTTGATCAATACAAATTTGATGACTGAGTGTGGGTAATTTATCCAATATTAAGGCTTTATATTCATAATCTATTTGATGTTGATTACATTCATTGATTAATAAACTTAGACGTGTGGTATCAACTAATAAAATTCTTTTAATGATACTGGCATCAAAATGAGACATCTTTAAAGCCGTAGACAACACACAATTACGCATGGCTTCAAATGTGTGTTTATTTGAAAGTGGATGAGGGAGCAATAACATTTCCAATTGATTGCTAAGGACCTCTGTGAGATAAGCCGATAAATTGCGCATCGTTTGCATGTCAGCTTGCGGTTTAAATTTTAACATTGTCGACTCCCCCTTGCATTGAGCCGGACAGCTTAGCCCATAAACTTAAAAGTGAATTAGCAATATTCATTATCACTACTCAAAAAAAATAAATTGCTACACATTTTTCTATTTTATTTTTTCATCGATAAATTTTAGAATTGCGCCTTCTTATTGCCGTCTGGATTTTCGATTCTTAGTTAATACAATAATATAATCAATGTCGTGTGGCTATTTGACATCGACTTTGTATGATGTAAGGTGTTGTGATCACCAATTGTGAGCGAATACTTACTAAATGTAAGAGATTAACTAAGTAAATATCTTACAAAATTTTAATTAGAAGTCTCTGATTTTATGTACAATTTGATCGGAATAAGTTATACTAAATATTAAAGAGATGACTGAATATAGGAGGGCCGTAATCATGCCAATTGATCCACAAGGTCGACTTCAAATCACCGCTTCAAATGGACAAGAGTTGCTCGATGAATTGAAACGAGAAATGCAAAATCTGGGCATGACTAGAAATGATGCAATCCTCGCTGTAGAACGTAATAAATGGGCTTTATTAGCAGCTTATCGAGATATGATGAAAGGTTATAACCCTGAAGTAGGTAATTATTTGGGTCGTCCAGAAGGTATTTCCGAACATGGTACCAATGAATATACGGTAACATTTGATTTATCACTATTCACTGATGGTGGATATGCAAGAGATAACTCTCAACTTTTAGCACTTGCTGCTCAAGGTTCACTAAAAGCAGGAAGTGGTGTTTATCTAATTATCCAAGCAGGTTCAAGAGCAACACAAGCGGTGTTTCTAGCATTACCCCAAGTTTCACCTGGACTCTCTTTTGCAGGTGACATTCTCGAATATTTTGAAAATTTAGCAGAAGACCAGCAAAAAGTATTCATGGATTGGTACAGATCAAGCCGCGCTTACGGGTTAACAAAAAGTGAAGCACTTGCTCAAGCGTGGGAGAATATAGAACAGCAAAGAGAGTTAGCGCAACAGCAACAAGAATTGTTAAATGAACACGGACAACAAATGCATTCTTCAATTCCATCACCATTACCAACTCGACCAAGAAATCCTGGAGGCTCATATTAATTGCTAACCCCTTCCATTCCAATTGTAAGAGCAATACGCTAAACTCTGCCTACTGAATTCTAACTAGACAAATTAATATGCAAGATATAAAACAATTTGCTGAGAAAATTTTGGATTCCATTCCATTTTCAAAATTCTTAGGTTTAAAAGTTGAAAACTTGAATGTTGATAATGCAGAAATTTCGTTGCAAACACGTCCAGAATTTATTGGTAACCATGTTCAAGGAATTTTACATGGTGGCGTTATATCATCTGTCATCGATTCTTTAGGTGGGTTGATCGTGATGATAAATGCTTATCAAAGAGTGTTAGATAGAACGTATGAAGAGCAAGTCGCTCAACTTGGTAAAGTGGGTACAATTGATTTGCGTGTCGATTATCTTAGACCTGGCAGAGGCGAGCAATTTCGTGCTGATGGTCATGTTTTACGTTCAGGCAACAAAGTCACTGTAACTCGAATGAATATGTATAATGATGAAAAAGAATTAATCGCGGTTGGAACGGGTACTTATCTCATTGGCTAATGACGGGAGTAAATCATGAAACGGATTATACTAATTATTTTATTTCTTCCATTAACGGCATTAGCCGCATTTCAATTAAATAATTCAACATTACATCAACAGATAAACAGCCCTCCTACTATTGATACTCAATCATCACAACCAGAACAAAATGAAATATTACAAAATGAACAATTAGGTGAATTAGCCAATCCCCTTTATTCAGATGGTTTTATTACACACTGGGCGCAAAAGGCTGCAGCGATCCCATATAATTTTGATTATAAAGAGTATCAAAAACAAATTGCTTATGCCTCGAGCTATTTTACTGAAAATGGCTGGCAGGATTTTCAAACTACGTTAGCTCGATTCGGTGATGAAAAAACGATTGAAAAATATAAAGTGCGTGTATCTGGTCGTGTTAGAGGCCGCGTGGTTATTCTTAATAAAGGTGTGTTAAATGGTATTTATACTTGGAAAGTAACATTACAAATGGGCGTGGTTTATAGTGATAGCTTCAAGACAAGACGTTCATCACTATTAGTCACGTTAATGTTACAACGTGCTCCAACCGAACACACTCATGATGGTTTAGTGATAACATCGTATCTTACTACAATACGGTCTGTAGTTCAGAATAAACAGAATATTCACCTGGCAAACAATAGTCATTAATCATGCTGGATTTTGTTAAGGCGGCTATTTTACCACCTGGTTTAAATATTATTATATTTATTTTAGGCGCGTTATTTTTTTGGCGTAAATTTAAAAAAATTGGTATTTCGTTAATTGTTTTAGCATGTGTCACACTTTATGCGTTTACCACACCACTTATTGCGGAATTATTGGTGCTGCCCTTATCAAAAGACTTTCCTGCATTGCACTTGCAAAGTTTAACTGAATCAGAAAATGCGGGTGCTATAGTTGTGCTTTCATCAGGTCGAATTCCCGCGCCAGAATATAATGGGATGACGGTTTCCCCAACGACATTAGTACGATTACGTTACGCTGCAAGATTAGCTCGCGTGACAAAATTGCCGATTCTTGTATCTGGCGGTACGGATTATCAAGGTCGAGAAGCAGAAGCGGTATTAATGCAACAAGTGTTAGAAAAAGATTTTCTAGTGCCGGTACGCTGGGCTGAATTACGTTCACAAAATACTTATGAAAACGCAAAATATTGCGCCAGAATTTTACATAATCACGGAATTAAAACGATATTTTTGGTAACAAATGCTTGGCATATGCGACGAGCAGTTTACTCATTTAATTTATTTCATATTCATGTAATCCCTGCGCCAACAGGCTATAGCCAATATTTTATTGGGAGTAATTTTTCTAGAATATTACCTGATGTTGCAGCGTTGCGATTGTCGAGAATTGCACTTCACGAATATATTGGATTACTGTGGTATAAATTCGCTTACTCAGAAGTTAATTAGATTTAGTTGGTTTATGTCGATGATGACTATTTGCTTGATTTTGCAATATAGCCCGGCGTAATTTTTCGAGTTTATTCACGGCACAGGTATTCCCCCAGGTGAAAAAAGAACTTCTATGTGTTGAAAATATAGGCCGTTTAATTTGCACATCAATCAATTTTACAGCGTCATCGCTATTCAAAGAGTCAACATCACTAATTATTTGATTTAGGGCGAGGGATCTAATTTTCCCTTTTAACTGATAGATGTCATCATCATTATTGTCGAGCGAATATAAATATTTTAAAAAAGGTTCATTTGTTATAACCTGTTTTGCAATGACTTCAATCGAATTTCCAGAGAGAAAATGTTTTAGAATGTTTAGCAAAAATTCATTTTGTTCTAATTTTAGCGCTTGTTTAATAGTGAATATGTCATGCTTATGAGTTAATTGATTATTTATTTCGATTAACTCATCTAATAATTTAATAGCAGGGTCGAATGTTTCATTAAATTCAATAATTAAAGTCAAATTAGAAAAAAGATTGTAGTTAAAATTTTCAGGATAACAAACAAAATATCGAATAAAAAGTTGAACCCATTCCATCTTATATTTTCTATTTAATAATTTAGAACGGCGTTGCTGCATTTATAATTAGAGCACTTTCGATTGCTATATCTGAATAGATTTTTGGGCGCCCCTTCAATCCCAATGATGACGTTTCATTCCATGATGCTATACTTTTTTCATCTAACCAAATATTAATACTTCCCCGGTTGATTAATGCTTTGATATAATCTGACCAGTTACGAACACGATATGATGCCTTTGTTGTCATAAAAATCCTTGTGTTAATCATTTTGATTGGCGTTAAAAAGGTTAACTGATTTTTATTCATTTTCAATCGCTTATCTTTCTTTGTTCGTAACTATTTATTTTTGCAACAACGCCATTTCAAACTGAAGATATATTTGCTGACTCTGATTATAATAAACGTAACTTACATGTTTCGTCGATATTCACCACCAACCGCGTAAAGCGCATCCGCTATTTGTCCGAGTGAGCAGGATTTTACTGTTTCCATTAATTCAGCAAAAATATTGCCGTTATTAATAACAACCTGTTGAAGTTTCTTTAATGCCTTTGCGGATTCATTATGGTGTTTTTGTTGAAAAGAGTGTAATCGTTTAATTTGTGATTGCTTTTCTTCTTCAGTACCGCGACGTAATTCAACTTTAGAAATTTCTTCTTCTAAGTTACTGTCAGGGTTAATAAAGGTATTTACGCCTACAATCGGATATTCGCCGGTTACTTTTTTTCGTTCGTAGTAAATCGATTCTTCTTGAATTTTACTCCGTTGATAACCACGTTCCATTGCGCCTAACACACCACCACGTTCACTAATACGTTCGAACTCTTGTAATATCGCTTCTTCAACTAAGTCGGTTAATTCTTCTATGATAAATGAACCTTGAGTGGCATTTTCATTTTTATATAAACCATATTCGCGATTTATTATTAATTGAATAGCTAATGCTCTTCGCACGGATTCTTCTGTGGGGGTGGTGATGGCTTCATCAAATGAATTCGTGTGTAATGAATTACAGTTATCATATAAAGCGGTTAACGCTTCAAGTGTTGTCCGAATATCATTAAATTGAATTTCTTGCGCATGTAAAGAACGCCCTGAAGTTTGGATATGTGCCTTTAATTTTTGCGAACGACTATTACCAAAATAACGATGCTTTAGTGCAATCGACCAAATTCTTCTGGCGACACGATTAATCACGGCATATTCAGGATCCATTGATAATGAAAAGAAAAATGATAAATTTGGGGCGAAATCATTAATATCCATCCCGCGTGCTAAGTAATACTCAACAAAAGTAAAACCATTTGAAAGCGTAAAGGCGGCTTGTGAAATCGGATTAGCACCTGCTTCTGCAATATGGTAACCAGAAATAGAAACAGAATAAAAATTACGAATAGCATGTTGAATAAAATATTCTTGAATATCACCCATCATTTTTAAAGCAAAATCGATAGCGAAAATACAGGTATTTTGCCCTTGATCTTCTTTTAAGATATCCGCTTGCACGGTGCCGCGCACGGAAGTTAACGCATGCGCTTTAATGGTTTGATATTCTTCTGCATTGGGTTGGCGCTGATGTTCAGCATTAAATTTAACACACTGTTGTTCAATTGCAGTATTTAAAAAGAAAGCTAAAATAATTGGAGCAGGTCCATTAATCGTCATCGAAACACTGTTATTCGGCGCACATAAATCAAAGCCATCATAAAGCACTTGCATATCTTCTAAAGTACAAATCGATACACCACTAGTGCCAATTTTGCCGTAAATATCAGGTCTCGGATCGGGATCACAACCATATAGTGTGACAGAATCAAACGCTGTTGATAATCTTTTTGCAGGTGAATTTTTGGATAAATATTTAAATCGCTCATTGGTTCTATAGGCATCACCTTCGCCGGCAAACATACGTGTTGGATCTTCATCACTGCGTCTAAATGGAAAGACTCCTGCGGTAAATGGAAAATAACCTGGCACGTTTTCTTTTAATACCCAGCGTAAAATGTCGCCTGGATTTTGATATTTGGGTAAACAGATTTTTTTAATATTTGTCCCCGATAACGATTGTGTTGTTAACGGCACACGAAATTCTTTATCACGAATTTTATAAACAAATTCGTCACCAGCGTAACTTTGAGACAACTCATGATAATCATTTAGCGCAGTTAAGCTGCTATTTTCAATTTGATTTGAAATTTCTTTTATTTTAGTAGAGATGTCTTGATGTTCACCGAGTAATTTATTGGCTTCTGACAATTGCCATTGTTGTTGGATAAGCGTTGCTTGCTCTTCAACCTTGCTATGATACTGGCGAATAGTGCGTGCGATATCGGCGAGATATTGTAATCTTTCACCAGGGATCACCACATCTTGACTGGTTGAAACTTGCGAAGTTGCGGCTGGATAGTGTGATTGCCAATCATATTTTTTTAAATCATTTATGGCGTTGATAATGGCTTGATACAAAGCAGTCACCCCATCATCATTATATTTTGCGGCAATCGTGCCATAAACCGGCATGGTTTTTGGATCTTGATCGAATAATTTATGATTACGTTGATATTGTTTTCTCACATCACGCACAGCATCGATTGATCCTTTACGTTCATATTTATTAATTGCAATGAAATCAGCAAAATCAATCATATCAATTTTTTCTAATTGCGATTGCGCACCAAAGTCAGCGGTCATCACATATAAAGTTCTATCGACCAATGGTACGATTGCCGCATCACCTTGACCAATTCCTGCAGTTTCAACAAGGATTAAATCAAATTGGGCGAGTTTACATAACGTAATACAATCTTGTAGCGCATTTGATAATTCTGTACCGGTATTTCGCGTAGCGAGTGATCGCATATAAGTTTGTGGATTTTTAAGCGAATTCATGCGAATTCTATCGCCTAATAACGCGCCACCTGTTCGCCGTCTTGACGGATCGACAGATAGAATGGCAATCGATTTTTCAGGAAAGTCGTGATTAAATCTTAAAACGATTTCATCCACTAACGAGGATTTTCCCGCACCGCCTGTGCCAGTAATACCAATTACAGGTGGTGGATTATCGAGTTTTTGTTGTAACAGGTTCTGTAGAGGTTTTGGTAATTCGTGTCCTTTGTCTTTGCTTTCTTCAATAGCTGTGATGGCTCGTGCAATAAAAGAATGATGGTGATGCGTTAATTCTTTTTGATCATAATTAATATCGAGGTTTGGGATGAAATCAGCGGTTGTGATCAAATGATTGATCATCCCTTGTAATCCATCGTGTTGGCCATCACCTGGCGAAAAGATTTTAGTGACACCAAAACTTTCGATAAGTTTAATTTCCTCGGGGACGATAACACCACCGCCGCCGCCAAACACTTTAATATTGGCATTCGCTTCATTGAGTAACTCCATCATGTAACGAAAATATTCGACATGACCACCTTGATAGGAACTCACGGCAATAGCTTGCGCATCTTCTTGAATCGCGGCGCGAACCACATCTTGTACCGAACGGTTATGACCTAGATGAATAATTTCAGCACCGGTATCTTGCATGATCCTGCGCATAATATTGATTGCGGCATCATGGCCATCGAACAAAGATGTAGCTGTAATAATTCGGATATGATTTTTTGGTTTGTAAGCTGCCGCTGGTTGCATTGTTTTTCCAATTCATCTTTAAAAGTGCGGCTATTCTAGCAGATTATGTGCAAACTCAAAAAAAATCACACGATAAAGTCGAAAGATTAGGGTGTGAAAGTAACGCTTTTGTGCCGATATGATGTTGCGCAATTGAATAAAGAGATGTTTTCCCCTTCCGTCTCAAATTTTGGAGAAGATCAAAAACTAAATCAGCAATATTTATAGTTATCTAAGCACAGCGCTTGACAGTGACTCAGAGGATAATTAGGGTTAAGCGTTAAATTTTAATTAAGGATATATTTATGAAACCAATCAAAATGATGACTTGTATTATTGGCTTGTTGTTCGCCATCAGTGCGTTGGCAACGACAGCTTCTTTTACCCCAGAGCAAACTAAAGCTATCGAAAAAATTGTTCATAATTACCTGGTAAATCATCCAGAAGTATTAGTCGAAGCGTCGCAAGCGTTGCAACATAAACAACGTCAATCAATGGAAAAGCAAGCGCTAAATGCCATTCCAGAAGTGGCTGACTTATTATTTTATGGAAAAAATACACCGGTTGCTGGCGATAAATCTGGTGCGATTTCTTTAGTTGAATTTTTTGACTATCGCTGCCCACATTGCAAAGAAATGACGCCAATCTTAAAAGAATTAATGAAGCAACAACCCAATCTACGAGTTGTTTTTAAAGAGTGGCCTATATTTGGTGGCGCTTCATTGTTTGCTGCGCGTGCCGCACTCGCATCACAAAAACAAGGAAAATATGTTGAATTTCATAATGCGTTAATGGCATCGCCGCGTGGGATGGATTCAAAAATGGTTATTAGCATTGCTAAAAAAGTGGGATTGAATGTCAAACAATTAGAAATCGATATGAAATCACCAGAAATCAATCAACAAATTAACAATGATTATAAAGTCGCAAATCAACTTGGCTTACAAGGTACGCCGGCTTTTATTATTGCTAAAACGCCTGTAGAAGGTAGCAAACCCACTACTGAATCTTTGGATGCTTCTTTTATACCGGGAGCCACAACGTTAGAAACGTTACAACAAAAAATTTCTAAAATAAAATAACTCACCCATTCGGCGCGAAAAATAATCGCGCCGAATATTTTTAAGTTGGTTAAGTAACATGGCAAATCAATATGATTTACAAACATTTCAAGGTTTAATTTTTGCACTTTCTGATTTTTGGTCAGAGCAAGGTTGTGTGATTATGCAACCTTTAGATCTTGAAGTTGGCGCAGGCACATTTCATCCAGCTACCTTTTTGCGATCGATTGGACCTGAACCTTGGGCTGCAGCTTACGTGCAATCTTCACGACGTCCGACGGATGGACGATATGGTGAAAATCCAAATCGGGTGCAACATTTTTTTCAATATCAAGTGATTTTAAAACCGTCACCTTTAAATATTCAAACTTTATATCTCGATAGTTTAAAACGTTTAGGATTCGATCCTACTATTCACGATATTCGTTTTGTTGAAGATAATTGGGAATCACCAACACTTGGTGCTTGGGGATTAGGTTGGGAAGTGTGGTTAAACGGAATGGAAATTACTCAATTCACTTATTTTCAACAAGTGGGCGGCTTAGAATGTAAACCAGTAACGGGTGAAATAACTTATGGGTTAGAACGTTTAGCCATGTATATGCAGGGCGTTGATTCGATGTTTGACTTAGTGTGGTCGAATACGCCCCATGGACCTGTTACTTATGGTGATGTGTATCATCAAAATGAAGTCGAAATGTCGACATTTAATTTTAAAGTTGCTGATACCGCATTATTGTTTCAACAGTTTGAAAATTACGAACAAGAATCCACTCGTCTATGTCAACATAACTTACCGTTACCTGCTTATGAAATGGCGTTAAAAGCATCACATGTGTTTAATTTATTAGATGCGCGACATGCTATTTCTGTGACAGAAAGAGCCGCTTATATTTTACGAGTCCGTAAACTCACTTTTGAAATTGCTAAAGCGTATTATGACATGCGTGAGCAACTTGGCTTTCCGCTCGTTAAAAATAATAAGGAGGCAGTATGAGTAAAAATGTGCTTTTTGAAATTGGTTGTGAAGAATTACCACCTAAAACCTTATTAACGCTATGCCAAGCACTTTGTGATGGTGTGACGTCGCGTTTAGCCAAACACCAATTAAATTATTCAAGTGTAAAACATTTTGCTGCGCCAAGGCGATTGGGTTTATTTATTGAAAATTTAGATGAAAAACAGCAAGACCAAATCGTCGATAAACGTGGTCCGGCAATATCTCACGCTTTTGATAATAGCGGCAATCCTACTAAAGCAGCAGAGGGTTTTGCAAAATCCTGCAATACGACTGTTGATCATTTATCTCGACAGAAAACGGATAAAGGTGAATGGCTTTTTTATCAAGTGCATGAACCAGGTCAACAAACTGAAATACTATTACCCAATATTTTTAGTGATGCATTAAATGATTTACCGGTGAATCGTCCGATGCGATGGGGTAATTTAAATGAGGCGTTTATTCGTCCTGTTCATTGGCTTTTATTTTTATTTGGTGATGCAATTGTTCCGATGACGTTATTTAATATTACCAGTAGTAATCGAACTTTTGGTCATCGCTTTATGGCGCCAAGTGCAATCACTATTTCTAAAGCGGATAGTCAAGAATATGAAGAAAAATTAAACCAAGCTTTTGTCATGGCTGATTTCAATAAACGTAAACAGGTCATCGTTGAAAAAAGTAAAAGCATCAATGAATATGTTGTTTTACAAGACGCACTAACTGATGAAGTGACAGCAATCGTTGAATGGCCAGAACCACTTTTAGCAGAGTTTGATGAAAAATTTTTACAAGTGCCAAAAGAAGTCTTAATTTCTTCTATGGCAGAACATCAAAAATCTTTTCCTATTATTAAAAATGAAGTAATTCAATCTCATTTTATTACGGTAAGTAATATAAAAAGTCGAGATCCTAAACAAGTCATTTTAGGTAATCAGCGCGTTATGCGTGCTCGATTATCCGATGCAGAATTCTTTTTTAACAATGATAAAAATACAAAATTAGCAGATCGCTTAGACGCATTAAAAACGGTGACTTATCAGAAAAAACTGGGATCACTCTACGAGAAAACCTTGCGTAATGTTTTCTTGAGTCAAGAGATTGCTAAGATACTAAAAGCTGATTTAATTAAAACAGAGCGTGCTGCGTTATTAGCTAAAGCGGATTTAACATCTGATATGGTGGGAGAGTTTCCAGAACTGCAAGGGATGATGGGATATTATTATGCTTTACATGATAAGGAAGACAGTGATGTTGCAGTTGCCATTAAAGCGCATTATCAACCGGCATTTTCTGGTGATGAGTTACCCGTTAATCAATTCGGATCGATAGTTGCGTTAGCAGATAGACTTGATATGTTACTCGGAATTATTGGTGTTAAAGGTACGCCGGGTGGGGCGAGTGATCCGTTTGCTCTTAAACGTGCTGCTTATGGTATTTTAAGAATTATTGTTGATAATCGATATAATTTAGATATTAAACTTTTATTAGAAAAACTACTCGAAAATTGTTACCAACACATTGTGCTTGGTGAAGATATACTTTCACAAGTGTTAACATTTATTCGTGATCGACAAAAAGCCTGGTACAAAGATCGCGGTTTTAGTGCCGATGTTTTTCAAGCAGTAGATGCTGTCAACCCAACAAAAGTTTACGATTTTGAACTTCGCATGCAAGCGGTAACTGATTTTCGTCAGTTAGCTGAGGCAGAATCACTTGCAAGTGCTAATAAACGCGTGTTTAATATTTTACAAAAACAACAAGTCGATATTGATTCTATTCAACTTGATCCTAATTTTTTAGCTGATGAAAAAGCAATTTGTTTATATCAAGCATTACAAGCGCAATGTGAAATTTTACAAGATGAGCTGAATTATAAAACGATTTTAAATTCATTGGCGGAGCTTAAACAACCTATCGATGATTTTTTTGAACATGTCATGGTTATGGTTGACGATGAAAAACTAAGAATTAATCGCTTAGCGTTATTAGCAGAATTGCGTCGACAATTTATTCGCGTTGCCGATATTTCACAATTACAAGGAAAAGCATGAAATTAGTTATTCTTGATAGAGATGGGGTTATCAATTACGATTCGGATTTTTATATCAAATCGCCTGAAGAGTGGATCCCCATTCCACGAAGTTTAAATGCCATTGCCAAACTGACTAAAGCGGGATTTAAAGTGGCGATTTGTACCAATCAATCAGGAATAGGTCGTGGGCTTTATGATGAAGCAATGTTGAGTAAAATACATGATAAATTAATGGAACATGTTGTGCTATATGGGGGGGAGGTAGATAAAATATTTTATTGTCCTCATCATCCTGATGATAATTGTGAATGTCGTAAACCAAAACCTGGAATGTTAAATCAAGTAGCAAAACATTTTGATGTGTCATTAAAAAACGTCCCGTTTATTGGCGATTCGATTCGAGATTTACAAGCGGCCCAAGCGGTTGAAGCAAGGCCGATTTTAGTATTAACTGGCTATGGGCAAAAATCTGTTGAAAAAATTGATAAAGTTCCCAATGCTGAAGTGTTTGACAATTTAGCGTTAGCTGTAGAAATGTTAATTAAAGAACAAACATTGGTCAATTAAATGCAAATTAAAGAGAATGTATCTTTAAAAAAATATAATACGCTTGCACTTGATGTGAAGTCTCGTTTTTTTTGTGAAATTAATATTGCTGATGAATTAACAAATTTATTTTCAAACAATCAATATTCTAAAATATGTGTTTTAGGTGGTGGCAGTAACGTTCTATTTGCAAATGATTATTCTGGATTAATGATAAAAAATAATATCAAAGGCATCGACTTAGTTAAAGAAAATGAAAAGCATGTTTGGTTACGAATTGGCGCTGGCGAAAATTGGCATGAATTTGTGTTATTTTGTATAAATCATCATTATGCCGGCGTTGAAACCTTATCATTAATTCCTGGGACAGTGGG
>CAYGUK010000004.1:0-73937 GCA_964352985.1 uncultured Legionellales bacterium
TAATCGTTTTTTCTCGTCTTGTGAAAAAATTGGTTTTTTAAAGACTTTAGTTCTTTATGTTTCAAAAGAAAAAGCCTCATCAAAAGGAACGCAATCAGTTGAAATGGTCACTCAAATGGGCGGTAAAGATAAGGCCGCCAGTGAACCCAACTCTTCTGCTCCAATTTATAGCGAAATAGATAGACATGAAATGTTACGACGCACGCATAGTCAAAGTGGCCTCTTATCACAACTAAGAGACAAGCAAAGAGAAAGAAGATTTTTGAGATTTGAGCGCACACAATCTGAGACAAAGTTTGATAAAAAATAATTATATCTAATGGGGAAGTAATGAATACTAATTACTTCCCTTTGAATTAAATGACAATTACATCGAATTTTTCATTATCACATATTCATATAATTTAAAATTTTACACAAGACTAAATAAATATTTCACCGCCTGTGAGTGGGTGATTAACACCCGTAGTTTTAGGGAATGTGATAGGTAATTCTTTTAACTTTCTTGCTGCTAAATAAGCCATTAATTGCGCTTCAATACTATTATTATGTAAGTTTAATTCTTCTGCTTTATAGATTTTTGAATCTGGGTTAATTTGCATGAGACGTTGGCAAAACTCTTGATAGATTACAGGATGATACCAACCACCCCCTGACAATATCCAATGCTTTGGTTTTATTTTTGATTCGACTAATTGTAGACTATCCACAATTATTTTAGCTGTAAATGCGGCCAATGTTTTGCATTGATCATAAATTGAGAGTTCGAAAATTTCTTTTGGTAAAGTAAAATCTTGGCTATCTAGCGATTTTGTTGGTGGTTGTTCATAATAGTTTTTATTATTTATTATACAAGATTGTTCATATAATAATGATAATAGATTTTGATTTACTATTCCTTGTTTTGCAAATTCCCCATTTTTATCCATTTGTTGTGAAGTTTGTTGGCGGATGACACGATCGATTAAGACATTTCCAGGTCCTGCATCATAAGCAATTAAATCGCTACTATCCTTGCTTGGGATCAAAGTGACATTACTAATTCCACCACAATTAACCATAGCGGCTGGAATAAAATTAAGTTTGCTTGCTAAAAGTTGATGGAAAATAGGCGCAATAGGTGCACCCTGCCCGCCTTGTTTTAAATCATCTTGACGAAAATTAAAAATAACTGGAATATCCAATTTCGCACTCATATATCTTGGCTCACCCAGTTGTAGTGATATATTTTGTCTCGGATTATGATAAATAGTTTGGCCATGATAACCAATCGCTTTTAGCGCCTTATTATGTAATCCATTTTTCTTTAGTATATTTTTTACAATATCAATATGGTATTGTGTTGAAAGCGAACTTAATTCAGAAAAATCTCGTTGTCCAAGTCGTGCTTGTAATTCAGCCTGTTTTAATTGATGTTGAAATTCTGCCGGATAATTCATTATGAGTTCATCAATAAATTCAAAATGTGTTTGTCCATCGGTGTTAATTAAAGCACAATCAATCCCGTCCATTGAAGTGCCACTCATTAATCCTAAAAATAAATTGTTCATCATTTTGTTATCACTTACGCTTAATTACTTTCATCACTTTCCATGCATGATTTACACAATATAAATAAAAGGCAAATAATAGGAGAAAACCTAAAAACAAAATGCCTTGACTAAATCCCAATTTATCTCCCAAAATACCGATTAAACCAATGATGATGGCAAGACTATATATAATAGCGACAGTTTGTATTGGGCTAAACCCAGCATGATGAAAAATATGATGAAAGTGAGCACGGTCTGGAAAAAAAGGAGATAACCCTTTTCTTACACGTCGAACTATCGCACTTATAGAATCAAATAGAGGAATACTCATGATCCAAAGCATCGTAATTGGATGACAGGCAGCATGACGACCTTGTGATAATCGAATACAAAACCATCCTAACGCTAAACCTAAAAACATAGAGCCGGCATCGCCCATAAATATTTTTTTTCGCTTATTTTTTTTAAGTGGAAAATTGTACCAAAGAAAACCACTGGTAATTCCTATAAATAATAATAATACAGTTGCATCAGTGTGATTATGATTGGACCATGCTAAATAATATAATAATATAAATTGAATAAGGGCTAAACCACCAGCAAGACCATCATGACCATCTACCATATTTAAGGCATTAATGACACCCACGATTGCAAACACAGTAAAAGGAATAGCAAACACACCTAAATTAATTGTAAAAAGAAAATCAATTTTACCGAGCGTGTAAAGATAAGAATGTCCCCAAAGAGCAATCAACAATACCGCAATAAATTGTGCTAAGAATTTTTGCTTTGCACTTAATTCATGAAAATCATCTAACACGCCAGTAATAATAATTAATAAAGAAGCAGCAATTAATCCACGAAAAGGTTCAAGTGAAATCGGTAAAGTTAGTAATGAAAAGCTAAAAGCACAAAACATCGCAACTCCACCAATCAAAGGGATCCGACCTTTATGTGCTTTGCGTCCACCTGGATGATCAACTAAACCTAACTTAATCGAAATTGGACGCAGTAGAGAAATAAAAAATAATGTTAATATTACTGCTAAAAATGGGCTAAAATAATTTGGCATTAACTAGCAATCCGTCACTAAAATTCAAAATTGGTATAATAGCGATTTTCCAGCGTACTGTCGATGCTCTAAACGATTTATTCTAACAAGTTGAAAATTAATAATATTATTAAAAGTAATTAAAGTTGCTAGTTTACCATCACCAGGAAAATCGGTGATGGTAAACTTCAAAGTGTTAATAAGTTACTTGACTATCAATCTTATCTGCTAATTTGGTGCTAATTCCCTTAACTTGATCTAGATCTTCAACAGATTTAAATTGCCCATGTTGTTGACGATAATCAAAAATGGCTTGAGCCTTTTTGGGACCTATACCTTTGACTTGTTGTAACTGTTCCAGACTTGCTGTGTTAATGTTGACTGACTTTGCAGAAATCGCTTGCGTTGTTACAGTCTGATTACTGGTGTTATGTGAAATATGTTTAATATTTTTGCCATAAACAGTTAAACACATGGTAAAAGATAAAATAACAATTAACATTTTTTGGAATTGAGACATGTCAAACTTCCTCTCTAATTTAACACGTCCTTAAAACTACAGCGCTTAAGAATATTATGTCATAAGGCTTGTTGCACTGCTAGATGTATTGTCTTCAGTGTTTGTTGAGGATTGTCTGATAAAGTTATTGGGCGACCAATAACAAGATAATTACTTCCTGCTTTTATCGCATCCAAAGGTGTGACCACTCTTTTTTGATCATCTTGATTTTGTTGTAAACGTATCCCAGGTGTAACTAAACAAAAGTCTTGTTTTATTTCATGGCGAATACTCGACACTTCTAAGGCCGAACATACCACACCATCGAGTTCAGCAAGTTTTGCTTTTTTTGCCAATGCGATGACCATTTCAGATAAAGATTGATTGAATCCTAATTCTTTCAAATCTGTTTCTACAATACTTGTTAAAATAGTCACGCCAATTAATAGAGGTTGATGCGTCGATTTTAATACAATTTCTTTTGCTGCCATTAGCACCGCTTGGCTATTTAGTAAATGTAAATTCACCATCCAAACACCTAATTCACAGGCAGCGGCAATCGCACCTGCTACTGTATTTGGAATATCATTAAATTTTAAATCTAAGAAAACACTAAATCCCAAGTGATGTAATTGATCAATTAATTTTGGACCATATTTAGTAAAAAGAATCGAACCCACTTTTACTCGACACAATTTAGGATCTAACTGTCTTGCACATGCTAATGCTTCGCTATCCGTAGAAAAATCGAGTGCCACAATAATATAAGGTTGTTTATATTTAGTCATTAATCACCTTCTAAACCATGAATGGGCTTAACTGAGTTCCAAAACTTACAACTTGGGCATTGCCATAAAAGTGTTTTGCTCGAATAACCACAGTGCCCACAACGGTAAATAGGTTTACCACTTAATAATAATTTAGTGACATCACGTAAAATAGATAAATTATCGCGAGCAGCGCCTAGTGTATTATCGATATTAAGTTCAATTAGTCGTTTTAACCCACGAATTGAAGGACGTCGTTGTAATTGCTCTGAGAGAAACTCTATTGCGGCATTATCACCTTGTGATTTACGTAATCTTTCCGCAAAAATTAAGACGACAGAAATGCGAGGATGATCATCTAAACATTGACGTAAATAACCGACCATACCACTTTCATCATCCAGTTTTTCATAACACTCTACTAAGGGTAAAATCGCTTCAGATAAATATTCTGGATCTTGATTTTTAATACGTTTAAAACAGCGTATTGCAACCTTAAAACGAGCTTTTTTTAATTCATAATTACCCTCAAGTAAACTCGCTCTCACATTATTTCGATCAATAGATAAAGCGCGTTTAATATAATGATGTAATTGTTCTTCATTATTATTTTCAAATGCCCTTTCAGCCATTTCACAATAATAATGTGAAATCACTGGCTGCATTTCTGAATTGCCTGTTTTTTCCAGTTGTTGAGCAACTTTAATCGCTTGCTCCCAATCTTTTTCTTGTTGATAAATATCTAGCAAATACTGTAATGAGGGGGTCGTTTGTTCACCCATTTCAATCACTTCAAGGAACAGTCGTTCTGCTCTATCAAACACACCTGCTCTTAAATAATCTTGGCCCAATTCTAATAAGGCTTCAGTACGATGTTGTTTTGATAAATGAGGTCTCGCAATTAAATTTTGATGGATACGAATGGCTCGATCCACCTCACCTCTTCGTCTAAATAAATTGCCTAACGCTAAATGTGTTTCTACGGTATCACTATCGACTTCAATCATTTTAATAAAAATATCAACCGCTTTATCAGGTTCTTCGTTAAGTAAATAATTTAAACCGATAAAATAATCTCGATGTGAAATATTGTTACGTTGATGATGCTGATCTTGCCCGGAACGTCTTGCCATAAACCAACCAGAGGCGCATGCAACAGGTAACAATAATAACCACAGATCCGTCATGATTAATGCTCATCTTTTAGAGGAATTGCACGTAAATTTTCTACTTCTTTTTCGGCAACTTGCACTCGTTTACGTAACTTAGTATTTTTTCTTTTTAAATTAAGATAAGGGAATAAACAAATAAATAAACCGATTAACGCACCACAACCTAACGTTAATACTAATAGTAAAGAAAGTTGAATTTTTCTAGAACCAAAAAAGTAACTAATGACAACAGGTTCAGCATTTAATACGGCAAAACTTACACCAACTAAGATAATGATTAAGATTATTAGATAACTAATAATTTTCATTTGCTTTCCTTAATATAAGAAAGGCATGCTTTTAGATCAGCATGCCTTTATTTAACATCAGTGTCGATTTAGTCTTCTCTAGCATCGTTATCCATTTGCTCTTTGAGAATATCGCCTAAAGTTGTACTTGGTTTGTTATCTGAAGAACGGCTATATTCTTTTAGCGCATTTGCTTCATCTTGAGAGTCTTTTGCTTTAATTGATAAACTAATCGAACGCGCTTTTTTATCGATGTTAATGATTTTAGCTTCTACTTCTTCATTAACTTTCAATTCATTTGCAACATCTGACACTTTTTCGCGTTTGATTTCACCTGCACGCAAACTTGCAAAGACTTCATCTACAAGTTTAACAGTAGCTTGTTTTTGATCAATTTCAGTGACGACACCTTTAACGATACTACCTTTAGGATTTAACTCAATGTATTGAGTGAATGGATCAGCTTCGAGTTGTTTGATACCGAGTGAAATACGTTCACGTTCTGCATCGATAGCAAGGGTGATAGTTTCGATTTCATCACCTTTCTTGAAGTGACGTACCGCAACTTCGCCAGGTTCATTCCAAGAAATATCAGAAAGATGAATTAAACCATCGATGCCACCATCAAGCCCGATAAAAATACCGAAATCAGTAATCGACTTAATCTTACCAACAATTTTTTCGCCTTTTTCATGATTTTCAGAAAATGCTTCCCATGGATTTGAAGTGCATTGCTTAATACCAAGTGAAATACGACGACGTTCTTGATCGATATCTAGGACGAGAACATCAACTTCTACACCTAATTGCACAACTTTGCTTGGGTGAATATTTTTGTTAGTCCAATCCATTTCGGATACATGGACTAAACCTTCTACGCCATCTTCGATTTCAACAAAGCAACCATAATCAGTTAAATTAGTCACTTTACCTGATAAGCGTGTGCCAACAGGATAACGGCGAACTAAATCGACCCAAGGATCATCCCCAAGTTGTTTCATACCGAGAGAGACACGATTTTTATCGCGATCAAATTTTAATACTTTAACTTGAATTTCATCACCGACATTCACTAATTCACTTGGATGCTTAATACGCTTCCATGACATGTCTGTGATATGAAGAAGACCATCAATACCGCCTAAGTCAACGAAGGCACCGTAGTCAGTTAAGTTTTTAACTATACCAACAACTTCTTGACCTTCTTGTAATTTCTCAAGCATAGCACTACGCTCAGCACTATTTTCTTCTTCAACAACTGAACGGCGAGAAACGACCACATTATTACGTTTCTTATCGATCTTAATAACTTTAAATTCTAACTCTTTACCTTCTAAATAAGATGGGTCACGAACAGGACGGACATCAACAAGTGAACCAGGTAAGAAGGCGCGTATAGAATTAATTTCAACAGTGAAACCCCCTTTCACTTTACCGCTAATCACACCTAAAACAGTAGCATTACTTTCATATTTACGAGCAAGATCTATCCATGCTTCAGCACGTTTAGCTTTTTCACGGGAAAGTACTGTTTCACCATAGCCATCTTCCAGGGCATCAATCGCGACATCAATTTCATCACCAAGGTTAACTTCAAGTTGGCCTTGATCGTTTTTGAATTGTTCGACTGAAATTAAACTTTCTGATTTTAATCCTGCAGTCACGGTAACCATTTCGTTATCGATTTCAACAACTCTGGCTTTGACGATAGAACCGACACGCATGTCGAGGGTTTTGAGGGACTCTTGAAATAATTCTGCGAAATTTTCGCTCATAATAAATTCCTAATGCAATATAAGATAGTGTAATCGCTATTTTATATTACGGGTTAAATTGTTAAAAATACCATAATTAATAATTAATTATGCCCTTACTCTTTAACTGAGATTAGTTTTTGCGTTTCACTCAACACAACAGAAAAAACTTCATCGATATTGAGATCGGTTGTATCGATAAGAATCGCATCTTCCGCTGGGATTAAAGGAGAAATCGTACGTTCTCTATCCCTTTTATCTCGAGCTTTAATCTCATTTAAAAGATCGGCAAGATTAACACTTATGCCTTTATTAATCAACTGATTGTAACGTCTTTCTACCCTTTCTTCCGCACTTGCGATTAAGAAGAATTTAACGATAGCATCAGGAAAAATAACCGTGCCCATATCCCGACCATCAGCAATTAAACCTGGGGAAACTCTAAAGGCATGTTGTCTTGCAATTAAAGCTTGTCGAACAATAGGTAAAGCCGCAACAACAGAAGCTTTATTTCCCCATTTTTCAGTGCGAATGGTATCAGAAATGTTTTTACCTTCTAATATTACTTGAACTAACGGCTCATCATCCACTGTCGTAAACTGCAAATCTAAATGTTCCGCTAAAATCTCTAACGATTTTTCATCGGTTGGAGCAACTTGATGAGTATCAGCTGCCATGGCCAAAACACGATACAGTACGCCACTATCTAATAGCTCCCATTGCAATTTTTTTGCAAGCATTTGACTTATCGTACCTTTTCCTGAACCACTCGGTCCGTCGATAGTGATCACAGGGATATCATTCGTCATAGTGAATTATTCTCATACTATTGGTAAAGTCGCGTATTTTAGTGGGAATAAACTTTAATATAAAGAAAAATCTAAAGATAAATATTCTTCGATTAAGCTCTCATTTTTTTTGATTTACGTAATGTCTCTTCATCATCTTCATCCGAAGAATAATCTGTGTTATCAGTTGTAGCATATTGTGAATCTTGATGAAATGAAGTTTGCTTTTTAATCTCTGTAATTAAAGGTAAAAAATCGGATCCATCAATATTTAATTCCTCTAGAGTAAGATAAAACGATTCCCAAATATCATCAGTAGATGTTGAGTCTTCTTCTGCTTGATTATTATCATCATTTATGGATTGAATATCACTATCACTCAAAATAATATCAATATCTAAACAATATCGCTTTTGATTAAAACATTTTAGCATTTGAACACAAAATTGTTCTTCACGTTCTTGAGAATACAACTCATGACAATCTATATCACTGTTATCAATATCGATAAGGACGATACGTAAATAAAAACATTCTGTGAAATTTAATTGCGATATACTAATTTTATTAAAGGTTTCCATTCGTAATAACTTTGCTATTAAATTATAGTTATCACCATTATCTTGATATTGCTTTAAAACGTAAAATGAGATGCTTAAATGTGATAATAAGGGATAATAAGAAAATATTGACCTTTTAGCTGGGAATTTTGCTCCTTTTTTTCTTTTTAGATAATCAATAAATGGGTTATAATGTTGTTCTAAGTTAGTCATGATATACGCAAGTTTACTATACGCATCTTCCGGATGAGTTTTAAATAAACTGTAAAAATAACCTTTTCTCCCAAATGTAGCAAAGATGTTACTAATATTATTTATTATTATTTTTTCAGTCTCCGTTATATCAGTTTTCCCGCTTTTTTCGAAATAAAGAATAAAGCTAGCGAATTTTTTTTCTAATATAGGTGTTGATTCTAGATCTTCGATAACTAAGCCTTGCATTATAGCTTGTATAATTACATCAACAAAGAATTTATGCTTATCCTTCGACTTCAAAACTAACTTTATTTTTTGTTTGATTCCTTCGGAAATAAAATCATATTGTTCTTTTAGTGTCGGATTTGAAGATAACACGCGAGATCTTGAATCATTATCAGTTGAATCTTTCTGTGACGGAATTAATCTGTCTAAAATTCTCGGCGCAGAAGCTTGTTCTAGTCGAGAACCGAACAACGGTTTAAACGTATTATTTAGCTTAATACTATCTTTGTCTCTAACTATTTCATACCTGATAAATTCACCTCTTTGTTGAGTCCGATATATCGCTAATAAATATCTAAATTCATCAGATTTTTGAATTATTAAGGCATCATAATGAGCACCATCATAAACTAAAAACACACTACAAATATTATTGTTTGCTTTTCCTTGTAAGCGAGACTGAAATTCTTCAAAATTATATATTTTCATTTGAGCATGTCGTTCAAAAACTATAAATGGACAGTTAAATAAATAATTAGCCATAACTGAAATTTCTAATTCCCCACCCCACATATTAGTTTTCGAAATCGATTTTATATACTCTCTCGGATTTGTTATTGAACTCCCCATATTGCTTAACATCGTTTCATTGAGATAGGTTTGCCATAAGATATGTGATTCAGGTAACTGATTCAAAAATCCAGATAGGATATTTCTAAGTGTAAAAGCATTATATCTAAGCTCACTTATAACTAAACCTTCACTTACCGCACTATATAAACACGAACCATCTGGCGCTATCAATACAAGCTTCATATCATGAATAATAGGATGACTAAGTGTTAAGACTGTATCTTCTGTCGTTTGCTGATTCTGTAATATTAACCATTCTACCCAAAGTAGAAAAAATTCTTGGCAAGCCTGAAGTGTCGTTTTAGATTCATGAAAATCGTTTCTTTTTAAATAAGACAAAAATAAAATCAATGGAACTTTATACTGGGAATGTGTGACTTTATTAAATAGCTGTTCGTAAAACTCTTTATAAAAAGCTTCATTGTCTGGTTGGTAATGAACAACAAATGCAGGTGCTAAAACTTCGCGAGCAAAATAACATAGTTGCATAAAATACTTTTGGACTATTGCGAAAGTTGAAATAATATTAAATATTAATAATATATAATCTTTGAAATAAGGAAGACCAACTCGATCAGATAATAATTCTTTAAGTGAAGGGAGTTCGATTTCTACCCACTGTTTTCTAATTACAATAAAAATTTCGTGGCAACACTGAACTTGATAATTTTTCAATTCAGATGGATTTTTTTCAGTTTTTTGTTTTTGATACAAATCAAAATTATGTTGAAATATATTTTGAAGCTCACTGAAACAACTCTCTAATATTGAAGTTTTTTCATCATCATTTAAATCACTTAATTTTGGCATAATTACAATATTTGTTGTTCGTTTTTATAAACGACAAATAGTATCTATTATATTTACAATGATTAAATGAATTTTTCTTTGGAGCACGAAGAAGAATTTTTTTGTCCTTTGTAATTTCAAATAACTAACTAGAATAAATTTTGTAAAAAAAAGAACTTATAATTTAAAAGATGACATAAAAGCAGCTAACGCTTTAACAGCCTCTAAACTAACACCATTATAAATACTAGCCCGAATGCCACCTTTAACAGCATGCCCTTTTAAAAAATAAAGATTTTTTTGTTCAGCGAGATTTAAAAATTTTAATTCATCCTCGGGGGTAGGCAAATTAAAAGTAATATTCATACGTGAACGACATGATTGATCAACTTTAGATTGATAAATTGGATTATTATCTATGATATCATAAAGCATAGTTGATTTTTGATGATTTATCTTTTCCATAGCAGATACTCCACCCTGGCCTTTTAACCATCTCAATAACAGTAACGTAATATACCAAGGAAAAACTGGAGGCGTTACTAATAATGAATTTAGTTGAATTTGTTTTTTATAGTCAAAAACTAAGGGCACAATTGCTTGTTGATCGACAAGATCTTTTCGAACGATAACAATGGTTAGTCCAGCTATTCCCGCATTTTTTTGACACCCAGCAAAAATCAAACCAAATCGACTAATATCAATCGGATAAGCTAAAAAGTTAGATGTCATGTCGCAAACTAATGGTACATCATTAACATTAGGAGGTTGAAAAAACTCAATTCCTTCTATTGTTTCATTTCCGGTATAATAAAAATATTGTGCTTTTGGATTTAATTGCCAAGTCTCTATTGGTGGAATAGTTAACAAATCGCTTTCTTGATATTCAGCCACAACATTCACATTACCGTACTTTTGAGCTTCAATACTCGCGACTTTTGACCAAAATCCTGTTATAAGAAAATCTACATCTTGATTAGAACCTAATAAGTTCATTGGAATGGCTGAAAATTGTGCTCGCGCACTACTGGATAAAAATAAAATCCTATAATCTTCAGGAACCTTAAGTAATTCACGAAGTAACGATTCACTCTCATCAACTACATCCTGAAACATCGGCGTGCGATGTGAGACTTCCATTACTGAGTAACCGAGATTCTGCCAATTAAGTAATTCGGCTTGAGCTTGTTGCAAAACTTCTAAAGGTAAAGCAGCAGGTCCTGCGCTAAAATTATATACGCGTTCCATAATTAATGCTCAGTGACCTCATCTTCTTCATCCAAATCATCCTCAACACGAGAAATATCAACTAAGTTTTCACCTTCAGATAAATTAATTAATCTTACGCCTTGGGTATTACGACCGACCTTGGAGATTTCATCAACACGCGTTCTCACCATCGTACCATGATCGCTAATGAGCATCACTTCAAGACCAGGGAATACTTGAACAGCACTTACAACAGGGCCATTTCTGTCTGTTACTTGTATAGAGATAACACCTTGGCCGCCGCGTCCCGAAACTCGATAATCTTCAAGTGGTGTGCGCTTACCATAACCATGTTGAGTACCGGTTAAAATTGAGCCACCTTCACATACAATTATTAAGCTAATGACGCTTTGACCTTCTTGCAATTTGATACCACGAACACCATGGGCATTTCTACCCATTGAGCGCACAGTTTCTTCGTTAAATCGAATCACTTTGCCAGCATCACTAAATAACATGACATCATCATTGCCTTTCGTAATTGCAACACCGACTAACTCTTCTTTATCAGAAAGATTTATGGCGATTAAACCACTGGGTCGTTGACGAGAAAATTCTGTTAAAGGGACTTTTTTGACAGTACCTTGTGAAGTAGCCATAAAAACATAGTGATCTTCAGTATATTCATTAATCGCCAATATTGTTGTGATATATTCGTTATGTGCTAAGGGTAATAAATTGATTATCGGTTTACCACGTGAAGTGCGCGAAGCTTGAGGAATTTGATAAGTCTTCAACCAGTAGACTTTTCCAGCACTTGAAAAACATAAAATGGTATCATGCGTGCTAGCGATTAACATATTTTGAACGTAATCTTCGTCTTTAACGCTTGTCGCCGCTTTGCCGCGACCACCACGACGTTGCGCTTGATATTGATCTAGTCCTTGTGATTTAACATAACCTTTGCGTGAAAGGGTCACAACCACATTTTCATCAACAATTAAATCTTCTAAAGTTAAATCTTGTTTACTACTGTGAATTTCAGTTCTTCTAGGATCTGCAAACTGTTTTTTGACATCAAGTAATTCTTCAGTCATCACTTCCATTAAACGTTTAGGTGACGCTAAAATCCCAAGTAATGCCTCAATTTCATTTAACAATTGTTTATATTCTTGAATAATTTTATCTTGTTCTAACCCTGTTAAGCGGTGCAAGCGCAAATCTAAAATCGCTTGTGCTTGAACAGGTGATAAACGATATTCGTTATCATGTAACCCAAACATGCTATCTAAATCTTCAGGTCGACAAACGTCACTTCCGGCTCGGGATAACATATCAGCGACTAAACCAGCTTGCCAAGTTTTTGCTAATAGTTTAGATTTTGCTTCGTTAGGTGTCGGTGATGCTTTGATTAACGTAATCATTTCATCGATATTTACTAAAGCAACGCCTAATCCCTCTAAAATATGAGCGCGTTCTCTTGCTTTACGTAATTCAAATACCGTTCGTCTAGTAATCACTTCTTGACGATGACCGATAAAAGCATCTAACAGTTGTTTTAAATTTAAAGTTTTGGGTTGACCATCTTGAAGCGCAACAATATTAATCCCAAAAACACTTTCCATTTGAGTTTGTGAAAATAAATTATTTAAAATTATTTCCGCATTTTCACCTCGACGAATTTCAATAACGACTCGCATTCCAGATTTATCTGATTCATCACGGAGATTAGAGATACCTTCAATTCTTTTATCTTTCACAAGTTCTGCAATTTTTTCTATTAACTTTGCTTTATTAACTTGATAGGGTAGCTCATGAATAATAATTGCTTGCTTTTTTGATTTTTCATCAGTTTCAATTTCTGTGCGTGCTCGAACATATATACGACCACGCCCAGTACGATAGGCTTCAACAATACCTGCTCGTCCATTAATGATACCAGCTGTGGGAAAATCAGGGCCGGGAATATAATCAAATAATTTATTAATCTCGATATCAGGATTTTGAATGATTGCTATACAACCATCAATTACTTCACCTAAATTATGAGGTGGAATATTTGTTGCCATCCCAACTGCAATGCCAGATGAACCATTGACTAATAAATTGGGAATACGAGTTGGTAAAACACGAGGGACAAATTCGGTGCCATCATAGTTTGCATCAAAATCAACCGTATCTTTCTCAAGATCAGCTAATAAACTATGAGTTATTTTTGCCATTCGAACTTCGGTATAACGCATTGCCGCAGGAGAATCACCATCAACTGATCCAAAGTTTCCTTGACCATCAACTAACATGTAACGCATAGTAAAAGGCTGAGCCATGCGAACAATAGTATCGTAAACTGCACCTTCACCATGAGGATGATATTTACCAATCACATCACCAACTACCCTCGCCGATTTTTTGTGAGGCTTATTTGCTTCATTTCCCAAAACATGCATTGCGAACAAGACACGTCGATGTACTGGCTTTAAACCATCACATACACTAGGTAAGGCTCTCCCGACAATTACACTCATAGCATAATCTAAATAGGATTGTTTTAATTCTTCCTCAATTGTGACTTGAGTTATTTCTTTTGCCATATTACTCATCTTGTCTTTAAACTACCCTTTATTTGGCCAATCCTCATATTTTAACATACTTCCTCATGAGACGCCCATATTTTCGCTGTGGTTTAATTTGAGGATTCAGTATATTTTTTTAACAATCACTATTTCATCTCTTGAAAAGAAATAAATCAAATAAAAATATAATGTATGTATTTATTGTCATTTTCTCTTTTTAACATCCTTCAGATATTTTGTCTATAATAAAGATGGTGTTAATTCAGTTAGCAGCCAACGGAGCAAGCATGATGACAAAATATTTATATTTTCTCTTTAGCATTTTGTTACTCACCTATTCTTTTGTAACTTATGCGAAAAAGGCAACTACTTTACAGGTGGGCGACAAGGTACTAGTGGAGTGGCAACAAAAATGGTATCCAGCTGAGATTGTTGCAAAGGGAAAATATAAATGGAAAATTCATTATGATGGTTATAGTAATAGTTGGGACGAGTGGGTAGATGAACAGCGTATAAAGCCTCAAGTTAAAACCCAAAATTCTCAACAATCTTCATCTTTACAAAAAAACTTTTTATTAGAAGAAATTGTTGAAGTAAAGTGGCATGGTTATTGGTATCCGGCAAAAATATTAAGAAAAGATAAGGTAGATCAGTTTTATATTCATTTTATTGGTATGAGTGATCAATGGAATGAATGGGTTGGATTTGATCGTATCCGAAAAAAACAAGCAAGCCAATCTGAAAATAAAAAATCAACAACTTCAACAAATGAATATCAATATAAAAAAGGTGAAACTGTTAAAGTAAAATGGAAAAATGCTTGGTATCGAGCGAAAATTATCGAAACTAAAAATGAAGCATGGAAAGTTCATTTCATAGGTTATTCAAATAAGTGGGATCAATGGGTTACTCGTCACCGTATTCGGACAAATGATTTTCGCAGACCTCAATACGAGCCTGTTATACACTCACACAAATTAGATTTAGGATTAAATCAAATTGTTATAGCTGAATGGAATGGTAAATGGTTTCCTGCGAAAGTAATCGAAAAAAGTTCAGACAAATGGAAGGTGCATTACATAGGCTATGATAATTATTGGAATGAATGGCTAGATAGTGGTCGAATACAAATTATTGGTAAAACAAGTGTTCAATCAAAAAATAAATTAAATCCCCAAATTAAACAATTTTTTCAAGCTGCCAAAAATAATAATCTTCAAGAATTAGAATATTTAATAAATCAGGGCATAAAAATTGATAGCAAAAATCTACAAGGCGCAACAATTTTGCATATTGCGGTTAAAAATAAAAATCAACCTTTAGTTGCTTTTATATTAGCGCAAGGTGCCGATATTAATCATCAAGATGCGCACTCGCAAACAGCATTAATGTGGGCAGCTAGTCTTTGGGATTGGAACTTAGTGAAGTATTTATTAAAAAATAACGCTAACCCTAATTTGGGACGATCAGCTCTTTATTATGCAATTCAATCTGGCCAAGTTGAAATTGTAAAATTATTTATTGCAAAAGGTATTAATGTCAATCATGAACTCGTACCAGGTCTAACACCATTACAACTTGCTGAAAATTTTCATCAAAAAAATATTATTCATTTGTTGATAGATGCTGGCGCTATTAATACTAAACAATTAGAACACAATATAAAAAAATAATTCATATATTAAATGAAACTAATTCATTTAATGACACCACAAGCCAATCGTGGTCCACCACCACCTAGTTTTTGAGGTTTATCAGAATAATTGTCACCATACAAATGAATCATCAAACTATGCCCTTTTACCATCGCTAACGTTAATTTTGGCGCGACTATAGGCGTTGAATCTTCACCCTTTTTATTAATGTAAAGAACAGGCAAATCACCAAGATGCCCATTAACATTATAAGGTCCTAAATGCTGATTCGTTTTTGTTGGATCTAAATGTCCGCCGGCACTTAGACCTTCTTGACCACAATCAGGATGAACGTGAACATGAAATCCATGTAACCCAGGAGGTAAGTCTTTAAGATGCGGTATAATCATTAAACCAAAATGGCTATTTTCTAAAGTAATAGATCCTACTGATTTATTATGGTCATGCTGGGTGACAATTCTCATTGACACATTAATCGTCGAATTAGCTTTCGATAATGTAATTAAACTAAGACTTAAAATAATAAAGATTATTAAATTTTTCATACTTTACCCAACATAATAAACCTCTATTTTTGTTAGAGGTTTATTATTTCTGATATTTAATTAAAACTAAATTTCTGTTGTACCCGGTTTTGATTGGTTAGATTTTAGTTTCTGAACATTCTTTACTTGAGTTTTTTCTTTTGTCGTTGATATTGTTGTCTGATGTTGAGCTTTACTCTTATGTTCAAATTTATATTTGTGCTTTAATCCATTATTTTTTTCTGATACGTAAACCCGGAATGAATCTAGTGTCATTTGAGCCTTATCTTTGCGTTGCAAAACGCCTTGCTCAAATGAACTTACATCATGTCCTGGTTTAGTTGCATTTTTATTTTGTTTGCTGGATTGATTATAGTTACCAAAAGAACTCGGTGGCGCTTTTTTAATTTTATATTGTCCAGTCGGATAGGTTGCATTTGGATTATAATTCGGTTGTGTTGAGGGTTGATTGTTCCCCCCATAAGGACGATAGACTTGGCCTTGAGGAGTTTGATGCATGTGTTGTTGGTGTGGGGAGTTTTCATTTTGATACATGTGATCTGGTGATAAATTCTCTAAATGTGCAGGCCGATTAACATCTGGCACTACATCCGTCGCAGAACCTCTCGTGCCCCAAATATCTTGTAACGAGCTACAACCACAAAGGACCATAGCCATACCAATTATGATTAACCAATTTCTCATTTTCTATCCCTACCCTTTAATTAATGATAACTATCAGTTTGATTGTATAACATCTTGTTTCCAAAGCTAAGACCTAATTCAAAATAAAGTCTAGATTGTTTAATCATTCTGTCTTAGACTATAGTTTTATTGCTGTTCTCGAGGAAGTTGACAATATGTCTGAGCTTGATCGAATTGCTTTTGTCATAAAACCCACTGAGCTCATGTATGAGTGGATCCAAAATCTCCCCCAAGATAATTCTGATATTACGTTAGAAGATCTACGTGAAGATTGTACTGTCTTATTACTACCTGCTTATGAAGATGATGATGAAATTTGGGATTATTTTGAAGAAATATATCAAGAAATTTTTGAAAGTGAGCTTGAGTCATGGACTTATGATGAAGATAAATGGCCAACAGAGAGAAGTCTTGAAAACTTCAACGCCTGGTTTGATATTGAACAACACAATATGGTAATTGATTTAGCAAATATTGATGAATTAGCCAATACAGAAGATGATAATAATAACGCTTCTTCTGTTGAATTACTTGATCAGCAATAAATTAAGCTGGCGTTGAAGTAATATCATCATCTCTTAACTCTCTTCTTAAAATTTTTCCAACATTGCTTTTAGGAAGCTCATCACGAAATTCAATTATCTTTGGTATTTTATATCCAGTTAAATGTTCTCGACAATAATTTCGCAACGCTTCTTCATCGAGACTAGGATCTTTTCTGACTACAAATGCCTTCACTTGTTCGCCAGTTACTTCATTTGGGACACCTACTATTGCTACTTCTAAGACATGTTCATTTCTCGCAATAATATCTTCGACTTCATTTGGATAAACGTTAAAACCTGAAACTAAAATCATATCTTTTTTCCGATCGATAATAGTAACAAATCCTTTTTCATCTATTGTTGCTATATCACCTGTTAATAACCAACCATCATGCGTAAAAATCTTGTGGGTTTCGGCTTGCATATTCCAATATCCAGAAGTAACCTGAGGGCCTTTAACACATAATTCACCGGGTTTATTAATTTCAGTTGGATTTCCATGTCGGTCTCTTATCATTACTTGAGTTGACGGGACAGGTAAACCGACTGTTCCATTATAGGATTTCAAATTAAGTGGATTAATACACACAGCCGGTGAAGTTTCGGTGAGACCATAAGCTTCTAAAAGTGGTTTCCCTGTAATTTTTTGCCATTTTTCAGCAACCGCTTTTTGCACAGACATTCCGCCACCTAAAGTCAAATGTAATCGACTAAAATCTAGTTTGCTAAAATCAGCATTATTAAGCAAAGCATTAAACAAAGTGTTAACACCTGTAATAACAGTAAATTTAACTTTCTTTAATTCCTTAACAAAGCCTTTAATATCTCGAGGATTGGTAATTAAAACATTCATTGCACCAAATTTCATAAACACTAAACAATTTGCGAGCAATGAAAAGATATGATACATCGGTAAAGCAGTAATAATCGTTTCATGCCCTTCCCTTGCAATAGGTTTAATCCAGGCCGCAGCCTGCAACATATTCGACACCATATTGTGATGTGATAACATTGCACCTTTCGCAATACCAGTAGTACCTCCGGTATATTGTAAAAATGCTAAATCATTTCGATTGATAGTGACTTCTGCAAAAGACTTTGATTGTCCCTCATGTAGCGCATCACGAAAATCAATGACTCGGCCAATTGACCACTCTGGGATCATTTTTTTTACAGACTTAACAACAAAATTAACTAATTTGCGTTTGATAGTAGGAAATAAGTCACCCATTTTAGTAACAATGACATGCTTAACATGGGTATCAGGTAATGCTTCTTGTAATTCATGAGCAAAATTTTCTAAAACAATTATGGTTTCTGCACCGGAATCTTCGAGTTGATGAGCAAGTTCACGTGCGGTGTAAAGAGGATTAACGTTTACGACAATTAATCCTGCTCGCAATGCAGCAAATAAAGACACCGGATATTGAAGTACATTTGGCATCATCAATGCAACTCGATCACCCTTACGCAATTTTAAGGAGCATTGAAAGTAAGCAGCCAAATTATGAGTAAGCTCATCTAATTTTGTGAAAGAAATTTTTGTTCCTAAATTATAAAATGCATTTAAATTGGAGTATTTTTTACAACATTGTAAAAAAATATCAACCACTGATTCAAAAGTATTAGGATCAATTTCAGCAGGGACGCCTGGTGGATAGGACTTTAGCCAATGTTTCTCTTCCACTTACATTTTCCTCTCGATCATACACCACACAATAATGGTTGGAAGTTTAAGATACTTGCAATAATAGATCCACTTTTTTTATTATATACACTTTAATGAAAACTAAGGCGTAGGTAATATGGAAAAAACATCTGTTAGCAAAGAAAACATTGCAACTTTTCAATTTAAAGGTAGCTTATTTACTTTAACTGTAATGGTCTTAGAAACTGGAGATTTTACTTATCTCCCGTTACAACTCGAGCAGTTGATTAGTCGAACACCGAAATTTTTTCATAACATGCCTATCGTTTTAGATGTTCATAAAATTAATAAAAGCAAATATAACTGGCAACTAAACGAATTAATAAATTTAATTCGCGAAAAAAATATAATCCCAATGGGAATTCGTGGTGCAACAACAGCAATAAATGAAGTTGCCTTGTCATTAGGATTAGCCGTAATGCCGTTAGGTAAAACTGAAACTACTCCGCCCATTGAAATTGAAACTCGCTCAAAACCCACACCAAAATCAACGGAGAAAAAGTCGAAAACAGATACCCTCAATCATTCTTATCAATCCTTAAGTAAAATAATTGATAGACCTGTCCGATCAGGCCAACAAATTTATGCTAAAGGTGGTGATCTTATTATCTTAGCTTCTGTTAGTCATGGCGCTGAGTTACTCGCTGATGGCAACATCCATGTTTATGGCACTTTAAATGGCCGAGCATTGGCAGGTGTAAACGGCGAAAAATCAGCTCAAATATTTTGCCAAAGATTAGGAGCTGAATTAATTTCAATAGCCGGACATTATATGATAAAAGATGATATTCAAGAAAAAGATTTTATTCAAGATAGCAGCTTACGAATTTATCTCGATAAAGATCATTTGCAAATCACAAACTTAAATTAAAAGGTTCAATATCTTGTGCCAACACTTTGACTAACTCACAAAACAGTGTAAAGTTACTCAATTTTAAAAGTTACAAATTGTAAATGGAAGGGAACAACATTGGCTAAAATTATAGTCGTTACATCAGGTAAAGGTGGCGTTGGTAAAACAACCACAAGCGCGGCATTCGCTACGGGTCTTGCGCTACGCGGATTTAAAACAGTCGTTATAGATTTCGATGTTGGCCTAAGAAATTTAGATTTAATCATGGGCTGCGAACGTCGTGTGGTCTATGACTTTGTTAATGTCATTAATCAAGAAGCAAATTTATCTCAAGCTTTAATAAAAGACAAACGTGTTGATAATTTATATATCCTACCTGCTTCACAAACTAGAGATAAAGACGCGTTGAATCAAGAGGGCGTAGAACGTGTTCTTAAAGAATTAAGTGATTTTGATTATATCATCTGTGATTCTCCTGCTGGTATAGAACGTGGTGCGCATATGGCATTATATTTCGCTGATAGCGCTATTATTGTTACCAATCCAGAAGTCTCTTCAGTTCGGGATTCAGATCGAATTCTTGGTATTCTTGCAAGTAAATCACGTCGCGCAGAACAAAATCTTGAACCTGTGTCTGAACATCTCTTAATTACTCGTTACTCACCTGTTAGAGTCGAACGAGGAGAAATGCTCAGTGTAAATGATGTTAAAGAAATTTTAGCAATCCCACTAATTGGTGTTATCCCTGAATCTCAAGCAGTCCTAAAAGCTTCAAATGCCGGGATCCCAGTTACGCTAGATAGTCAAAGTGACGCAGGTAAATCCTATACTGATGTAGTTTCACGCTTTTTAGGGGAGTCAATTCCACATCGTTTTGTGGGGAAACGAAAAAAAGGATTGATAGGAAGGATTTTTGGCGGAAATAAGGAGGAAACTATCGTATGAGCATTTTAAAATATATACGTCGTAAAAAATCCAGTGCGTCAATTGCGAAAGAACGACTCCAAATTATTATCTCACACGAACATCGTCGCAAAAATAATGATCCTGATTATTTACCCAAACTACAAAAAGAATTAGTTGCAGTAATAAGTAAATATGTCAATATCGATCCCAATGATGTGAATATTAATTATGATGATAGTGGCGATTGCTCAATTTTGGCATTAAATATCACACTGCCTGAATCTGAGCTTCAAACTGAAGAAGTTTAAATGCCTAGTCCAACAAATAATCCATATAGTAACTTGTTTACTCTACAGTATTTATTGCCATTTTTTTATGGTTTAGTGATTTTCATAATTGGTTTCATTCTAGCAAAAATATTAAGCAGTACTTTAGTTCGAATTAGTGCTAAACATACGTCTCGTCAACAACAAATGTTGATCAAAAAAATAAGCAAATATTTTATTATAATTATATTTTTAGCTGCTGCTTTACAACAAATTGGTTTTAATCTGAGTGTTTTATTAAGTGCGGCGGGTGTTATAACAGTCGCTGTAAGTTTTGCATCTCGCACAGCTTTTTCGAATATTATAAGTGGATTGTTTTTGCTTTTTGAAAAACCATTTAAAATCGGTGATACGATTACTATTAATAATATTTCAGGAGAAATTGTTAATATCGATTTATTATCAATAAAAGTTCGCACTTTTGATAACACGTTGGTGCGCTTTGCCAATGAAAATATTTTGAAGACTCCGATCACAAACTTATCTTTTTATGAGACTAGACGATTTGATTTTAAACTGGGTGTAGATTATAAGAGTAACTTATCTAATGTGTTTTTAGTGTTAAATGACATCGCAAAAAATAATCAATTTGCATTATCTGATCCTGAAGCAACAATTTCAATTTTAGGATATGGGGAATCTTCTATCGAATTGCAATTTTCAGTTTGGTCAAATCGTACTGATTTTGCAGCCTTAAAAAAATCACTTCAACAAGAAGTAAAAGAAACTTTTGATAAGCAAAACATTATAATCCCCTATCCTCATCGAGTCATAGAAATGATATCAGAACCTATCAATATGGACTAATATTGCGATTTTTAAACAAAAGGAGGCACCCTGATTCAGGATGATTTAAAAAATGCCATAGCAGCTCACGGAAAATGGAAATCAAAATTACGCCAAATTATAGAAAGTGGAAAAAGTGATGTTTCTGTTGAACACGTAGCTGAAGATAACAATTGATCTTTTGGAAAATGGTTACATTACAGAAAAAATGATAAGGACAAAGCAAAACTTCTCACTACGAACGTGCTGTTACCCTCCATAAAGCATTTCATCAAGAAGCAGCAAAAGTATTAGGACTAGCATTAAATGGTGAGAAAGAAGAAGCCTATAAAAAAAATACAGCTGGAAGCCCCTTTGGGCAATTATCAGGACAATTAACTCGTGAACTCATTGCTTGGCAAAAATCTCTGGAATAAAAGTTTAATAAGAACCCTGATTAGTTAAAGCAATAACTATAACAAATAGAAAAATGCAATTTATTAAAATAGTTAACACCTTACTTCCTTTAATTGCAATAATCACCACTAAAACTAAATATGTTAAGAAAGCAAAAGCCAAACACCGACTTGCCCGTCGTTTAGATACGACTTTTTGATAAGAAATATGATTGATAAATTTTCTGAGAAAAAAGCTTCTGGATAGTAAACCAACACAAAATAAAAACACATTGTGGGTATTAACATCACAATACTAGTGATTATAAATAATGGAAAAATACTTTTATAAAATAAGCGAATACTTTAATTAAGCGTATTAAAATAGCTGTAATTTTCGTTGTTAAGTTTGAATTTCAAATCACATACAATCCATAATCGCTTTCATCGCTTCCTTCTCAAAATAAGCTTGTGTTTGATTTTCTTTCGGTCCATTCATCGCTTCTACTACTACTTTCTTATATTTTGGTGTAGCACATTTACAAACTTTTTCAGCCATATCATTCATAGATTTCATGATTTTAGGATCATTAATCATATTATCTGCGGCGTCTTTATCCTTGCCTTCACTCATTCCCTCTTTCATGCCCGCAACCATTTCTTTCACACAAATATCGTAAAATAGTTTTTCAACCGAACCATCATCAGGCGTCGAACTTTGGGCGAAACTCAATGGAATAAAAACAGAGAAACTCACAAGAAAAACAATTAATTGCAAGCACTTTATCATGAAAATTCTCCATAATAATCTAAAATTCATTAGATATATTATAGCATAATAAAGTGCTTGCATTTTAAAGAGAGAAATTTATTATTAGTAGACTTCGGTAATAGATCCCTCTTCGCTTCTATTTAGAGCGTTGTTTGATGATTTATTCAAAAAACTTGTCAACTCATTTGGCGCAAAATGATCTACCGCGATCACATCTTGTCTGATGTGATATGCTTCCATCAGTTGATGAAATTCTTCTGTAGTGATCACTTTATTCTCAACAGCATTTTGATAGTAATCCGTAACTGTTTTACCACTGATTTTTTTATTTTTTATCGCTTTGGCTATTAATTTTTCTAGCGGTTCAGCAGAAATAATTTTATTTAGTGACGCATCCATTTTACCGATTGGGTTATTCTCTTCAGGTTTAGCATAAATACCGGAAGTGATTCTACGACGCGTTGAGTTTGGTGCCATTGTTAATTCTGATATTTCTTTAATTAAATTATCTTTTGGTAATTTTGCATGACGACCAAAAGGGAAAATAATTAATTTTAAGATCGTAGCTAAAATTCGATTGGGCAAATTTTGGAATATTTGCTCAAAGCGAATTTCAATACCAGAAATAAGTTCTTTAGCACAGTAATCTACAACAATTTTATCTTCTTCTTTTGCCCCCTGATTGATAAAATGTTTTAGAACACATGATAAAATATATAAATTACTCAGAATGTCTCCAAGTCTTGCTGATAACAATTCACGACGTTTTAAACTTCCACCTAAGGTCATTAAACAAGTATCAACTAATAAGGCAAATCCACTACTATAACGTTCCATTTTTTGTAAATAACGTTTAATAGATCCACCTTCTGGTACCATAACTAATTTACCATCTGTTAATCCTAGCACTAGCGAACGAGTAAAATTACTTACTGTAAATCCAATATGTTTAAAAATTAAGTCATCAAAACATTTTAATCTTTTTTTACTATTATCTATTTTCAATGATTTCATTTCATCTAAAACAAAGGGATGACATCTAACCGCACCTTGTCCAAAAATAATCATGCAACGTGTAAGAATATTAGCCCCTTCTACTGTTATGCTAATGGGAACACTTTGATAAGCTCTTGCTGTATAATTTTTTGGTCCCATGCAAATACCTTTGCCGCCATGAATATCCATCACATCTTGGGCAATTTGTCGCCCACGTTCCGTACTATGATATTTTGCGATAGCAGATGCAACAGCGGGATGTTCTCCTTGATCAATGCTGTTAACCGTAAATAAACGCAAAGCATCTATGGTATAAGCATTACATGCTAATCTTGCTAAAACTTCAGCTACACCATCAAATTTGCCAATAGGCATATTAAACTGCTGACGAATTCTCGCATATGCGCCTGATGCTAAAACACCGGCTTTTGCTGCCCCCACGGCTGTTGAAGGCAAAGAAATAGCGCGTCCACATGCCAAACATTCTAGTAACATTTGCCATCCACGCCCAACATTTTTAACGCCACCGATAATCGCATCTAATGGAATAAAAACATCCTCACCAAAAATCGGGCCATTTTGAAACGGAATATCTAATGGATAATGTCGACGACCAATATTTAGTCCAGGTGTTTCTCTAGGAATAAGTGCAACGGTAATACCTAATTCTTCTTTATCACTAATTAAATGATTTGGATCATATAATTTGAATGCAAGACCAATAAGTGTAGCAACTGGTGCAAGGGTAATATATCTCTTCGAGAAATTTAATTTAATTCCAGTTACTTCTCGACCTTGATATTGGCCTTTACAAACTATTCCATAATCAGAAATATTGGATGCATCCGAACCAGCATCAGGTCCGGTTAAGGCAAAACAAGGAATATCTATTCCTGCAGCCAATCGAGGTAAATAATAATCCTTTTGTTCTTCTGTCCCATAATTTAATAATAATTCACCTGGGCCTAGGGAATTTGGGACTGAAACCGTCGAAGAAACTGTCACGCTACGACTAGAAATTTTGACGATAACTTGAGAATGTGCAAGCGCAGAAAACTCCTTACCACCATATTTTTTAGGAATGATTAATGCAAAAAAACCTTGTTCTTTAATATACTGCCAAAGCTCAGGTGGTAAATCTTTACGACGATAAGTAATATCCCAATCATCTATCATTTGGCAAAGCGTTTCTACTGGGCCATCAAGAAAATCGATTTCTTCTTGAGTCAATTTTGGTGAAGGTATTTTAAATAATTTATTCCAGTCAAGTTGTCCTTTAAATAACTCTGCATCCCAGCCTACCGTTCCAGCGGCTAATGCTTGCTCTTCTGTTTCGGAGAGTGGTGGCATTACTTGTTGGAAAAATTTTAAAAGGTGCCGAGAAATCAGCTGTTGACGTAAAGATTTGAAATTTAAACAGAAGGCAGATACAGCAAAAACTATCCAAGCAAGCATTTTACCGAAAACAAAAACACTGCTAAACATCGAAAATAAAAACAACCCTACAATACCGCTAATGGTCCAAACTGAAAGTGATGCTCTAAAATAGCTTAAGCATCCTATAACAATTACAGCTAATAATATCCAACTCACAACTTTCTCCACGCTCTGTCGTTAAAACTAATTTAGTCAATTATATCATCATAACTATCGTCAATGTGTGTTTCATTATTTAGTTTCATCACCTTTTTATCACTAAATAAAATCGCACAAAACAAATAAACAAGTGACAATATAATATAAAAAGCCATATGATAAGGAAATCTTATACCAAAGACCGCAAAAGCTGTGGTAATAAGTAGAGGTGGCGTAATAGCAATGCTAGATAGTCGTAATAAGGCAATATAATCTAACTGCCGTTCTAATGTTGCAGCAACCATAGATCCGATAATTGCCATTATTATCACTTGTACTAAATGATATAAAAAAGACACTATTACAGAAATAGGATAGGCTACGAAACTAAACCAAGTTTTAATGTTCGAAAGTAAATTTGTAAGTGATTCTGGCGTTATCTCTCTATCAGAAATATCTTTTAACGGATATTGCACAATCCCATTATTGGTTCGCATCATAAAATCAGTTTTTGTTACGAGGATAGCGGCTGAAGTTTGCTGGAGATCTGTAAATTTTCCCGAATTATCAAAAATAATGAGCGGCTTATTCCCAGATTCGGATTTGATAAAATACGGAGAAGGTTTATCCATTGTCATTTGTCCCTTTCGTATCGAGATTTTTGGCACTTGTTTGATGATAGGTGGTAATCCAACATTATGTAATTCATTAATAATTAATTGCATTTTACCAATTAAAAAAAACCAACAAAGCGCACTTAAAATTAATAAATATATTAAACCAATTCCACGCCAATTTTTTCCTACATCTCGATACAACTCACGGGAATAAAAAGAAAGAAAAAGTGCTTGAGGCCATTTATATTTTTGCATTTTATCCCTTTTGACAGTCTGTTTTATTGAAATTAGACACAGATTTATTTATTTTTTCACTCACATCAGAAGTTTTTTTTTTGCTTAAAATAAGCAACCATAAATAACCAAATACGCCAGAAGCAATAGAACCTGCAAATACACCAATTCTCACGAAAGCGGCGTAATCATTCATGCCTTTAAAAGCTAAGCCGCCAATAAACAAACTCATGGTAAAACCAATACCACATAAAATTGCCACACCATAAACATGAGCATAAGTAGCATTTTGAGGTAATTTTGCAAATCCAGCTTTTATACAAAGCCAACATGCTGCAAAAACACCAAATTGTTTTCCAAAAAATAAACCAAGGGTAATTCCTAGAGGGACTTCATGTAATAATGCATCAATGTGAAGTCCTGCAAGTGACACGCCTGCATTTGCAAAGGCAAAAAGTGGTAAAATTAAAAAGGCTACCCATGGATGGATTGCGTGTTCTAATTCGCGTAAAGGGGAACGATTTTGATTTTTTGTATCATGCAGTGGAATTGCTAAAGCAAGTATAACGCCACCTAGTGTCGCATGAATTCCCGATTGTAGAATAGCACTCCACAAAATTATGCCGAGAATACCATAAACACTAAACGCGGTAACCTTTTTGTAATTCATGTAGAATAATAGAATTGTGCAAATCAGCCCAACAAATAACGCAATATAATGAATCTGATCAGTGTAAAAAATCGCAATAATTAAAATAGCCCCCAAGTCATCTAAAATAGCAAGTGCTGTCAGAAAAACTTTTATCGAAACTGGCACACGTCGGCCTAGTAGTGCAATTAATCCCAAGGCAAAAGCAATATCCGTTGCAGTAGGAATTGCCCAACCACGTAATGAATTTGCATGATCCCAATTGAAAAACACATAAATAATTGCAGGCACAATCATGCCACCAACTGCCGCTATCGCAGGCAAAATAGCTGATTCGCGAGTACTTAATTCACCTTCTATAAATTCACGTTTTATTTCCATTCCAACAAGGAAAAAGAATATCGCCATGAGTCCGTCATTTATCCAATAATGTATCGTTTCATCTAGACCATAAGCCCCTATTTTAATTGTCAGATGAGTATGAATAAAAACTTCGTAATAATGATCGAGCGGAGAATTGACAATGATCATTGCAATGACTGCTGCTATAAATAATAAAATGCCACCTGCAGATTCAAGCTTTATGAACTCAGAAATCATATTTCCAATACTTTTAAGAGGCATAATATGTTACTACTCCCTGTTGGTCGTTACCCGATGGAAATTGTACTGCATTTTTTAATTAATTGAAATTGAAACAATGCATTATCAATAAACATGTTGCCATTGTAATGCTGTTTGCAATTGTGATTATTTGGTATAGTAATCTAAATTTTAACTAGACAGCAAAAATGAATCTTTACACACTTTTTTCAATCATTATTTCTGGAGCAATTATCATTGCCTATATCAATTCTCGTTATATAAAAATGCAAACTACGATTGCCATGCTGTCAGCCGCATTAATCATGTCGATTTCAATTCTAATAATCGGACATTTGGGCTTTGTCCAATCAACCAGTAAGTTTACTCAGTTCATGCAACAAATTGATTTTCATTCATTGTTAATAAACGGCATGCTAAGTTTTTTATTATTTGCTGGTTCACTGAATATCGATATCCAATATTTAAGAGACCGTAAATGGGAGGTAATTGTTCTATCAAGTCTTTCAACCATTGCTTCCACAATACTTGTTGGTGTATTGATCTTTTATCTTGTTAAAATATTTAATATTCATCTTGAAATGATTTATTGTTTATTATTTGGCGCATTGATCTCCCCGACTGATCCAATTGCCGTACTCGCTATTTTTAAAAAATTACAAGCACCAGAACGCCTGCATGTTTTAGTAGAAGGTGAATCTTTATTTAATGATGGCGTCGCCATTGTTATTTTTTTAACACTATATCATTTTGCTTTTCTAGGAGTGCCAATCACTTTTACGAGTGTGACTTCTTTATTTTTACATCAATCTATAGGCGGGATATGTTTTGGCATATTACTCGGCTTTGTCGCTTATAAATTTATTAAGCCCCTAAATAATTCAAGACTTGAAATTTTAATGACATTAGTGATCCCGACAGGTGGGTACGCCCTTGCAAACCAACTTGGTTTTTCTGGTCCACTTGCAATGGTTGTGGCTGGCATATTTTTAGGGAATCGAGGAAATCTCTTTTCTGTATCAGGACGGACTAAAGAAAATTTAGATAATTTTTGGACGATGGTTGATGATTTATTAAATGCGATTTTATTTATGTTGATGGGATTAGAGTTATTAGTGATTCAACTTGATAAAACACTTTTCCTACTAGGAATATGTGCCATTCCTTTAGTCTTAATTGTAAGGTTCATTACTGTTGCTATACCCATGACAATATTTAAACGATTTAAAACTTATAATCCTTATATTATCAGAATCTTAACTTGGGGAGGTTTGCGTGGTGGTTTAGCCATTGCATTAGCCTTAGCCTTACCTAAGGGACATCATCGAATTATTTTATTAGCGATGACTTATTCAGTCGTTGTATTTGCGATTATTGTCCAAGGTTTATCAATTAAATTTTTGGTGAATAAAAGTCAACAATCAACTTAATCATCTAACCATAAACAAGAATTATTGTTCGCTTTAATCTTTTCTAGAAATTCATGATGCGAATTTAATTCTTCACTATTTGCCAAAATAAGAGGTGTTTTAACGATTTCTTTTTGCTTAGTGATAACAGTTTCTTTCTTTTTATTTTCTTTTAATTCTTGTTTAGCTTCAGAGAACAGTTGACTTTGCCCACCGGTCATTGCCAAATACACGAGCGCTAATAATCTCGCATCAAGCAACGCGCCATGTAAATCGCGATTAGAATTATCAACATCATAACGTTTACATAACGCATCTAAACTATTTCTTTGACCTGGATGCATTTTTCTAGCTAAAACCAATGTATCAATGATAGGACAAATTAATTGTAGCTTAGGTCTTTTAGGCTTTTTTATTAAACTATATTCGTGATTTAAAAAACCTAAATCAAATGGCGCATTGTGAATTACCAGTTCTGCCCCATCTATAAAATTAAAAAACTCATTTGCAACATCAGCAAAAAGTGGTTTATCTGATAAAAATTGTGTAGTAAGCCCATGGACTTTTACCGCACCACTATCAATTTCTCGTTGCGGATTAATATATTGGTGAAAATAGCGTCTGGTGATTCGACGATCAATTATTTCCACGCCACCAATTTCAATAATACGATGACCTTGGGTGGGCTCTAAACCAGTCGTTTCAGTATCAAGCACGATTTGTCTCATAACAAAATATTATCCTTGTTGTAATTCATCAATTGCGCGATTCGCTAATTCATCAACATAATCATTTTCAGGATGACCACTATGACCTTTTACCCAACACCATTCTATATCATGCTGTTGGTTGAGTTGATGTAGTGTTTGCCAAAGATCAGCATTTTTAACTGGTTTTTTATTACTTGTGCGCCAATTATTTTTAAGCCAAGAATGGATCCACACTGTAATACCATTTTTTACATAATTTGAATCAGTCGTTAATTTAACCTGACTCTTTTGTTTTAAACATTTTAAAGCTTCTATTGTTGCGGTTAATTCCATACGATTATTCGTTGTATCAAGCTCACCACCTTTAATTGATTTTTCTTTATCACGATATCTTAATAATGCCCCCCACCCTCCTGGGCCAGGATTTCCCCGACAAGCACCATCAGTAAAAATTTCAACTTTTTCGTTCATTCATTTTCCTTTGGCAAGTTTCAATTACACCATTTGTTGTTTTGATGGTATGTTTTTTCTTCCATTTTTGTTTTAAAAGCGTGCTCGCTAACACTTTTTTCTTCGCAAAAAGAATATGACTTGCTCCACATTTTGGCCAATATTTTTTACCTAGTCGTTCTAGAAATTGTGATCGAATTAAATTTTCAGGTTTATACCATGCCGGACGGTAAAATACATTTTCACGACGTACGATCTCAAAATCATATGCCGTTAACCAATTTTGCACAGTCGTGCTGGAAATAAAATTTCCACCCCATGGGACGACAGTATGTCGACGTTTTGTAAAACGTGATAATCCCCATAAACTAAATGGATTAAAGCCTAAAATAACAATATGACCTTCGGGAATAACCACACGACAAGCTTCACGTAATATCACATGAGGATCACTAATAAATTCTAAAACATGGGGAATTAAAACCACATCGATACTATTACTTTGAAAAGGCAATTCACCCGCAAGCGCGCGAACAACAATGGCTTGTGAAGGCAGAGTCGTATCATCGTTAACATAAAATTGACGATGAATCGGACTTGCTGATAAATCAAATTGCTCTTCAGCAATACTCACTTGTAATAAGTAATAACCAAAAAAATGGGGTAATATTTTGTTTAAAGCGTTTTGTTCATCTTCTCGTAATGCATCGGCTAACGCCGTAGCTTGCCATTCGTGATATTGATTTAAAAAAACGTCATGTTCTGGCATTCTGTTATCACTCAATATACCATATCCAAAATTTCATCTATTCTGACATATTGAGGAAAAAAATGCTCGAGATTAATCCTATCCCAGCTTTTAGCGATAATTATTTTTGGTCAATTGAAAACAAAGACAGACAAAGTATTGTCGTCGATCCCGGTGATGCCTCGCCCGTTTTGGACCATCTAACACAGAACAAGTTAAACCTTCATGCAATATTAATTACTCACCATCATACAGATCATACAGGTGGTGTTAACGCGTTGAAAAAGCATTTTAACTGCCCAGTCTATGGACCAAAAAGTGAAGCGATAGAGTTTAGTGACACGCAACTTGAAGAAAACGATAATATTCAATTTCCCGATTTTGAGCTTGAATTTAATATCATCGATATTCCAGGACATACCTCAGGTCATATTGCCTATGTCGCAAATGGTGTGATTTTCTGTGGTGATACACTTTTTAGTGCAGGTTGCGGCCGGTTATTTGAAGGCAGTCCACAACAAATGTTAAATTCTTTAGATAAAATATTAAAACTCCCATCAAGCACAAAGTTTTATTGTGCGCATGAATACACATTAAATAATTTAAAATTTGCGCAGTCGATCGAACCTAATAATGTGGATATTGAAAATCGAATACAACAAGTCAAAAAAATGAGAAAACAAAATATACCGAGTATTCCAACGACTTTAGCAAATGAAAAAACCTATAATCCTTTTTTGAGAACACGAGAACCAAACATGATTGCTGCTGTAGCAGAGTTGACTAATGGTAAAATAAATTACGATCCAGTCTCTATTTTTACTTTTTTGAGAGAAAGCAAAGATAACTTTTAATAATTAACGATTAATACTTGACCTGTACTGCGTTACTACGTACGATCCAGCGATGCTAAGGGGATGTATGAAAAAATTAGTTTTAATTTCATTTTTTCTATTTATTAGTTCGAATGTTTACAGTTACATGGAAGTGATTGCAGGTCGTCCTGTCCAAATCGTTAACGGCCATGCCTATTATGACGTGCAAAACCCAAATTCAGCATCGCATAATTTATGGGAAGTTCTACGAGAACATTTTGTTTTACCCGATTTTAGTTATAACCGTGAAGTTCAAGAACAAATTCGTTGGTATGCTTATCATCGCAGTTATTTTGAACGGGTTCTAAATCGAGCACGACCTTATCTCTACTATATCTATCAGCATACTCGTCAACGTCATTTACCTGCAGAATTAGCCTTATTGCCAACGATTGAAAGCGCTTATAACCCATTTGCTTATTCACATGCTGGTGCTGCGGGACTTTGGCAAATTATGCCTGTAACTGCAGATTATTTTGGTATTAAACACAGTTATTGGTACGACGGTCGCCGCGATATTATGAGTTCAACAAAAATGGCTTTGGGATATCTAACTTATCTCAATGAATTTTTTAATCATGATTGGTTATTAGCAGTTGCTGCTTATGATTCTGGGGAAGGTACTGTTTTAAATGCTATTCAATATAATTTACACGTTGGCCGTAGCGCTAATTTTTGGTATCTCCCATTACCACAAGAAACACAAGCTTATGTCCCTCGATTTTTTGCAGTTATTGAAATCATCCGCCACCCTGCTCGTTATGGATTTCATCTCCCTTATGTCAGTGACAAACCCTATTTAGGCGAAGTAACAATTGATTATCCAATGCGACTTGCTAAAATCGCCGAATTAGCAAAATTACAATTAGAACAAGTTTACGAATTTAACCCGGGCTATAATCGCTGGATCACAGGACCGAAGGGACCTTTTCATTTATTGTTACCCGTTAACAAAATAAAAACATTTCAACACCGTCTAGCCTATTATAATCAACATAGAACAATCATTCACACTGTAAAAAAGGGAGAATCACTTAGTGTGATTGCCCACAAATTTCGACGTTCTCTCAATGAAATTAAATTAGCCAACAATTTAAAAAATAATAGTATTCGAATTGGTGAAAAATTAAAAATTCCGCCAAGTAACCCCATAATACAAAAACCAAATACCCATAACAGTAATCATGGTTTTTTCCATAAAGAACATGCGCCTTTTAAATATACTGTTAATAAAGGTGATTCTCTGTGGACCCTCGCTAAAAATAATGACGTCAGTATTGGACAAATTAAAATGTGGAATCAAATTAAGTCTAATGCCGATTTAAAAGTAGGGAAAGAATTATTTATTTGGCCTGGTAATAGCATTCATATCAAGCACAGGGTAAAAATCATGCATCACACAATACGTAGAGGTGATAATTTATCAACCTTAGCAAAAAAATATCATGCTTCGATAGATGATATTCGCAAGTGGAATCATTTAGGAAAAAATCATATTCTTCAAATTGGTGAACATGTTGTATTTTATATTACATCGAGTTAACAATTTTATTTCATACTTCGTTGACGTATTGTGCGAAGTTCAAATTTTCAGTCATCACTTCTGAATTCTCTTTCATAAAGAAACAAAGAACAAATGCTAGAAAAAAACTAAGTGGTAAAACAACAAGCGCTCTTTCATAATCAGAAAAATAATAAATAACTCGATGATGTTCGATGTGTCCCTTACCTAGCATCACACCAATTACAGGTTGAAATATAGCTGCGCTAGACATCACTAGCATATTCACAAAACCCATAGTACCTGAATGATTTATTGTTTGAACATATTTTTTGCTTTGTGAAAAAGTAAGTAAATATGTTGAAGCCATCATACCAAAGATGAAAGAGAATAACATCAAGATAAAATAGGGTAATCTATGAATATACAACAGCATGAAAGCAATAATACCGGCAAATAAACTCCCTATCATCATTAACTTCTGACAAGCAAAATAATTTATTAGAATACTAAACAGTGGCGCCCCAACAGCAACACCCACTAATGCAGAAGAAACAATAATAGAGGTATAAAATAAATTATAATGATAAGCGTGGAGAAAATATGGTACACCCCATAAATTACAATAAATCGTAATAACAGTCATCATTAAACCACCATAAATTCCACATACCCAAACTTGCTTATTCGATAATATGGATTTTAATTGAATTAAGATATTTGTTGTGGGAGTGATATTGTTCATTTTATCCTTATTGTGTAATTCTGGGGTTTTATCTTTAAGGTTAAACCACAGTAAAACAGCTAATATTACAACTACAATTCCGCATAAATTAAACCCCAATCGCCACCCCCAATGCAGCACAATAAAAGATAATAAAACCGCACAGACTGCAGTTCCTAACATCCCAACAACTTCGGCGAGAGAAATCATTAGTGCAAACCTCTTTTGAGGAAACCAATCCCTTACAACAGTTAACATGCCTATAAACGCAAAACTTGAAAAAAAACCTTGGCAAATCCTAGAAATAAATGCACTCCAAAAAGTATGAGAAAATGCAAAAGAAAAACAAGTTAATGCCAAGCCAAAGCAAGTAAAGCTTTGGACTTTACGCGCACTAAATCTATCGACAATTAAACCCACTGGAATTTGCATGGTGACATAAGTATAGTAAAAACATGACGAAATAATGGCTATCCCCGTCGCATTAGTCTGTAGTTGATGCATTAAAGGTTTGACGATGGGCGAAGCCGCAGTTTGCAAAAAAAACTGAAACATAGAATAGATACTAACTAATAACCACATTGTAATAGGTAAAGTGTCTAAGTAGTTTATTTTTTTCATTGTCACCTGAATATCAAATAAAATTATTTTAACTTAAGTTCACTCAACTCAAAAGACCCAAGTTATAAAAGTACTTGGGTCTATATATGGTTGAAGTAGTTAATAAACTGGGTTTTGATGTTCAATTAATTTAGTGTGTAAGCGTTTAGGATTAATACCAAGTTTATTGGCGGCAAGTTCAATATTACCTCCAGACTGATGTAATATTGTTTTTAAAATAAGTAATTCACGATCCTCGCTCGACATTTGATAAAAATGTCTTGAGCCAAAACGCGCTCTACAATGCTCATGATTGGGCATAATTCCCTCCTTGGGCTTTTACTATTTGCGCACAAATATCGTGACATAGCCATCATAAAATATCAAGCTCTATGCTTATCTATAAATTTGCATGAATAAATCGTCTAAATTTACTCATTTTATTAGACTCTTAGTTTGCATAATTTCAAAGAAAACCAAGGGGGTAATCTATTTATTTTTTATATTGATTTAACGACCAATCATAGACACTATCACTAATTTTATGAATCTGCATTAACTTTGATCTTAATGGCGGCTCAGCAAACAGTTTTAAAAAATTAATCACATCTTGATCATTACCACCAAAATCAGCTTCATACCATTTAAAAATTTTAGATATGATTAGTTTTCCACGTTCAATTGAAACACCTTTTTTACTATTAACATATTCTTTAGCACCTATATTTAATAATTGATAAACATTTTCGCCCGTATAAGCAGTCTGTTGTAAATTCGGACAACCTAAAGATGCGCAATTTAGAGCAAAGTGCGCTCTGGGATCATTCCAAATTGGTCGCACTATACGATGTTCAATATCATTTAAACTCAATTGAATGTTATCCACTCGAATTAATTTTGCATCCCATGGCCCTCTAGAAAACCAGCCAGGTGAAGTATTAATATCTAGTATACTTTTAATAGGATAGTGTTCTAGCACCGTTTGGACGGTTAACGCATTATATAAATTTATCCAATAAGCTAATTGCACGTTTCGATTATAATGCTCGATTTTAATGTTAGATAAATAATTTAAATATTGCTGGAGTGTTTTTTTATCTTCTTTTGTCACATAAGTATAATCAATTAAATTATTCCCCGTTCTCGTCGTATGATCATATTTAGCCAGAAATTCTTGCCAGGGTTGATGATTAATTGTATCTGTAGATAATGGATTGAAAATCTGCCAACGTATCCAAAGATCTTTACTTGGCGCTGCGTATACATGACTAATAAAACAAATTAAAAAAGCAAAATAAATTATTTTTCTCATTATAATTAGAATTCCGTGTTAATCATGTAGCAACGTGCAATAATAAAAAACTCTTTAAAAAATAGCAATGCCCATCAATTAAACTTTTGGCCAAAATTTGTGTGGCGTACGGATTCACTCGTCGAAATTAAGAGATCAGCGACTGCTTTTGCTTTAATTGGCAAGCAAATTAAAAAGCCTTGAGCATAGTGGCAACCTAACCGATACATTAAATTTAATTGCTCTTCTGTTTCTATGCCTGTCGCGATAGGATGAATATTATGTTGTCTGGATCGTTTAATAATATATTTAATTTTTTTACGAATTGTTTTATCTTCACATATATGTCGAATTAAATTAGGTTGAATTTTAATCGCGTATAAAGGTAAATAATTAAAATAATTTAAATCAATTGCTTCAAGTGATAAATCTTGAACAACGACCTTAATACCTAAAGAAACAATTTGACTTAAAACATTTTGATAATATCGATATTGTTGCTTTAAGACCATTTCCGGAATTTCTATTGTTAAATAGATCGGATCAATGCCATGCGCAATTAAAATATGATAAAGATTCGTTACAAAGCGATCTTCTTCTAATTGTCTCGCAGAAATATTTATAAAAAGTTGTTTAGTCACTAATGAAGCATGTCGCCAATGAATCGCATCATAACAAGCTGTGGTAAATAACCATTCACCAATAGGAACAATTAATCCACTCCTTTCAGCAAGTGGAATAAATGATTGCGCGCCCACGATATCCATGCGAGGATGATCCCAGCGTAACAATGCCTCAAACCCAATGGGTTTATCTGCTAACAAATCAAATATAGGTTGGTATCGAATATAGAATTCACTATTTTTAAGACCCTCTTCTAAATCATGTGTTAAGCTAATGGCCTGGTTTTCTTTTTGATTTAATTTATCATCAAAAAACAACCAATTCGCTTTATCACGCTGTTTAGTCGTAATCGTATCGCAAATCGCATGATATAATTTATCAGCTGTAATTTCAGCTTTTAGCAAATGGGATGTTGATTGATACGCATTGTGATATGTCGATTTCTGCTTGTCATCAATAACTATAATAGGAATATTATAATCACCATTAATTTTATTTATTAAACTGGTACCACACTGTAAAAATCGCGTGTTATCAACTAATAAACATTGGGGATTAAATTCACCAATATCCTGCAATAAATTATTGGCATCCGTTGACACCATGAATTCATAATCTTGATCATAATGATGAACCAGCAATTGCTGATAAAATTCACGATCTGATTTTTCATGACCAAAGAATAATACTTTAATGATGGAATCCATTTTCATCACGCGAATATCCCTTTAATAGTTAACTATTAGTATAGTCGCTTGCAGAAAATTCGCTGTATGCATTGAGTGCTTTTTAATTTAAAATGTTAATACCGGCTTTATGACACCAACTATGTTGTCAGCATTTATCACACCAAAATAACGGCTATCCCAACTAAAATGGCGTTCATGTCCCATCACCCAATATTGATTTGCATGTAAAATATAATGGCCATAATTGACATGTTTCAAGGGCCAACCACGATGATCTGACTCTTGTTGAGCTGAATAGGGTAATACTTTGCCGTTTATAATGACTTGGTCTTTTTCTAAAATAATATTATCACCAGCCGTAGCCACAATTGATTTTATAATCGGTGCACCACCGTGTGGGCAATCGCCTTGATGAATATATTGAAATTTCAAAGCATATTGCGCGACATCAGGCGACAAACAAATTTCAACTAAATCACCCAACTCAGGCTTAGAATGAACAACACGATAAATACCGTGGGGGAGATCACTTGAACCTGTAATACGAATATGAAAATCAAAAGCAATCCAAAGATAAATAATCGCTAAAAGAATAATCACACCAATCCAAAATTTTTTACTGCTCTTCATAATGGGAAACACCCTCCTCTTCATAAAGAAAACATTTTACTAAATGATTGTTTTCTGTTTTTGTAATATTCGGATAATGTGCGAGACATTTTTCAAATGATTGTTGGCAACGAGGATGAAAATGACATCCCATCGGTGGATTAATTGGTGAGGGTAATTCACCTTCAAGTTTTATCACTTCACGTTTAGCCTTATTATCAATTGTAGGAACGGCTGATAATAATGCTTTGGTATAAGGATGTTTAGGATTATTTAATACATCAGCTGTTTTTCCAAATTCCACAATACGACCTAAATACATCACTGCAATTTCATCAGCAAGATAAGCTACAACTGAAATATTATGAGTAATAAATAAATAAGATAAACCAAACTTTATTTGTAATTCTTTTAATAAATTTAAAATTTGAGCTTGAACGGAAACATCAAGTGCACTTGTTGGTTCATCACATATAATAACTTTAGGATCAACCGCTAAGGCACGCGCAATACAAATTCGTTGTCTTTGTCCCCCTGAAAACTCATGTGGATAGCGAAAAAGACAATTTTCAGGTAAGCCCACTTGTTGTAACAATTCTTTTACACGAATTTTAATTTCTTCAGGTTTCGTTAAAATACCTAATGCTTTAATGCCTTCTGAAATAATATCTAAAATCATCATTCGTGGATTCATAGAAGAAAACGGATCTTGAAATATTATTTGTAGCTCTTTTCTGATATGTCGTAATTGACGTTGGCTTAACTTTGCTAAATCTCGTTGATTTAATACTACAAAACCCTCATCAGGTTTTATTAGTTGTAAAATTGCTTTACCAATAGTCGTTTTGCCACATCCAGATTCTCCAACTAATGCGAGTGTTTGACCTTGAAAAAGATTTAAATCCACACCATCGACTGCTTTAACTTTAGCAACGACTCTTTTTAATAACCCTTTATGAATAGGGAAATGGACTTTTAAATTTTCAACATGCAAAATTATTTCATTATTACTAACTTGATTTTCATATTGATTAGTCTCGTTATTGATTGTACTTTTACATTCTTTTTGATCTTCATATAAAAAACATCGTACTTCTTGATGTTCCTGTTGCATAAGGAGTTCAGGCTTCATCTGCTTGCATTTATCATAAACTTGTTCACATCGATTTGAAAAACGACAATTAGAATAATGTAATTGCAAACTGGGCACGATACCTTTAATCATCGATAAAGGTTGATTTCGCTTATCAATGTTAGGTATTGCGGCTAATAAACGGTGACTATAAGGATGCAAAGGGTTCTTAAAAAACTGAGCACATTTTGCTTTTTCAACGATTTGACCTGCATACATGATTGCAATTTCATCTGCCATTTCTGCAACAATACCTAAATCATGAGTGATCAGTAAAATCGCCATTTTCCGATCTTTTTGTAAATCACTTAATAAATTTAAAACTTGCGCTTGTATCGTTACATCTAACGCCGTAGTCGGTTCATCTGCTATCAGTAAATCAGGTTTACAGGCTAAAGCCATTGCAATCATAATTCGTTGTTTCATTCCACCCGATAATTGATGCGGATATTCTTTCATCCGTTGCTTCGCTGCAGGGATCCCAACCGAGTCTAATAATTGAATAATTTCTTTTTCAGCTTGTTGTCCGCGTAATTTAAAATGACGATATAACACTTCTTCTATTTGATACCCCACCGTTAATACGGGATTAAGAGAAGTCATTGGTTCTTGAAAAATTATCCCCATACGGCGCCCACGAATTTTTGTCATTTCTACTTCGCTAAGCGATAATAAATCAACACCATTTAATAAAATTTCACTGCCTAATCCAATTCTCGCGGCAAAAGGAAGTAATTGCATCATTGATAAAGCCGTTAACGATTTTCCACAACCAGACTCTCCGAGTAAGGCAAACGTATCACCCTCATTAATTGAAAAGCTAATACCATCTATTGCTTTTAATAAACCCTCGGTGGTAGGAAATCCTGTTGTTAAATTTCTAACAGCTAATAAAGGATTATTTACCATTTACATGATCCCTCTTGGCAACACACCATCCCAAAATTAGAAAAATGATAATAACAATGGCTAATATACCATAAGACCACATTTTCCATTTAATAAAATGTTGCTGATGTGTATTAACTAAGGCTGATTTTCCTGCTAAGTTGGTTAGTGAATGTGGTATTGCTAAACCTATATTAATATCACTTTGCGGAGTTGCCGCCATTGCTAATAAACGGGGAAACGGTATCGCATTATTTGTTATTAAACCACTGGCAAATGTTAAAAGATACGGTTTATCACCTTCAGCATAAAACACGATTTTATCAGGTAACCATGAGAGATAAACTTCATTGTCTTTTAAACTGTCTGTCGTCGAAAATATTTTCCAATCGCGACTTTTTTTACTGCCTTGAAGAATTATCACTTTTTTCTGAACGTTCACGCCATTTATTTTTAAGTTATAGATTGAGCTTTTAGTCACTTCTTGCCATTCATGGGAATTCGTATCTTTGTTATAAACAATAACATTAGTATTGAAATATTGATTTTTGTCTTTAAGTCGTAAATGATAAAATTTCATCGGCTTTTGTAACGTAATATATAAAGCTTTATTTTTATAATTTGTAGCTAACTTGACCCATTCGAAAGCTGGTGGTGATTGATTAACAATAGCAGCTGTTACTTTTGACAGTGAAAATTTTACATTCTTAGCTGATAGAAGCAAATATTTTGCAGGAGCATAATGCAAATCTAAAGAATGCGAAATTATTTTGGTATCATGAAAATTGTCGTTTGCGAAATAAAAACTTTTATTCATATGCTCCCAATGAATTAAGTCATTACTAATAGAAAGCATAACAGGAAATATTTTTATACCATTTTCACTTTGCCATTTAAAATCAATATTTCTAATTTTTTTCCCCACAAGTGGCGATAAATCTATAACAAACGCGGAAGACTGTTTCAAATTAGAATCTAATAATTTAATTTTACTTATATTTTGTTGGGGATAATATTTTAACTTCTCAAGCTTTAAAATTTTATTTAATTTTTGATTTCTAATTGCATAAGGTACTGGATGTGCTAATTTGTTAAAAATTCGAATATCCCCCAAGTTAGGTTGAATAATATGTTGATAAACTATAAATGGAATATTGAACTGATATAATTTACTTTTTTCTTGTAAGTTTAATTTCATACTATAGGCAAAATCATTGAGTTTTGGCACAAGCCTAGCATAACTTAATGTCCCCAAGCACAAACTCAAAATAAAAAACCATTCCTTCATCGTGTGTTTCTCAAATAAATTAGGTTGCTGTTTTTATTCTCGGATCAAAGGCATCTCTTACTGCATCTGAAAATAAATTCGCACTCAACACTAAAACAAACATAAATATAAAAGCCGCTAATAATGGCCACCAAACAACAGGTTCTCTCGCTAGTTGTAAACGAGCAGCATTAATCATATTTCCCCAACTATGTGTTGTCGGATCAACGCCCACACCAACATAAGATAAAACAGCTTCTGCTAAAACTAATCCACTAAAATCTAGTACGACTGAAATAATAATAATATGCATAACATTAGGTAAAATATGTCGAGAAATAATTCTCGTACTTTTTGTACCCAATGAACGTGCAGCTTGGATGTAATCAACTTCACGTAATTTTAATGTTTCACCTCTAAGCATCCGGCATAAACTCGTCCAACTGGTGATCCCTAAAATAAAACACAGCGCCAGTAATCTGGCATCCGCTCTTGCTGCTAAAGTAGGAAATAAATTAGGATGATTTGCAATAAATATTTGTAATGATAATACCGAAGCAGCAATCAGTAACACACCAGGAACAGAATTTAAAGTGGTATAAATGTATTGAATAATATCATCAATCCATCCACCAAAAAAACCAGCCATCGTGCCCATTAAAATCGCAAACGGTAACATGATTAACGTCGTTAACGTCCCAATAATTAACCCAGTACGAATACTTTTAAACGCTTGAAAAAAAACATCCTGCCCTACGGTATCTGTGCCAAAAATATGATAAACACGCGAGAGATCATAACACCAAAATAATAGAATAAAGAGTACTAACCAAGTGAGAAAAAAAGTTCGCCACGCGATACCTGTTCTCCCTAAAATAATGTTTTTAAAGTTTTTAATAAGTGGTATTTTTCCACGCCAAGAAATCATAAATAAAAAGACAATAAAAAATAAACACCAAAAAATTACGGCTTTGATTACAGATGTTATACTTCGAATTAAAATATCATGATATTTTTGATCTGCATTTTTGATATGTAATCCAGCATATTTTAATCGTGGATAATCTCGAATTCTTTCACCATTCGAATTCATTATAGTATTTTTGACAAATAAATGAATAGAAAAGGGAGAAGAATAAGTTTTTTCATAATCATCGCCTACTGGAGCTAAAATTTTATCTAGAACGCTATAAACTGTCGTCGAATAATGTTGTGTTGATTCATTGTTAGTTTTTGCTATTGCTTCTCTAAAATGAATTGAATCTAAAAATCCTATCGTTACATAAACAATTAAAATGACCATCGATGCCACACCTAAGCGGTTTTGCATCATCATTTTCCAGGGCGTCGTTAAATGTGCTTTTTTCCTAGCATAAAAGATAAAAATTATTACGACAGCAATAAGCAAATAAATGAGTGCATCCGTCCATAATATAACTGGTTTGATCAGGACGATTCTCCTTTAGTTAAATCGTATTCTTGGATCAACCAAGGTATACGAAATATCAGTTAAAATTAAACCAATGATATATAAAATTGCGCCTAAAAATACCATGGCCCTTACAATTGCAAAATCTTGTTGTTGAATGGCATCAATTGTGTAACTGCCTAAACCGGGAATACCAAAAAATGATTCCATGATCAAACTTCCCAAAAATAAAGTGGGTAAAACAACAACAATACCGGTTAAAATAGGAATCATGGCATTTTTCAAAACATGTTTAAATAATACTTTTAATTCTGATAACCCTTTTGCGCGGCCAGTTCTAACATAATCTTTACTGATTTCTTCCAAAAATAAAGTGCGATACCAACGTGATCCAGCCCCAATTCCGCCAATCACGCCGATAATTACAGGTAATACAATAAATTTAATGCCATTTACACCATAATCAAAACCAGAAATCGGAACTAAATGTAATGATTTGCCAATAAGATATTGGCCACCAATAATATAAAACAACGTTGACACCGACATCATGACAACGCATAAAATAACACCCCATAAATCCAAATATGTCGCGCGGAAAAAAGCCATCAACATAGCAAATGTAATATTTACAAAAATACCAATTATTAAAACAGGAATGGCTAACGATAATGATGGCCACATGCGTTGGCGAATATCATGACCAATATTACGACCAGAATCAGAAACACCAAATTCAAATGCAAATAAACCAATTGATTTTTGGAAAAATAAAGTATTTGTAAAACTTTCAAGCCCAGTTAATTCAGGATTATAAAATAAAGGTTTATCATAGCCATGAACCTTTTTCCAATTATTAATAGCAGATTCAGTCACATGTTTTTGTCCTAAATGCATGCGTGCCATATCATCTGGCGTATTCACCATGAAAAAAAGTAGAAAGGTTAAAATATTAACACCAATTAATACTGGAATCGCATAAAGTAATCGCCTAATAATATAAGCAAACATACTACACTTTTTCCTTAGGTTTATGACCTTTAATCCAATATTTAATAACGATTGGAATAATAATAATGAGTAAGATAATAAAAAATAATATCACTGGCCACCAAATCGGTTTATTCCATGCTATTCTTTTTTGATCACGCAAGATGGGATTGATACTTCGATATTTAAGATCACTACCTCCAATCGCTGGAATTTTATAAGCACCATTCCATTGGTGTAATAACGCATAATTCATAGGGTGATAGCCAAATACCCAAGGCGCATCACGTCGAATAATGTCTAGCATTTTATTAATCACTTCTTGTCGTTTTGGACCATTGGGTAAATCTTTCATGTGTTGATATAATTCATCGTATTCTTTATTAAAATAATTTACCGCATTTTCGCCACCGTATTTCACTTTCCCATTTTTGCCGTAAAGCAAAAAAAGAAAATTTTCGGGATCAGGATAATCGGCTAACCATCCCCAAGAAAACATTTGCACATTACCATTTCTCACTTTTTCTTGAAACCGATTATAGGTAGTCGCTCGAATATGTAATTGAATGCCGAGTTTAGCAAATTGTTTTCTCATCCAGTCTAATCGCGATTTATCATCAGGCCCACTGCTACCAACCGTATCATAATTTAAGATAAGCGGTTTACCTGTTTTCGCGTCACGCCCATTAGGATAACCGGCTTCTGCTAATAACTTTTTCGCATCATCAATTGATAATCTTTCTGCTTGATTATCCGCCCAGCGATACACAAATGGATTAATGCCTTTTTTACCCGTTAAAGTCCCAAAAATCCCTGGTGGGATCGGCCCCTGCGCAGGCACGCCACGACCATTTAAAAAAATAGAAATATAATCTTCATAATCAAGTGCAATAGAAATAGCTTGACGTAACTTTCGGGCTTTAGGCGTTAGACCTCCCACCACATCATCATTCATATTAAAACCAAGATACATCGTGCCAAGACCAATACTATTATCAAGCTTAATCCCTTTTTGTTGCATATCAGGTGAGAGAACAGGTTCACCTTGTTCATCAATTTTAATCGCTTGATCAAAACTATCTGCTGAAATTGCGGAAGTATCATAATAACCTTGTAAAAATTTACTCCAACGCGGAATACTTTCTTTCTCTAAATCAAAAACTACTTTATCGATAAACGGTAATGTTTGCCCTGCTTTTTCTAATAATCCATTCTCTTTATCTTTAGGTTCTCCGCTTGATGGATAAACTTCATGATGAAAATTTGGATTTTTTTCTAACACCATTTGTTTATTGGGATTATTTTCAGTCAGCATATAAGGGCCCGTTCCAACAGGATACCAACTTAAACTTAAGTTTTTCTTTTCCATTCCGGGCTGGGAATAAAATAAATCTGCCTCCCATGGGACAGGCGCAAAAAAAGGCATCGCCAACCAATAAATAAATTGTGGATATTTGCCTTTTACTTTTATCTCATACGTATATCTATCAATTTCTTTCACCCCTAGCAGGGAAAACTTTCTAAGATCAATAAATTCCCCATTTTTTTTCTTATTTATTTCTTGCTGTAATGTTTTCGCTAAGTCATCTAAGCCAATAATATAATGCCCCATTAAGCCAAAAAGAGGCGATTGAACTTCAGGATTGGCTAATCGCTTTATTTGATAAACATAATCTTCGGCGGTTAATTCACGTGTACCTGTATGTTTAAAATCTTGGAGTCGATATTTATTTTCTAATTGTAGTTGGGATAAATGATGATAAAGATATTCCCCCTTTTCATTCTTCGCAAAAGCTGGATGCGGTTGATATAAAATGCCAGGTTTTATTTTAATGGTATAAACACTATAAGCTATTTCATTTGTCGGTGCGGTATTAGGTAACACTTGATCATTTTTGTTGTAGTAAGTCGGTAAAGGCACTTCCTCTGCGGTAGCCGGAATTAATTGATATGGCCTTTTTAAATAGTGATATTGCAAAGGAGGTTCATAAATTTGTGTCGTAAAGACAGACTCATCGCTCGAATAAGATTTCGCAGGATCTAACGTTTTTGGTCTTTCGGCAAAACTTGAATATAAGATATTTGCTTTAGCATCTTTTTGCAGGTGTGGGCTATTTAAAGGTTTATCATGACAAGCTGTAAGCCCTACAACCAAGAAGATAAATCCCAAAAACAAAACGCATCGTTTCAACAAAGTCATCATGACTATCCATTTGAAATTTTATCAATTATACAACGATTTAATGTTGAGGTTAATGTGAAGAAGTTTGTTGATCAGAATTATTTGGAAATTGCACAATATTATTACGATTCGTTAGGCCTAAACGGACGACGATTTTTCCACATAAAGTAATGGTGGATGATAAACGTTGATTATCAGCTTGGTAATATTCAAATTTATAAGTACGCCAAATGCAGAAACGGCTATTTTGCTTACGAATCGAAACCGATGCTAACGCAGCAGTATCATCCAATAATTGCAATTTGCGAATTTCACAGGCTCTTTTACTGACATCAACCGCAATTTTTTTAGCGTGTAGAGAATCAGCCCAGAGCCAGGCAACAAAGGCAATAATTAATAATGTCACAATTGATATCATAATCTCACTTTAATACATACAAGTAAAATGTGCAATAGCCAACGTAATAATATATTTTTTTCGACAAAGTTTCATGAACTTTTAACCATTATTATTAAGGACTTCTTGATAAATCTTAATTGATGATTTGTCTTTAAGCCCTCTAACATATAGCTCGTAATCAAGATTCGCATTATCGCGTTCAATTTCTTGACGATAAGCTTTAGCTGTTACTTCATTTTTATCTAGGCTACCAGGGATAATTTCCTGTAAATCGATAATAAAATAATTGCCCTTGTCATCGCTAAATCCTGCGAGATTATTTTTATCATCCATTTTTAGTTGAAAAACTTTATTAATAATCATCGGATCAATTTTATCATTTACCCGACCAATATTAGTTTCAACTTGCCATTTAAGACCTGCTTTTTGCACAATATTGGCTTTATTATTACTGGTTAGTAATTGTTGTAATAAATTTTCACCTTTTTCTGACGTTAATTTTGCAATTGCTTTATCCTGTAACACTTTTACAATATCCGCTTTAACTTCGGCAAAAGGTTTGACTGCCGCAGGTTTATTTTCAATTATTCTTAACACAATAATACTATTAGGATCGATTTGAATAGTATTACTGTTATAATTTTGTTTTAACACATCATCACTAAAAGCAGCGGCAACGACTTTAGGATTTTTTGTAATACCATCTGTTCCACCTTTTTGGCTAAATAAGCCAGTTTTTTCAATCGTTAGATTAAGTGCTTTGGCTGCCGGTGAAAGACTATCTGAATTGGTATAAGTTAAACTAGCAAGTCTATCACTCATATCAGCAAATTCTTTTTGAACTTTTGAATCTGTTAACGTTTTTGCAATATCATCTTTAACTTTTGCAAATGGGATAGTAACAGAAGGTTTCATCGCTAATAATTTAACAATACTAAAACCGTATTTCGTTCTAATTGGTTTAGAATAATCACCTACTTTTTGTAAACCTTCTAATGTTTGAGTAAAGCTTGGACCAAACACATTATCTTCACCAAACCAACCTAAATCCCCGCCTTTGTTTTTTGAAGCAACATCTGTTGAATATGTTTTTGCTAATTCTGCAAAATCTGCCCCTTGTTTGAGTTTTTGATAAATCATGTCAATTTTTTCTTTTGCACTTTTAGTTTTTGCTTCATCCGCATTTGGTGCTAATTGAATTAATATTTTTGCGACATGCCATTTTGGAGATGAACGATATGCTGTAATATTATTTTCATAATAATCCTGTAATTGTTTATTTGTTAATTTTATATTTTTTGCTAAATCAATTGTTGAAAGTTTAATATAACTAATGGCAACACGATGTGGTGCCATAAAATCTTTTTGGTGTTGTTGATAATAATTATTTGCACTCTCATCTGAAATATTTACCTTTTTGGTAAACTGATTAGCATTGATTTTAGTGAATGCAAAATTTCGTTTTTCAGATATCAAAGAAACAGCATTGTGAACTTCATAAGGCAACGCAACTGAAGTCCCAGCAATAATTTGTTGAACTTGGGCTATCAACATGCGATTTTGCATATCGGCTAAAAATTTATCAAGCGTATAGCCCATACTATACATGACTTGTTGAAAACGTTGTTCAGAGAATTGATCATTTTCTTGAAAAGCGGGCAAGTTACGAATAGTGCTATCTAATTGCAAATTAGAAATATAAAAACCACCACTTCTGGCCCCTTTTGCTAAGACGATAGAATTAATTAATTCATCCATCGTTTGTTTTTTCATGGCCGCGATTAATTGAGGTGTTTGGGCGAAATTGGCACCTAATTGCATGCGAGCTTGCTGTTCGATATTACTATAAAGTTTGTCGTATTCTTTTTTAGTAATTTTAATACCATCGACTTTTGCTACGACTTGTTCGCTTTGTCCCGTTGTTAGATAATAACTAATACCCCAAATCGCAAATGTAATACAAACTAAAATAATAATCGTCCATGCGATAATACCACTCGTTTTTTCACGAATACTCGTTAACATTGACACTTCCCACAGCTTTATCAGAATTTGGGGAGTATACCCTACCACTTACACTTGTATCTACCCTGTTGATAAAATAAGTAATGTTTTAAGTTAAACATGTTATTTTTTAGTAAACAGTATTTATAAATATAAAGTATGTAAAAAATGTTTAAGAGTCATATTCCAGTGGAATAGGCATTATTTCATCTTCAGATCCAATTGTGGCGGGGGCTACGTCGTAAGTCGGATCATTGGGTTTTTGCACAACCTCTTCAGTCTCATTCCCATTATTATTCGATAATGGAATCAATGCAGATGCATCATTTTTCTGAACGCTTGGTTGGATCAATAATTCAGGCATTAAATTAACCTGACTGTGATCTGGTGCATTATTTAAGTTTTCTTTGTCTAACATAGAAAGCGGTTTTTCTTTAGCGGGTTCTTTTTGTTTTTGCTGTGTTTGTTTTGCCACTTTAAATTTCGGCACTTGATTCAACATAATTTCTACACGGCGATTTCGTGCTCTATTTTCCGGATTATCATTAGGCACTAAATTATGAGTATCGGCAAAACCACGTATTTGCATTCTATCTGCAGGTAATCCTGATTTTTTTAAAAACTCGTCAACTACTGAATAAGAACGCGATGACGACAACTCCCAATTTGATCGATAGCGAATATTCGAAATGGGTACATCATCGGTAAAACCAGAGATAATGATTTCACCTTCCATGTTGTGTAACGCATCACCTAATTTGTGGAGTACTGGTTTGAAATCTTCGTTGATTTCTGCGCTCCCTGATTCAAACGCAGCTTTATCCAACAGTCTAACAATAATTACATGTCCTTTATTTGTTACTTCGACTTGGTTTTTTACAATTTGATCTTTGAGTAATTCACGTAATGTGCTGGCATCTTTATTAGTTTGTTCTAAATCAACTGTAATGGGAATCGCACCGCCTTCACCATTTCCTATTGAATCCTTTGAATATGGTGGGATGATATCGTAATTTTTATCTTTTCCAGAATCTTGTTTGTCAATGCTTTCATTAGTCGAGGGATCGACGGTTGTTGATACAGGGGAACCAAAAGCTTGTTGCATAGAGATCCCCATCATTTTAAATTTTTCTTTGTCCACTTCCGAAAGCGCAAATAACATCACAAAAAAAGCCATTAAAAGTGACATCAGATCTGCAAACGTTAAAACCCACGTAGCCATCGTCTGCGCCATGACTTCTTGCGCAGTCCTTCGTTGTTTTGGTTTTGATTTTTTTTGTTCTTCTTGTATATCCCTTTTTTCGCTCACATCAATGTCCTACTTAGCTATCTGCACCCGAAATTTCTGGTTCTGCTGCCCGTTGAGATCCGGGTAAATAGGTTTGTAGAATATCATTTATAATTCGTGGGTTTTGACCTTGTTGTATTCCCAACACCGCATCAATAATTAATGATTTAATAATTTTTTCTTCTTTACTACGCAAATCAAGTTTATCCGCAATGGGAATTGCAATTAAATTTGCTAATACTGCGCCATAAAGTGTGGTTAACATAGCAATCGCCATCGCTGGTCCTAGTGATGATGGATCACTTAAGTTAGCTAACATTTGCACCAAACCAATTAATGTTCCTATCATCCCCATTGCCGGTGCCGCATCACCTATTGCTTTAAATATCTGCTGACCATTAATGTGTCTTTGCACAGTCATTTCCATGTCCTTGTATAACATGGTTTCGACAATCTCTCCATCAAGACCATCGACAAGATGTCCAATGCCACGTTTCAAAAAATCATTTTTGATTTCGACACTCTCTAATGCCAAAATACCGTTTTTTCTAGCAGTATCTGCTAATTCTAAAACTTGGTGAATAATTTCAGTGGGAGATTCCAATTTATTAAATAATGTTTTTAAGCCTATTTTCACAGCGCCAAAGAATTGGCCAAGTGAAAAGCGCATTAAGACAACCCCGGCACTTCCACCAAAAACGATCAATAAGGAAGGCACATTTACCATGCCACTTAGAGGACCACCAATCATGATTGCAGTAATAACAACCCCAAAAGCAGAAAGAAATCCTATCAGTGTTGCTAAATCCATTTTATCTTCCTTTAACTCGTGACAACTTAATCAGTCATTTTTTATTCCCAAACTTTAACAGTCTCTATATATTTTTTCTGTTGCACTAAAGATAAATTGAACCATAATTCAATAACATCATTTAAAATAGTTCTTATTTTATCGAGTGATTTCGTCAAATTATTAATATTGGCGGCAACGAGTTTATGTTCGATAAAACAAAATAAGCCGTCTAATAAAGCAAACTGTTCTTTGTGAATATAGGCTTGCATTTTATCTCGTACCGTCATAACAAGATCTAAAATATGGCCGATACATTTACATTTTTCGATTGTGTTATTTCGTAACATATGACCTTTTGCTAACGTCAAGGATTCAATGGCATTTTCAATTAATGGCAAATTATCTTCGAAACTGTTCTGTTGTATTAACTCATTTGCTGATGTTCCCATATTTGCTACCCTTTCCTATAATTAGAACCACGCACGCATTAAAGTTAACGCACGTCTCTTATTTATTTATCGTTTGAAAAAGGAAAAACTTTAATAAATATCGAAAGATATTTAGAATATTTTAGTGAAACACAAGAACTTAAGCTTATCATGAATAAATTACTTTAAAATAACAACTTAAGATAGTTAATTTCATCCTTGAAATTTGATTATCATTATCTGAAATTTAGTCGATCAAATAAAGAAATCGAGCCTATTTCAGCAAAAACACGTTGTGAAATTTCCATTTGTTGGATGACTTGGGTTAATTTCGAAATAACTTCTGTTAAATTTGCATCCTGGAGTTTTGACATAGATGCCGCGTTTTGAACTTTGATATCTTCAAGTAAATTTTTTTCTGATTCAACAACTGATTCTCGTGATCCAATTTGGGAGACTTTTTCTAATACTGTTTGTAAACCTTGTTCAAACGAAGCCATGTTTCTATCAATGATATTATGAAAATTTGCAGATTCCACATCGTTATTGATATCCACATTTAAAATATTGATCATGTTCTGTAAGGAAGTAAAAATATTTTGACTACTACTGGGGGTAACTTGAAAATCATCACCGATATTCGGTGTGCCCTTAATTTCAATTTGATGGCCATTAAAATTAATTGCACCACCTTCGACATAAGCAGGTGCATTCGCTGGCGATGCGGCGGGTAAAGGTGGAATCACTTGGCCGCTCGATGCCCCAACTACTTGATAAGCCAATTCCCCAAGAGAATTAGTCACAAATGAAATCGTATAAGTATCCCTCACATAAGCATTATTATCTGTCACTTCGCCAATTGAAATAATGCCTGTCCCAGTATTCGTTGTGGGCCCATCATTCGTGACAAATCGACCATTCCCCATAGCCACATTTTCAAAAATATCATAACCTGAATCGGTAATTGCAATACTGGTATTTAAACCAACATCTAAAAATCGTTGACCCGCATCACCTTGGAAAATATAAGTATTATTATTGTTAACAAACGCCTTAGTTTTAGATTGAAAGCCAGAAAAAATAAATTCCCCATTGCTATCTTTTGTATTCGCAAGACCAACTAATTCATCTAACATCACTTGTAATTCACTTGCGATTAGTTTTCTATCACCATTATTGAGCGTTTCATTACTTCCTTGAATGTATAATTCTTTTACACGTCTCATTTTATCTGTCACCGACGTTAGCGTATTCTCTTCTAGCTGTAAACGCGATGTAGCATAAGTTGAATTTGTTAATAGCGATTCAATTTTTATATTAAAAACTTCGACACTGTTCACTCTAGTTGAAGCAACAGGATCATCTGAGGGACTTACTATTCTTTTTCCGGTTAATACTTGCAATTGTAAATTATCAATGTTTCCTTGTTGATCCAATAAACCTTGTAATAAGTTATTTTGAAAATGAAAAGTTGAAATTCTCATTGTACTAATCCTAACATTTCAGCAATTAAACTATCGGTCACCGTCATCACTTGCGCCATCGCTTGGAATGCGCGTTGAAAATTTAATAAATTTGCCGCTTCCTCTTCTTCATTGACTCCAGAAATCGAATCTTTTTTAGCTTGTGCTGCTTCCATTAATGTTTGAGTTGCATCCTTTGTTATTCCAACAAAACGTGCCGTGGAAGAAACAATACCTGATGTTTGTATAAAACTATCTTGAAATGAAATCGAATTATTTTCTAAAATCGACACATCATTTAATTTATCTAGCAAAATGCCATTACGATTATCACCAAATCCATTAGTATTATAGTTTATGGTAAAACTATCCCCTGTAGCTGGTGCACCTGAAATATCAATTTGATATCCTGGATCAAATGTACCAGGTGTTGGAAAAACAGCATTATTTTGTCCAGGCGTAAAAACAATTGGCCCTTCAATTATTGCGCTAGTTGTCGCGTTGACGAGTTGATAACTTGTTGGTGATAAAAACTCAACTCGTATTGGAGGCGTTAATTGTCCTGGCGTTGTTGTAAAACTTGCATTAGTGGTATCAGTGACAACACCGGCTGAAATCAAGCCATTTCCAGTATTTGTTGTTGTCGAGGTGGTTTTAATCGGTGCTGCTATCGCTAATCCTCTGGGATCAGAAATGGCAACATTAATATTTTTACTCGCACTTTTTAAGGGTGAGAGAATATAACTTTCATTTGCGGCAAAGACACCCGCTGTAATATTTGTGGTAAAACCATCTGCCATCACACTATGAGGAAATCCACCAATTACACCTGTAGCAACAGAAGTATTATCTTTTAAGCGAACGATAGAGTAATTTGTTGGCGAAGTAAAAGATAACCGATAGTCTGATGCTTGTAATTGTGAAACATCATTTATGGTGACCGTTCCAGTAATATTACCCACATTATTAACATTTCCTTGAATACGATTTGTAATAAAGCTACCGTTATTTATATCTTGAAAAATATCACCACCAAGTTGACCATTTAAATCCATGCCCAAATGATTTTGTTCATTCATGGTATCTGCAAAACCCATTGCAATGAGATTAATTGAGTTTAAAGTGGGATCCAACACTTCACGACGATAGTCGAGTAACCCTGTCAATTTTCCGCCAACAATTTGATTCGTGATATTAATTGTTAAAAAACTGTCAGTTAAAATTAAATCTTTTTTAGCTGGATTTTCTGCATTAACTTGCGTTTTAATAGTAGAAGCATTGGATCCCAGTACTAACGTATTTCCCGAACCTAAAAACACATCAACAGTGCCATCTGTTTTTTCTAAAGTATCAATTGTCACTAGTTCAGATAACTCTGCTAATAATTTATCTCTTTCATCTAATAAAACTAGATTTCCAGTTTGCGTACTTTTTGAAATTGCATCATTGACATCTGCAAGATGCCCGGCAATAATGCTGGCTTCTTGTGCCAAATTATCTAAATTTGCATTGACATTTTTATAATGTCTATCTAATTCATCATAAACATTTTTAAAGCGATTACTTAAACCTTTTATTTCATTTATATAAACATCACGAGCAGGTATTGAAGTTGGATCATTTAATACTGCTTGTAATGCATCAAAACTATCTTCAATTCCTTTCGCAATATTAATACTATCTTGGCCCATAAAATTGACGAGACGCGAAATTTCTGAATCATAAATATCATTGCGGCTAAACACGGCAATACTATTTCGTAAATCAGATAAGGCTAATTGATCAGAAACACGAATAACGTTACGAATTTCAACACCATCGCCAAACAATCCAGAGCGTCTTTCCCCAAATTCAACGATTTGTCTAGAATGATCTGGATTAAATAAATTTGCAAGATTATTTGCTGTGACATTAATAGCATTACGGTAAGATATTAATCCACTCAAACCAACATCTAATAAACCTGCCATATATTACCTCTACTGCCCAACATAGTTAAAAACATCATGATCCATAATACTCATAATTTTTTTAGCATAATTTGGATCAGTGGCATAACCTGCTTGTTGTAATCCTTTAGCAAAAGAATTTGCATCATGAGTTTGTGTTAATGCTTGTTGATATCTTGGATTTGATTGTAAAAACGTTGCATAATCTTGCAAACTTTCCCCAAAGGAGTCATAACTTCTAAAAGCCGCATATTCTTTCTGATAACGACCTTGGCGATATTCTGTTGTTTTAACAATTGCTTTGTCACCCTCCCATGTTGAATTTGCTTTAATCCCAAATAAATTAAAACTATTTTCACCATTTTGATGTTTAATGATTCTTTTACCCCAACCTGTTTCTAATGCGGCTTGGGCAATTAAAAATTTAGGATCAACCCCTAACTCTTTTGCCACCTTCGTCGCATCTTCCCAAAGTCCTTTGACAAAGGAGAGTTTTGAATTAAATAATTGATTTACTTTTGTCGCTGTTCTTTGCAGTGCTAAACCAGGTTCTGCAGCTATTTTTTTAGCCAGTTGAAATGGTAAAGGTAAAGTCTCATGTGTCGTTTTTTCATTTGCATTAAGTGCTGGTGTTGGTAATGACGCATTTTGCAAAGCCATGGGTAATTGTGGTTTAACTGTCTCACCAGAATCTTGATTTAATTTTTTTATTTGTGCCGCTAGCATATTAGCAATGCCTGTTTTATTGTTAGAAGCAGCACTTAAGGAAATTTGTTTATCAAATAAATCCTGATAAATATCCGCACCATTTGATGCAAATAAGCCACTATCAAATGATTGATTAGCTTGTCTCATATTTTTCATTGCTAATTGCAAAAACACTGCTTCAAATTGTTCGGCTACTTCTTGCGTCACGGATTGTTGATGTTGATCCGCTTGATAGCGCAATTGTTGAAGTGCGTTAATATCAGTATAAACTTTTGTATTTGCAATATAGTTCGACATAATTATTCCATTAAATAATGACTAGTTCAGCCTTTAATGCGCCGACTGATTTTAAGGCTTCTAATATTGCGACGAGATCACCTGGTGCTGCCCCGACGCGATTAATTGCTTTTACGATATCTTTTAATGACGCACCGGGTTCAAAAACAAAAGCGCGACTATTTTGTTGATTAATTTGCACATTAGAATTTTGAGTCACCACCGTTTGACCACCAGATAAAGCATTTGGTTGGCTAACTTGAGGTGTCTCAGTGATCGTAACTGTTAAATTTCCATGAGAAACTGCAGCTGGCATCACTCGCACATTTTGACCAATAACGATTGTGCCTGTTCTTGAGTTTACGACAATTTTTGCTGGCCCTTCAGCGGGATCTAACGTTAAATTTTCTAGTTCTGCAACAAACGCAACATACTGGTTACTGTTAGATTCTTTATTCATTGCAAGTGGTAATTTTACTTGAATAGAAGCAGCGTCAACTGGTACTGCGATGATTTGTTGTGCCGAGGTATTAATCACATCAGCTAATCTTTTTGCAGTTGTAAAATCAGGTTCGTGCAAGTTGTAAACGAGTCGTCCATTTTGCACATAAGGTGCGAGCACCGAACGCTCAACTGTTGCCCCATTAGGAATTCGACCCGCGCTTGGAATATTAACTGCAATTTTAGAACCATCCGCTCCACTTGCACCGATACCTGATACCACCACACTACCTTGAGCAATCGCATAAGTATTACCATCTGCTCCTTTTAAAGGTGACATTAATAAAACACCACCTCTTAAACTAGAAGCATTACCAATTGATGAAACCGTAATATCGATAGTTTGACCTTGTTTAACAAAGGGTGGTAATGAAGCACTAATCGCAACAGCTGCAACATTTCGTAATTGTAAATTTGTCCGTTCGGGGATACGAATATTAAATTGTTTTAACATCGAACGAAAACTTTGATTAGTAAATGGGGCTTGTGTTGTACGATCCCCTGTCGCGTTTAATCCAACTACAAGCCCGTAACCCACGAGTTGATTTTCGCGAACGCCTGCAAGCGTTGCAATATCTTTTATTCTTTCGGCAAAAAGAGTAGGAATGAATAATAAATTTATTAAAATTACTACTATTAATTTTTTCATCTCTACTCTCCAGTTTTTACCAAGGGAATAAACCACCTAAAGCACCCATAAAGAAGCGACCAAACCAACCGGCGACATTTGATTCCGCAACTTGCCCTGTGCCACTATATGAAATTCTGGCATTGGCAATTTTAATAGAATCAACTGAATTATTTTCATCAATGTCTGCTTGGCGAACAATTCCCGTTAAGCGAATGAATTCTTTGCCACGATTAATTTGCACCCATTTTTCACCACGGATAACCAAATTTCCATTTCCCAACACTTGTGAAACAGTCACTGAAATCGTGCCAGTGAGATCGTTACTTTGTGAACTATCACCTTTACCATCAAAGGTGCCGGTATTATCAAGTTTTGTCGCCAGTGTATTTTGACTTTCATTGAATTTAGGTCCTGCACCAAATAAAGTTGGATTAGGCACATCAATTGCTGTTGTACGAGAAGTTTTCGTTTTAGCTGATTTTTTTGCTGACGTTTTTTCCGTTAAACGTATCGTGATAATATCGCCAACGCGTCTTGCTGTGGTATCTTCAAATAAAGCAATTGTTGTCGCATCACGATAAATTGAACCGGTACTATGTCCTGGTACCACCGCTTTTGCAACTTGCGGATAACTTGGCGCAAATTCAATATTGCCTGGTTTTGGTTCATTCCAAAAGCATCCTGTTAACATGACGCTTAGTAGGGTAATCATTGCAATATTTTTATTTAACATCACTTAACTCTCTCTATGTGTTGCGAATGATAAATTCGTTTGATTCATCTGCTGCTCTAATTGAGCGGCCATTGACTTCGAACGCACGTTGCGCTTCTAACAATTCTACTAAAGTAGAAACAACATTAACGTTTGATGCTTCTAATCCACCCTGTTGTACTTGACCGAGCCCCGTATCATCACCTGGAGTACCTGTTTGTGGTTCACCACTTGCAACTGTTTGTTTGTAATTATTATCACCGAGTGGTTCTAATCCTTCAGGATTAATAAAATTTGCCAATTCAATTTTTCCAATTTCTTGAGGTTCTGTTTCATCGGCAATTTGCACGCTGACGGTGCCATCTGAACCAATAGTAATTGTTTTCGCGGTTTCTGGCACAGTCATTTCAGGTTGTAATGGAAAGCCTTCAGCATTTACAATTTTTCCTTCACTATTTAATTTAAAATTTCCTGTTCTGCTATAAACTAATTCACCTGAAGGTAATAAAAATTGAAAAAATCCTTTTCCATCAATATAAACATCTAAAGGATTATTTGTATTATTAAATGACCCTTGTGTAAAATCTTTTGTGATTGCGGATACTCTCGCACCTTTACCCATCATCACACCAACAGGACGATTAGTATCTTCTGTTTCTTGCGCACCTTGCACTTGAAAAGTTTGATACGTTAAATCGGTCGATACCAACGTACCTTTTTTAAATCCAGGGGTATTAACGTTTGCAAGATTATGAGCGATATTTTCTAATGCTCGACCTTGAACTCGAATACCTGTTTGAGCTGTTTGTAAGGGACCTTCCATAGTCTATTCTCCTTATTACGACGGCATGTGTAATATATCATTTGCTTTATTAGAATTTTCATCAAGCTTACTAATTAACTTCACATTACTCTCAAGATGATGAGTAATTTCTATCATTTTCACTAATGCTTCGACTGAGTTGACATTACTGCCCTCAATAAAACCACTTGCTACTTGAATACTAGCATCAGTTTCTTCCGTGCCATTTTCAGAATAAATTGCACCATCCAAATCTTTATATAAATTTTCTTTTTTAGGATTCACCAGTTTTAAACGATCAACCACAGCTAAATTTTCAGATCCTTGACCTGCGGGCACAAAACTAATCGTGCCATCACTACCAATAGAAATATCATTGGCAGGTGGAATACTAATTGGACCACTATTTCCTAAAATAGGTTTGCCTTCACCGGTGACTAACAAACCTTCAGGACTCACTTGCAAACTCGCCGTACGAATATAAGATTCACGACCACCTTCGGTTTGCACAACCATCCAACCTTCATGTTTAACTGCAACATCTAAATTACGCCCTGTAGGCATCAAGGCACCTTTTTCATGGCTTATTCCACTTGACGCTGCAGCAGAATAAATACGTCCTTGGTGACCAGGTCCTTCTACTGGTTGACTGATAAAATGGATTAAATCACCACGAAACCCAGGCGTATTTAGGTTTGCTAAATTATTATTATTCACTTGCATAGCTTTCATTGCTTGAGTTGCGCCATTCATTGCAAGATAAAGTGATTTATCCATCGTCATTCATCCTTAAATACTAATGATGGTTTCAGTCATGGTGTCACCCGCTCTAATTACTTGTGAATTAGCTTGGAAAAATCGTTGGGCTGTAATTAAATCAACTAATGATTTTGTTAAGTCAACATTCGATTCTTCCAGCGCACCTGATTGAATTGCACCTAAACTATTCCCCGATTCAATCACAGGTCGACCTGAAGCATTCGTTTCAACCCATGACATATTTCCTGCTTGTTGTAAGCCATTTACCGATGGAAATTTAGCTGTTGCAATTTGAAATATCTGTTGCAATTGCCCATTACTATAACGAGCAGATAAAATTCCATCATCATCAATATCAATACTTGTTACTTCACCACTAGCAAAACCATCTTGCGTAGTTCGTCTTGTTTCACTACTACTACCAAACTGAGTAGCATTCACATAAGTTAAATTTAAATTTTGTGGACTCACTGATCCATTACCTGGATTCCAAGGAATCGCAGCCAATGTAGTTGATTGGAAAATACCAGCATTATTAAAAACAACATTTCCTGCGCCTTGATTAACCCCATCAATTTCAACTTGAACTTGCCAGGTGTTTACCGCAGGTGCAGGCTGTTTTACATAATAAGTGGCTAAAGAATGCGAAACACCTAAACTATCAAACACAACCGTATCTGTTCTAAAATTAAAGGTTGTAGCATCTGTTGGATTAAATGCACCTGTTGGTGGTATTGATGTTGAATCCAAATTAATTTCAAAATCTATTCCGGTGGTTGCTTGTGCGGGTAATGGTGTAGTTGGCACAACAATATCTGATAACGTTGCGCTTGTGACATTATTCACAATAGAAAAACCCTGAACGCGTTGTGCAACAGAGTCAACCACATTACCCGTTTTATCAATAAAATATTGTCCTGCTTTGGTATAACTGCGTTGACCATTATTGGCATCACGCATCACAAAAAATAATTCTTCGTCTCTGATACTCCAATCTAATTGTCGACCCGTTAAGGTAAAACCACCTTGACCAAAATCTTGGAAAGTACCCAATACTTTTACACCATTTACAATTTGAGCACCTGAGGTACCTTGCGAAAAGTTATCGGCTAATTGCACAAAAGATTGTTTAAACCCAGACGTGTTTGAGTTAGCAATATTATTACCAATAAATTCTAAATCTGTTGTTGCGGCATTTAATCCACTTATTGCTGTAGAATTAACAGACATTTGATCTCTCCCTTACCCTAACTTTTACGTGTTAATATACTTTTATTACATCATTAAAATTAACCGTTCCTAAATCATTAAAATTAATTTTTAATGTCGATTGATTATCCCCGAGTGATACACTGTCAACAGTTAACGTTGCATTTGTTGCTAACGCACCGACTGTATTTTGATAGCGTCCTTCTGCTACTAAATGATATTTTCCTGGCGTTGCTGGTTGACCTTGAGTAGTTGTGCCATCCCATTTAAATTCTTTTAAACCTTCTGTTCCGCTACCTAAATCTAATCTTTTTACTAAATTACCTTGCATGTCATGAATGTTAACCACAATATTGTCTGTATTACCTTGTAACTGAACAGCGCCACTTAAGCCTTCACCACTTTTTAATAAACCAATTTGTGAATTAACTTGAACTTTTCTACCAACGAGAGAAGCCGCTTGCAAGGCTTGATTAGAAACAAGTGTGCTACTAAATCCTTCGAAAGAAGATTGTAATTTATTAATACCTTCAACCGTTCCAAACTGCGCCATTTGTGCTAAAAATTGTGAACTATCTTGAGGTGATAATGGATCTTGCGCTTTTAACTGCGTCATCATCAATGTTAAGAAATCATTTTGACCTAATTCTTTTTGTGCTGTTCTTGTTGTTTCTGGAACAGCAAATTGATCAATTTGATTTTGTACTTGTAATGAATTGACATCCATGTCAAATATCTCTCCCTAGTTAGTTATCGATGATACTGAGTGTGCGTAATAATAAATTACGACTCGTTGTCATCATTTCGACGCTCATCGAATAATCATGTGATGCCGATAACATATCGCTTAATTCTTCATATCGATTGACATTCGATTTGTAGACATAGCCTTCTTCATCAGCTAGCTCATGATTAGGTTGGTATTCCTTTACCGGCGGTGCTTCGCTTTGGGTAATACCCGTTACAACCACACCTTGTCCTTGATTCGAAAAATCATTAAAGCCCGTTTCCGTATTTTGCATCAAAGTAGAAAATATGGGATGACGCGCCCGATACGCTTGTGTTTCAGTCCCTGAAACAACCATCGCATTTGCGAGATTACTTGCCGTCGTATTTAAGCGTATGGTTTGTGCGCTCATCCCAGTAGACGCGATTTGCATTGCTGTTTCCAAACTCATTTCTATTCTCCTTTAATCGCGCTGATAAGACCGCCAGTTCTATTTTTAATAAACGTTAAGGTCGCTTGATATTTCGTTGCATTTTCAGCAAACTTTTGTCGTTCAATATCAAGGTCAACAGTATTCCCATCAACTGCAGGTAAATGAGGAATTCGATATTTAAGGGGAACATGTGTAAAACCATTTTGCAAAGAAATATGTTTTTCATTCGTTGCATTTAAACTAACATGAGTGGATAGTGAATTTTGTGAAATTGATTTCATCGCATCGTTAAAATCAATATCTCTTGCCTTATATCCAGGCGTACTCGCATTGGTGAGATTATTGGCCAACACACTAAAACGTTGTTCTCTTAGTAATAGTGCTTGTTCATGAACGCCAAAAATATTATTTATGCTCATAAACTCATTCCTATCGTCATTACCCAAAAATACTTTAACATTTTTTTATTTCTTTAAATCTGAGTATAGGTGACAATGTTCACTTCGCCATTTTTTTAAAAAAAATATTTAAAGTTTTTTTTTACAGTGACGATATGATGGGAGATCTTCCTTACAAACTGTTTTTTACAGTATTTTTTAAAAATTAAGCGGCAATTTTTTCTATTCATAGGAAATTATTGCCGCTAATTTTCATCCTTGCAAAACCCCAAATACTCTCTAGTGTTAAGTAAAAGAATTTTAAATTTTTATATAAAAGTAATGTAAGGGAAGACAAATGAATGATTTAAAAATTGCGACTGTGCAAGCTGCACAGCAATCCGCACAACCTGATTCCACAAATTCTGACGCAAATACTTCAAATGAATTTAACAATACATTAAATGGTGAAGTCAGTAATATTTCGAGTAAATCGCAACCTGCAAATACAACAGAAAAATCACAACCAGCACCAAAAGCTGATGTTCAACTCGCAGAGCAAGAAATTGTGGAAGATATCGAACAATTATTAAATGAACAATTTGAATTAATCAGCGAGACCGAAATTTTAACTGAAAATATTGAAGAAACAATTAAATTACCTTTCACAGAACTTACAACTAACGATCCTACTACAGCTGAACTCGAAGAAATTAATGTCGAAATTTCTTCAGAAGATAGTGGTCAGCCATTATTAAATCCTCAAAATTTAATTGATGAAATAGGGTCTGATGAATCGAATGTTATTAAAATTGATCCAACTAAAATAGAAGGATTACAAAAAACAAATCAACCCATCGTTGAAGCTAAACCCTTTTTACAAGCACAAGGCATTAAAGCTTTTGTGAATTTACAACAACACGGCGAACAGAACTTAAATCAACAATCGAGTGATCATCAATTTCAACAGTCTTTTCAACATCAATTTTCGCAGCAATTTAACCAACACATTGGATTACAAAATAACAATGTCTCTCAATTTGAAAATTTTATCAATTTTCATCCACAACAAACGCAAGTAACACAGCCTAATTTGCAATCAACACCGCAAATAACGAATTCTTCCTCATTACCTGTTATTTCTTTTTCAACGCCTATGGGTGATGACTCATGGTCGAATGGATTTGTTGAACGCATCAATTTTATGACGAATAAAAATATTCAATCTGCTGAAATAAAGATTCATCCGCCAGAATTAGGCAGTATAATAGCGAAAATAAAAATTGAAGGCGGTGTCGCTGAATTATCATTTACGACACAACATGGGCATGTTAAAGAAGCCATCGAATCTAATATACCAAGATTGCGAGAAACATTGAGTCAAGATGGATTAACGTTACTTGATGTAAATGTCTCGGAACAAAATTCTGAGCGACAAGAAACAACTCAATTTACATCGCAATCAGAACGTGTCGAAGATGACGGTAGTTTAGATCGAGATAATAAAGCAGTTGAAATAAAAAATAGTGATCGCTTAATTGATTACTACGCTTAATCTCGATTTAAATTTAATGCGCATGAATTAATACAATAGCGTAATCCTGTTGGTTTGGGGCCATCATCGAACACATGACCTAAATGCGCATCACAGTTTTTGCATTTCACTTCAATTCTAGTCATACCTTTGGAGTGATCGACAACTTCAATAATGGCTGATTTATCCAGTGCTTCATAAAAACTAGGCCAACCGGAGCCCGAATCGAATTTTGTATCAGAAGAAAATAATTTAGCATCACAACAAATACAATGATACGTGCCATCATCATGACAATTCCAATATTCACCGGTGAAAGCACGTTCTGTAGCACTTTCTCGAGTCACAGCATATTGTGTTTCGGTTAATTTATTTTTCCAATCATTTTTTCTTTCAGACATATTTCACCCCTAATGTCAAGCTATTTAATTTTCACCAATTATACATTATGTTACAAGGATTTCTTAATATTACATTAAGCGAAGTAAAAATACCCGTCTATAATTAATAATGTAAAAACAAGATTATAGAGGTGCTAAGAAATGAGTAACGGAAATGAAATTTTACCAGATTTACTTCTTAAATTTGAAATTGAACATCCCGATATTGATGACTTATATCTTGAGGGTTATCAAGCTGGCTTAAAAAATCTAAGTGAAAGTATTAATCCTTACCCCAAAGATAGTGATAATCATCATTACTGGAATGAAGGATGGTGGGATGCTTTTTTTGAAGAAGCGCCTGTCTTTATGCCTTTAACAGAATATTCACATGCCGGGGTTGTAGCTGATACCGCAATTCATTGTGCAAATGATGAAAGTTTAATCGATGAAAATAAAGAATCCTTATTCTCTCTACTATTCCAAGTTATCACCTTATTATTTATTGGTGGATTAAGTTACACAATTTATGATTTTGCAACTTAATAAAATTTGGTAATATAGTCTTTTTAATAAAAGACTGGAAAAGCGGAATTGAAAGTAGTTGTAACTAAAATTTTATTATGGTCATTCGTGTTGCTTTGTAATACAAGCTGGGCTTTAAGCACGCAATGGCAACAACTTTCCCCAGGCTTAAGTTACACTACACTCCTACCTTTTCCTCATAATAGCTTGGCACAAATTCATGTGTTCAAAATTCAACTTTCTAAATATAAAATTAAGCTATTTTTTGCTAAAGAAAATAATTTAGATAGCACTTATGTCAGTGAGTTAGGCAAAATGAGTCATGCCTTAATTGCAATTAACGGCGGATTTTTTTCACCTGAACTCAAACCATTGGGTTTACGTATACAAAATGGTGTCATTAAAAGTCCAATAAAAGGCACAAGTTGGTGGGGTGTTTTTATGATTAACCAACAAAATAAAGCATCTATTAATGCCAAAAGAAAATTTCGAAATTCACGCAATATTAAATATGCACTGCAAGCAGGTCCTAGATTGATTATTAATGGTGTTATCCCAAAATTAAAACCGGGAAACAGTGAGAGAACTGCATTAGGCATTACAAAGTCAGGGGATATTATTATTTTAGTCACACAAAATTCCCCAATTTCAACATTACAATTAGCAAACATTATGAAAGATTCTTCACAAAATGGTGGGCTCGATTGTGTCAATGCCTTAAATCTTGACGGCGGTAGTTCTTCTCAACTCTATGCGAATATTGGACAATTCAAATTATCTGTGCCTAGTATTCGTGGCGTAGCAGATGTGATTGTTGTTCAAAGAAAATAATTATTTTAGACTCATTATTTTGCTCTATTTTCTCCTAATCAAATAATGGAACTTGTTTTAATATGATTATCTTTATAATTTTAATGTTTACAATAAGAATCTATTAAAATAAGCGACGATTAATTATGTTTTTTGTACCTGACTTCAGTCACTTAATTATACTCGATCACTCTGTTGCAGAGGACTTTGGCATTCAAAGTAGAATGGAAATAAGATTTGACCAAATAAATAACGTTCAATATCCTGTTCTAAATTTAAAATTTATCTATGAACAACTCAAAATATATTCATTGTTTCATTCTACATCAACTTCATTAATTGATATCACTCAAGTAAATAACATTGATAATTTAAATTACTACCAACTAATTTTACAAGCGATGACTCGGTTTATTAAATTGGAAGAGTTAAATTTTTCATTTATCGATAATGTAGAACCCTCAATAATTGAAACATTTATAATACTTTTCAAAGAAAATTATGTTGACCCTTTTCTGAAAGCAAATAATTATTTACCTATCTTCAGTTTTGTTGTTAGTACTAATTTTGAAATGTTCATGATTGATAGAATTGTTAGACAGCATTTTAATGGTGATCATTACAATCAAATATCAATTCATTATTATTTACAAGAAGAAGATGAATGTCTCGATTATAGTGAAGAATTAGAAGAAAGGTATGATCCATTAAGCACAAGCATGAATGTTAATAGTGATTTAATGGAGATTGAAGAACCTGAACAAGTCATAACTCATTCTCCATTTATTCATAGGCGGAAATAACATAATTCAACTTTAATGTCATTCCCAGATTAAGTTTAAGTTAAAAATCTTGAATTCTCTAACCACCTTTGATCAGGATAGTAGGCAAATAATAATGTTCCCTCTTTTAACGAACGAACTAATGGTCGAATCATTTTTTTGCTCACAGCAAAACAACCATAACTACGTCCTAAACGGTCGTAACGTCTAGCGAAAGATTGCGACACATACCAAGCGCCATGCATTACAATATTACGTCGATAAGCATTGTCATTAAAACCCTTATCTAATCCTTTTAAGCGTAAGGATAATCCATCGTGACCATAATATGATTTACCTGTTAAAAAAACACCAATACTTGATTCGAGACTATTAGTTCTATCAGATACACGTCTCACTCGATACATGCCACTATTTTTGCCATGCGCTACTAAGGCACGAAATTTTAATTTTTTTGTGACCATGTTAAAAACCCATAATCGTGGTCTTGCAGAACGCAAATCATAATTGATGATAGTTAGAATTTTTTTATCATCCAAACCTAACTTTCGGGCTTTATGATATGCGGTGACCGCTAATCTTAAAACTTTCTCATTTAATGCTGGTGCTTGTTTTTTTAATATAGCGATTTCTTTTGTGGAATTAATTTTATGATGTTGGTTTGCGAACGTAACTTGAAAAAAAATAATAGACAATAAAAATACTTGAATGATCTTTAATAAGTTCATACTCAACCCCAATACTATTTGCAAAATTTAACTACATTACTTCACTGTAACTGTATAAAGCTAATGCAGTATAAACAGATATCTCAGTTTATACTGAATAGCTCCCTTCCCCCGAAGGTTTTCAAAATTCTTTGTTGCGTTTTGCTGGCAAATTATTTTGATTAGGCCAACAAAAATGGTATTCAATATGATGAGTAAGTAAGCAAAAATAATTTTATATTGGAAAATAAAAAAAGTACAGAGAAAAAATATGTTACAAAATAATTTTCTAAATTGTCGCATTTGCCTATTACTAAATCTTCAAAATAAATATTTGGAGAACCATACCTAGCTAGAACTAAAAGATCAAGTCAATTTTTTCACATGTTAATCTTGTCTTTTATAGACATTTAATTGTTGCCATTGTCTGATTATTTCAGGGACTGATGTATCTTTGTCACTAAAATCACTTAATTGAATCACATCTTTCGTAGGGACATTAGCATTTTTACAGCGAATAACTGCTTTAACTAAGGCATAAGCACATAATGTATTCTTACTGTAAAAACACTGTTTCATATAAATATATTTTTCATCACAACCCAAAAATGTGGACTCAACACGAAATTTTGCAAAAGGTTTTATTGCTCTAAAATAGCTGAGCTCAGCCGCCGCTAAAACGGGTATCCATTTTTTTTGTAAAAATTTTTTTAATAAATTAGTTTCAGCAATAAAATATGTGCGGGCTAAATCCATAAATGCGTTATATCTTGAATTTGTCATGTGAAAATTAAAATCACAATCCCATGGCATCACGCGAAAAGATATTTTAGAAGATTGCTCTAATGTGATACGACCAGCAAAAAAGCATTTAATAATCACTCTAATTAATCTTATATATAAATTCATATTACCTCTACTTATGTTGCTCCAAATAACATTCCGGATGTAAATGATGTTGATTAATACGCAAAGTTATCATCCCACAGGTGGCCGTATTATAAGACGTTATTCCTAATAAATGATAGCGTTTTAAAACGCTATCATTGGGAAAATGAAAACGATTAAGGTATCCCGTTGCAAATAACACAACTTTTGGTTGCACTTTTTTTAAAAAAAGTAAGCTGGATGAAGTTTTACTACCATGATGAGGAGCGACTAAAATATCACAGCGTAATAGCGTAGGATGTGAAACTAACCATTGTTCTACTTTTTTCTCGATGTCACCGGTTAACAAAATACAATGATCTTTTGTTTGAATTTTTAACACACACGAACTGTTGTTATCGGCATATTGACTATTTTTAACAGGAAATAACACATTAAAATTAATGTCATCCCAACGCCAATGCTGACCACGATAACAATAATTTGCATGATAAGGTAAAAGCTTTTTGGGAATACTTGTTAATATTTTTTTTATACTATAGCTCTGTAATAATGATTTTGCGCCACCAATATGATCATTATCACCGTGACTAATCATCAACATTGATATTTTATTAATATTTTCATACTGTAAAAAAGGAATAATCACACTTTGGCCGGTATTAAAACTTGGACTTAATTTCGGTCCAGTATCATAAATTAAGACATGATGCGCCGTTCTGACCACAACACTTAGACCTTGCCCAACATCTAAAATATTCACCCACATATTTCCAACTTGTGGATGAGAACGCGGTGGAAAAAAAATAAGAAAAAGCCAACAACATCCCACCCATTTTCCAGGAAATCCTTTTGGCAATAAAATTAAACAATAACCTATCACGCAAAGCAATAAAACAATAAATGTCATGCCATTAACCGTTAAACTAGCTATGGGTAAATATGCGAGCCAGGTTAAAAATAGCCAAAAAACATGAAATAAGAACCATGCAATAATTAGTAATAATTTACCAATAACGGGAAATAACAATAAGAAAAATAAAGCCATTAATAAACAGGGAAGTAAAATTGCAAAATAAGGAATTGCAAGACCATTTGCAATAAATGAAAGAATTGAAACTTGGTGAAAATAAAAAGCGCTAATGGGAAACATTGCTAAACTAATTGTTAATTGCATTTTTAACCAATAAAACCGATGATGTTTTTTATTAACGCGCAAACTAAAACAATAAATAATCATACCCACACAATAAAATGACAGCCAAAAGCTAGCACTGTATAAACTCAAAGGATTAAATAATAAAATAATACCAATCGCGATTAGCAAACTTGATAACAAAGGTAAAGGATAACGGAATATTCGCGCAAGCAAATACACCGCAAGCATAATTAATGCGCGAGTCGTTGGCAATGAAAATCCAGCTAATCCTGCATAAATAAAAGCACCAATCAGTGAAACTATAGCAGCGACTGTATCTGGAGAAGCAAACCGATAAACCATTTTGAAATAGCTACAACTCCATCTGATTATAAAAAATAATAAACCAGCTATTAAGCCAATATGTAATCCTGAAATTGCAACTAAATGATTGGTGCCGGTTATTTTTAAAATTTGCCAATCCGTTTCCGTAATATCATTTCGATCACCAACAGACAATGCCTTTATAAATCCGACTTGCGGGTAAGATATTAAATTTTGATCAATTTTATTTACAATTAATTGCCTTAAATTTTGTAAATCATTTCTTTTAAAATCCTTTAACATTTTATTTTTCTGACTATTTTTAACATAGCCCGTAGCAACGATATTATGTAACGATAACCACCTCGCATAATTAAATCCACCTGGATTAAAGTAACCATGTGGGCGTTTTAATTTAACGATTAACTGCCAAACTTGACCATTTTGAATAGGCTTTGTGTTATGGTACCAATTCAATCTCACCAAAAAAGGATAGGTAATCACTTGCTTTTGATTTAACACTTGGTTAACTCGAAAAATAAAATGACTTCTATCCTTGGTAATTGCGGGTAAGCTGACAATTTGTCCAGAAACTAATAAAGAACGATTCTCATATTGTTGGGGCAATTCATTCGCTGCCTGATTTATAGCGCATACACTATAAACAAAAATGCCACTCATCAAACAAAAAATAGATAATTTAAATCTTATTTTCAATAAGATAGTTAACAGCGAACAGGAAAAATAGCCTATAATTAGAAAGGTCAAATTTAATATTGGTGTTAATACGATGGCAAATATCACACCAATAAAAAAAGCAAACATGAGTAAACGCATATCAATATTCTAATATTATGCGCCCCCTGTCTGCTTTGTCAGAATGATAACCCAACATAGGAATAAAAGGCTAGAAGTTTAGGATATAAAAGTGAGAAAATTTTTAAAAAAGCACATGCCTGATCCAGCAAAAATCAGAGAACACAAATATGTTCGAATCTTCGGTTCAAGTTTAACTCATCCGAGTCTATGGATTTTTAATCGACGCTCAACTGCCTGGGCTTTTACTATTGGTTTATTCTGCATGTTCATACCATTGCCCTTCCAAATGGTTATTGCTGCAGCCTTTGCAATTTTATTACGCGCAAATATTCCCGTCTCTGTGGTATTAGTTTGGATCACCAACCCTATCACTATCCCACCCATGTTTTATTTTGCTTATAAATTAGGTGCAACAATATTAGATATACCCTCTCGTCCTTTTACTTTTGAATTATCATTTGAATGGCTATTTCATCAGATCGGTCAAATTTGGGAACCCCTATTACTCGGCAGTTTTATCTGTGGCATAGTTTCTGCAATCATTGGACACATGATAATAAAAATCCTCTGGCGAATTATGATTACTCGAGCATGGCTTGCTAGAAAAAGAAATCGGCAAACACGATAACCATCATCGTAAACTACTTTAAACTTTTATATCAAAAAGATTTATCTTAGTTTCACCGTTATTGATAACATCAAGAAATGCGGTGACAGGTTCTGATTTAGCTTGCTCTGCTTTTTGAGCAATTTTGTGTTGTAACTGTTCAAGATGATCTGCTAACAACTCTTGAAGTTTTGCAAAATCAATTTCACCATTTTCATTGACAATACCTTCAGCTTTTTCACCAAATTTTTCCAACAACTTTTCTTTAAGTTGCATGGGATCAATCGCGCCATTGGTAAACTTATCTTTAATATTGTCGACTTGATGTTGAACTTGTACTTTTGCTTGTGAAGGCGAAATAATTGAATTTAATACACCACCGATCAGCGGCGCAAGCATTGCTAACCCTGCCATAATAATCTTCCTTACCCAATAATAGTTATTCTCTTTAACTATAAGGTTAGTTCATGTTAGATAATTGTCAAAAGTGACAATGTGCGACATCATTATACCAATGTTACAGTCTCATTATCAGGGACTAGCTTCCCATCTTGTAAATGAAAACATTGCTGCATATTATTAGCTAATTGTTTATCATGAGTAACAATCACTAAACTTGTTTGCATGACTTCATTCAAGGTTAATAACGTTTCATAAACTTGTGATGCTGTTTTATTATCTAAGTTTCCAGTCGGTTCATCTGCTAAAATACAACTCGGTTCAGTGACCATAGCACGCACGATTGCGATACGCTGTTTTTCTCCGCCGGATAATTCAGCAGGTTTATGATTATATCTCGCACTTAATCCTACTTTTTCGATTAAAGTCATGGCTTTATCATACGCTATATTTTTTTTATAACCGGCGATTAATAAAGGCATAGCTACATTTTCCAGTGCACTAAATTCGGGTAGCAAGTGATGAAACTGATAAACAAACCCTAAATATTTATTGCGTAAAATGCTGCGTTTTTTTTCACTACTATGTGATAGGTCATTTCCACACAATAAAACACGACCTGATGTTGGTTTATCTAACCCCCCTAATAAATGCAAGAGTGTTGATTTACCCGCTCCTGACGTCCCTAGAATCGCAATTCGAGCTTTTGCGGGAACTTGTAAATTAATTGATTTAAACACATCAACATGTAAACCACCTTCGAAAAATGATTTACTTAAATTTTCACATTCGATAACAAAATCATTCATAGCGTAGCGCCTCTGCTGGTTGAGTTTTCGCCGCTCGCCAAGCAGGATATAACGTTGCCACTAAACTCATCAAAAATGCGATTAAACACACATGCATCACATCACTAAATTCAATTTTTGATGGCAAATAATTCACAAAATAAACACTCGATGCAAATAACTGAACATGGAAAAGTTTCTCTAGCCAATTGACAATCGATGTGACGTTTGAAGCTAATAATAAGCCACCACCTAATCCAACTAAAGTTCCCATCATTCCCACAATAAAACCTTGAAAAATAAATATGTGTAGAATATTTCGAGGTGTTGCACCTAGCGTTCTTAAGATAGCAATATCAGCTCTTTTGTCATTAACAACCATAACCAATGTTGATACTAAATTAAATGCCGCTACCGCCACTATCAGTAGTAAAATAATAAACATCATTGTTTTTTCAAGACGAATGGCATCAAAAAAATTACCATAGGTTTGTGACCAATTTCGAATATCAAAATTTGCAGGCAATTCGTGTTGAAATGTTTTTGAAAGAATGGGGGCTAAGTATAGATCCGTCAATTTTAAACGGATCCCAGATACCGCATCACCCAAACGATATAATTTTTGCGCGTCATGAATATTAATAAAAGCAAGTTGACTATCAAAGGCAAAACCATTACCAATTTTAAAAATACCTGCAACAGTAAATCGTTTATAAGTAGGCAATAAAGCTGCTGGCGTAAGTGTGGCTTGAGGTATCATCAACACGACTTTGTCACCGACGACAACACCTAAATTATCAGCTAACTTATCACCTAAAATAATATCGAATTTTCCAGGTTTCAAATCATCTAGTGATCCCGAAACCATTTTAGAATTTACATCAGTCACTTTTTCTTCATATTTAGGTGCAATTCCTAAAACCCCCACCGCGTTAACGCCACCAACTTGACTTGTTAAAACACCTTGTCCACTGATAAATGGTGCGATGTCAGTAACTTGCTTATTTTCTTTTACTCTATCAGCAAGACTCTGCCAATTCGAAAGCGAGCCGCTCATTCCACTAATTGTCATTTGGCTTGCGATACCAAATAAGCGCGTTTTTATTTGCTGATCAAAACCATTCATTACTGATAAAACCGTAATTAACACCATAACACCTAAGGTAATTCCAACGATAGAAATCAGTGAGATAAAAGAAATAAAATGATTGCGTTTTTTTGCTCTGAGATATCTCATTGCGATAAATAATGTTAAGGGTTTTTGCATTGATTGAAACCTAATCCTTAATGTTCGGCGATAGCTTAGCATTGATATAAAATATGCACAAGCCATTCTAACATTAATCAATATTAATGTTTTGCAATACTAGCCAATCCCGCTATTTCAAGCTAGTTTTTCGTTCTACATTCATTCATGTAGATAGAATAAAGCTAACAATCTATTTTTGAATTTTCTAAAATAACAAACTCATGGAAAAGTATTGCGTTTAGCGATGATAGTTAGGATACTATTAAATTTACTAGCTTTAAGGAAGAGCCATGAAACTAGGCTTAAGTTTAATTATTTTATTATGGCTAAATATCACGACAATTTATGCTACACCTTGTAAGCAGCATGAATTTGTCGCCAATGGTGAAAAATGTGATATTTCAAATATCACTATTAATAATGATACTGAACAACTCATGTCACTCGGCGTTGATTATCACATTTTTGTATTAAACAAACAGGGAAAAAACTGTTTTTACAGTGATGAAGATAATGATAAATGTAGCGGCCAAATCATCAATGCCTTTTTACTTAATACTAATACTAAATCTAATGTGCAAATCAATTTATCCGAAATTATCAACAATAAATTACCACCATCTATTAGTATCAAAGAAAGTTTCTCAATGCAATGCATCAAATACACAACCATAAATGAACCCAATTCAAAACAACCTTTTTATGGGTGTGAATGGCAAGAACTAAAATCTGGAGGATCACAATGAAACGATTAATGTTAATTATGGCAAGCAGTATTTTCATTTTAACTAGTTTTGCACTCTCAGGTTGTAATACTGTGAGTGGTTTAGGTAAAGATGTGCAAGCGGGTGGTCATGCTTTAACACGTGCTGCAAATGAAGTAAAAGATGATCGGTAATTAATTACCGCCTCCATGACTTTTTTTTGCCAGTCATCAATACCAAGATCAGTCATTAATACCAAGATCAGTCATTAATTGCTTTTTGTCATCCATGTTGCAGACAATTTTTATTACAGGTTGTGGCAACAGTTTTATTAACGTTGGAGTGACGATAATACAATCTTGTTTGGCTTGTTTTTCGTTAGCTAAGATGTCAATAGTCTGGATGAAATATCTGTTTTTCCCGATAGTAGCAGAAAAGAATTTTCGTAAATCTTGTTCAAGTTGAATACCAAAAGCACCTGATACATATAGTTTAAATTGAAAATCAAATTTCACAGCGCACTCACTTTATAAACTTAGTCATAAATTAATGATTTATTTTCTATTAGACTAGGGGCTGTTGACAATTCACATTGGCAACCACAAGTATCCGCATGCCAACGCCACCATTGATTCGTAATTTCGTCCCAATTTATCATACCGCGTTGCGATAGCGCGAAAATGCTTCAGTCTCGCAAAAACATTTTCAACCAAATGACGCAATTTATAAAGCCCCCAATCCATGTCATCATTTCCAATTTTCGAATTACTTTTTCTTGGAATAATTGGCTCAGAGCCTTCATGGCGAATTTGTTCGCGCAACTCTTCACTGTCATAGCCC